>CAIYID010000065.1 GCA_903926205.1 uncultured Bdellovibrionales bacterium
CTGAAGCTACGAACGGAACCGCAAAAGCCCTACAGAGAAAGGCAAGAGGGTTTAAAAACTTTGTAAACTATCGATTGAAAACGCTAAATGCTTGTTTTTTCTAGATTGCGCTGAGTGATAAACGATGAAGTGAGAAGAACCAGAACCACCAGAACCCCGAAGATTTTGGAGGTGACGAAGGGATTTGAACCCCTGTAGCAGCTTTTGCAGAGCTGAGCCTAACCCCTCGGCCACGTCACCGGTCTATCAAGCGACTGTATGTGTCGGTTGAATCGTTGGGAGTAAGGTCGCAAGATTAGACAGCTTAAAAAAAAATGTCAATCCCAGCGGCTAATGCTTTGGAAATTTATGTAGGTGTAACGGAGTGCCTTTTGCAAATCCTCAGGTCGAATCCGAATTTCTCCTGATAAATCAGCAAAAGTTCTAGCTACTCTTAGCGTCGCAAGGCGTCTACGCTCTGAACCCAAAGTCTCAGGTAAAAGATTTGCCCTAATAATTGAAGAATCAGTGCTCTGAAGCTCTTCCAGGGTCAGTTCAGCATTTTTCTTCTTCTGCCCTCGGCTTCGACGAAAATCTGTGGCCTTTTCTATTTTTTCAATGAGCGTCTTTGTTGTAGTACTACGAATCTCGCGCTTTGACTCCCACTGGTTGAAAACAAAATGCAAAATTTGAAAACGATCCAAAAGCGGACCGCTCATTCGTTCCCCGTAGGATTTGCATTTTTTAAGCGTGAAACGGCAATAGCTTTTTTTAATTCCAGGCGTCCAACGCCCACAGGGACAAAGATTTGTGGTCGCCAATAATTGAAATTTAGCAGGCAAGGTGAGGCTTTTTGAACCACGGGCCAAGTGCACCACGCCTTCTTCCAAGGGCTCACGCAAAGCTTCGATGGCTTCGGCCCGAAATTCCAGGAATTCATCAAGCAGAAGAACTCCACCATGAGCGCGAGTCACCTCCCCTTCGTTGACATCAGCACCTCCGCCAATGAGTCCCCGCAAAGTCACCGAGTGATGAGGTTGTGCTAAGGCCAGCCAGCCGGAGCGAGCTTGAAGGCAGTCAGTGTCCTCTTCTTCCTTTGGCTCGGGCAAAA
Source organism: uncultured Bdellovibrionales bacterium (assembly GCA_903926205.1). GTDB lineage: Bacteria > Bdellovibrionota > Bdellovibrionia > Bdellovibrionales > Bdellovibrionaceae > CAIYID01. Next base: position 1,091 of record CAIYID010000065.1, read on the forward strand.
TTTTATGAATGAGTTTGGCCATGGTGGTTTTTCCGCAGCCTGAAGGGCCTGCGAGGAGAGCATGATGTCCACCAGTTGCCGCTATTTGTAAAAATTCGACTTCGCGTTCACTCCAACATAAAAACTCATCAAATTCGGGTCGTGTGACAGAGAGCTCTTTTCGTGGATCGTTAAAAATCAAAATTTCTTTCAAGGCTTGTAAATTTGAAATGCTGGCAAATTTCATTCGGGGGTTTTGTTGAAGTTCAGGCAAAGAGCCTGTAACCAATTGAGAGTGAGCACTTATTCTTTTTAATAAGTTTAAATCCTGAGTGGAGTTGACTTCTCCCGCTAAGGTCAAAGATCCATATATAAAGAGATCTTTGAGCAGCTCTGAAGAAGGCACGGGAATTTGTTCGCTCTCCATTAAAAAAGCCATAGCGACAGCCAATTCAATTCCTTGAGATGATTTCTTGAGGGAATTCGGACGAAGATTCACCAATATTTGTTGGGCTTTTGGAAAATCAAAGCCTTGAGATTTGATCGCACTTTTGATTCGCCAGGCGCTTTCTTTGATTTGTTGATCAGGAAGCCCTACAAATTGAATCGAGGGAAGACCAGGCCAGAGCGTGAGCTCGACCTCGACTGGAATTGGACGACGATTTTCAAAAGCAAATGAATGAACAAGCATTTCTTTTAGAAATGCAAAAAAATCCGCAAGCTGTGAATTTAAAATTTTACAGCGAGCAACGAATTAGAGAACGGTTTCCGGAATTTTTTGATCCAAATTTGAGAGCGGGTGATGCTCTTCCACTGTTTTTACCAAATTTTGTGTGGTAACGTTGGTATAAATTTGAGTGGTCTGAATACTTGCATGACCCAAGAGCATCTGAATCGAACGCAAATCAGCGCCGTTTTCTAAAAGCACCGTCGCACAAGCGTGACGGAAACGATGCGGACTTACGGGCTCGCTAAAGCCAGCTCGAACAGACCAAGCTGCTAGCCAGCGCCAAATATCAACACGGGAAGGGCGATGCCCACGATCATTGATCAAGAGAGATTGATTGCTGTCTTCTTTATTGATGCGACGACGATGGATTTTCAAATAATTCACTAACTCTTCGTTCAATGTGTCAGTCAAAGGAACCAAACGTTCTTTGCTTCCTTTGCCGAGGATTTTCAAAGTGCGATCTGTTTCGTTGAAGTCAGCTAGATCTAAACAAATAAGTTCACTCACTCGGCAGCCCAATCCGTATAAGAGCAAAAGGGTCATGCGATTGCGTGCACTGCGATCAGGATCTTGAGCGCCAGAAAATAAAAGAAGCTTATGGAATTCTTCCACAGAAAGAGTTTTTGGTAAGCCCGCTTTTACTTTTGGAGGACGAAGATCCATCAACTCAGGAGAGTTGATTCCTCGGCTTTCAAGAAAACGAAAATAAGTTCTGAGGCTAGAAATCACTCGCGCCTGAGACCTTGTAGAAAGCTTATTCTTTTTCATGAATTCATAAAAAGCGGTGATTGGCTTATCTGTCATTTTAAACTGGACGAGCAGCTCTAGATCACGGCGATATGCCATCACCGTGTTGAGGGACCGACCACGAACATGTTGCAAATCATCGAAGAATTCAATCCAAAGTGGTAGATTCATAATGTTCGAATTCTGGCAAAAAAATCAGGAGGTTGGCAATGAATAAAAAAACAACGCAGAGTCTAAGAAGCTTTTTCTTCGACTCTGCGAGAGTGTAAGATTTTGTCAGATGAGGCTAACAATTTTCTAACATGCTTAGAGAGTGATCAATAAGCCGCACGGCTGACCGTTCACATACACATTCATGTTGAAGCTCACTCGTGCTCCAGCATTTTCAATAATGCCGTAGCTAACTTCCATTCTGAAAAGCGAGGGTCCCGACGCTTGCAGAACCAACGGCCCGATTGAAGTGCCACTCATCACGCCTGTTTGTAGAGTGCTAAGAGCATAACTTCCGCCAGGAGCGCCGCAGAAAGATAGATTGTAAGATGTTAGATTCAAAGTGCCTGTGAATCCAACAGCCGGATTATAGCCTGATGTGATTCCGCTTTGGCCAATCAAGGACATGCTCATTTGCCCATCACCAGAATAGCTGGAGGACAAAATCGAATTATAAATTGCCACGGGATTGGTGATACCAGTGACCGTTCCATAAGGATAAGTCACAGGAGTTGTACCGCTTCCGCCTCCCCCGCCGTTATTACAGGCAACAGTGCCTACAAGGAGCATTAAGCTGGCAAGTCCAGCGACCAAATTCATCGAATAAAACTTTTTCATAAATCACCTCACTGATTTAGTTATTAAAAGATCTCACCTTAAACTCAATGCGAGGGCCATGCCGAAGGCTGAGAAAAGTTAACTCTGCGATAGGCTGTGATTTCAGCAAGTTACGCTGTCTCATTTTAAAACATTGTCAGCAAATATTTAACGAGTGGGCGATAGTGCCGAATTTGGAAACTCGACTGTCTAAAAAGTTAGCAATCTTATTTAGGCCCTTCATTTAATGAGGATGTGATTCCAGAGATTTCATTTTGAAAAGGGACTTTAGAGCTATCAATAAAGTTTAATAAATCATTCTCGTTGCCATTGAAAATGTCCAAATCGGTGTGATTTTCGATACCAGAGATTGTGCCACTTTCTGAGTACTGCCAAAAAGTCCAATTGGTCCAAGGCGCCATCGCTAGAGGACAAAGGTTCTCGTTATAAGAGGCAATAAAAAGAGGATAATGCGCGAAAGCAGGGTCAATGCTTCCAAGCGTGATCCAAAAGTTTCGATAAGTATAGAGAATCGGCGTGCGATGGGTTTTTTGCTCCACGTATCTTAACCAAGTCAGTACATTTTTGGCGACAGTCTTCTTGACTTTAAGGTCGGTGATTTTAAGTTTATCGAAGGATTCTAAATCCAAAACAGGCGGTAGGTCGATTATTTCTAATTCGCCGATGGTACTGAGGAAAAAATCGGCCTGTTCTATTGGGTCATCCGCAGGATGATAAAAATGGTAAGCGCCACGATACATTTTTGGGTGATTTGGAGTGGCAATATAATTGGAGTCCTTCCAGTGTTGAGGAAAAAATGGATTTCGAATCGTCACACCTTCGGTGGCCTTGATAAACAAGAAGGAAAGGTTGTCGCTATTTTCAAATTCAGACCAACTAGTGACCTTTTGATATTTAGAAATATCAACCCCTGCGGAGTAGTTTTTTTGCCACTCAGTCTGGCCAAAGCCCACGAGACTGCTGCAGAGTCCTGGTTTTTTGTCGGATGAATTATCTGGAACAAGAGAAAAAAGCTCAGGAGTGTAGTCTTCTGTCACTTGCTCGTCCTAAGGGGCATCATGATTATCAATGGACGCCTTTGCAATAAGGGGAGTCGTTAAAATAGACAGCAAGGTGAGTCTCAATATTAACGGGGAGAAATAAGGTCGAAAATAATGAGTGATCAGGCGGTGTTGATAAGTTTTCATGGCGATCCGTTCTTAAAAAAATAACCAACATAAAATAAAAGCAAAAATTGTTAAGCAGCAAAAGTTTATTGAAATGCAACGAATGTTCCGATTTCTATTGGGTTCTATTTATTAATGACGAGATTAAAGTGTCTAAATTAAAGGCACACCGTGAAATTAAGGACCTAGGTCCTGTCGTGTTGACTTTGAAACTAATGTGTTTAGATAATTTTGCTGAGGTTTAACAAGGCTGCAACAGCCTAAACCTATGAGTTTAAAACCATTGATGGAAGGATTTATGACGAACACACAAAACGAAAGTAAGGATCAATTTAATTTGAGTTCCAAACTTAAAACCCTCGCAAAAGTTTTTGCCGTATCGGCTTTGCTTGGCTCGGCTCAAGCTCGTGCGCTTGATGTCTTTGGGTATTTTCAGTTTGATAGTTTGAACACCACCAGTGAAGGCGTAAAAAGCGCTGATCCCACTCCTAAACAAGGGAACTTTAGCCCTTCTTTTGTAACTTTGATGATGCAACATGAAGAAAGTATTTACAAATTCTTCACAGAAATCGAATTTCAAAATGGTGCCGAGCACACTGAGGCTCCAGCTGGAGGAACGGTTGATACTACACCTGGCGGAGAAATCGTTGTTGAACGGGCCTATGCAGAGATGCATTTTCACCCGAACTTAAATGTGGTTGTTGGAAAATCTTTAAGCCCGACTCTTTGGAAAGCCAATCACTACCCAAGCATCGTATTGCCAGTGACTGAGCCCATGATTGTCACTAAGGAAACTTGGACTGGTGGCTATACGGGTGCCATGCTTTACGGAGACATCGGAGCAGGCTTTAGCTACAAATTCTGGTTTGATCGCGGAACAAGCAGCCCAAATGGAAGCAATGCTGGTCATAATGCGGGTTATTCCAGATATTGGCAGTTCGGATATGATACAAAATTTAATGGTGGAACGGTTGCTGTCGGAGTTCAATCTGGAACGAGAGAGCATACAGATACAACCCTCTTAAAATCTTATGAAACCAGTCCTGTGGATCTCAACGTTAACTTGACCCTTGGTCAATTTGGTCTTTGGGCAGAATACATGGGCGGAGATGGAAGTAATAGTAAAGCTGATTCAGGAATGTACGCCGTGGCTTCTTACACTTTTTCAACTAAAAATAGTGAAAAATGGATTCCCTTTGTGCTTTTCGACCAGTACCAACAGGATAAGGCGGCAGGAGTTGCCGCTGACCTTACCAATGGGACTACAGGTTCTAACAACACTGCTTTTGCAAACTTTGGCGTTGGTGTGAATTACAAGCCATCGGCGAGTATCACTCACAAACTTGAGTATTACACTCAGCAAAATGCACCGAAGTCTTACAATCAAGGCGAAGGTTTTGCGAATGGCGATTCTCAAATTAACTACCAATTTGTTTTCTTTTATAACTGAGTTTAAGAAGAAGGTTTAAATATGAAAAAAATATTTCTTTTATTAACAATAGCGACAGTTTCTTTTTCTGCCTCTGCCATTCAATATGTGAAGGGGAGCGGGAAAATTACAGTGGATGAATTCGACAAATGTGGGACCAAGATTTATCGCAAATCTGGTCAGAGCGAGCTTTCTCCTGATAATAAGGCAAAAGCTTCGCAGGATATTCTTGTCGGAAAATCAATCAACGACTTGGAGGCTTTAAAAAAGTATCTAGGTGAGCATCCAGAGGCTTGTTCTTATGGAATAGACGGAGAAAAGTTTTAAGGTTTTTCTAAAATAATCCTTAAAGAATTTTAAAGCAGTTTCAAAGCAACTCAGGTGATAACAGCCTGAGTTGCTTTTTTTTGATTCAAATATTTTCCTAGACAAAATTTGCTTTTCTCAGCATCTTGGGCTCTCGGAGTTCACACATGAAAGATTCCGCACCTAAAGATCAGAAAGTTCCAGCAAAGCAAGAAAACGGGTTGGTGAATATTCTCATCAACGTGATCATTCCTGTTTTTATTCTCAATAAACTCTCCTCACGTCTGGGAGCCCCTTTGGCCTTGGGCTTAGCACTTGCTTTTCCTTTGACCAATGGAACTTATGATTTGTGGAAGAAAAAGAAAACCAATTATTTTTCGCTCTTAGGGCTTATAAATGTTTCACTCACGGGAACTTTGGCGCTTTTGCATTTGGGTGGAACTTGGTTCTCAGTGAAAGAAGCCGTATTTCCTTCTTTGATTGGGGTTTTTGTTATTATTAGCAGCTTTACAAAAAAACCCTTCATTGAAACCTTGTTGCTGAATCCTCAGCTTATGCATTTAGATTTAATTCATGAAAAACTGGAGTTTCAAGGTCGTTGGAAGGAATTTGAACTCCATTTACGTAAGTGCACTCAGCTTTTAGCTTTGACCTTTTTCGTTTCGGCCGTGGTGAATTTCTTTTTAGCGCTGCGGATATTTGTACCCATTGATGTGAATTTAGAGGTCGCAGAGCAAGCCACGATGCTCAATGAGCAAATTGGCAAGATGACCCTTTATGCTTCAGGTGTGATTCTTATTCCGTCGATGTTCATGCTGTCAGGAATTCTGTGGTATTTGCTGAAAGGCATTCAGAAAGCCACGGGCTTAACCACAGAACAAATTCTGAAATCCTAGAAGGGATTATCGTCTTCAAACATCGGTGGAGGCGGAGGTGGTGGAATTTCCCAATTTTGCGGTTCATAGGGGACGGGAGGAGCCGGTGGCGCTTCATAGAAATTCCCCCCTGAAGACGACGGCGGAGTGTAACCCGACGACGAACCTCCAAAGGAACTTCCCCCGGAACTTGTACTTGCCGTGCTTTCAGAAAATTTTCTTCGTTTCCAATCCACACGATCTTTGTTTTCGGCCAAAAAATATTCTGATTCTTCGCTCAAACCGACGTGGCGAAGTTGTGTCGCTCGAGAGCGATCACGTAACTGAATAAAATTCTCTCGAAGATTTTCTTTCGAGTTATAAATCTTTTGGCGCTCTTGAAGATATTCTTCGTATTTCGGACCAGATTCATCCACCGCTTTTTCTTGAAGAGCTTTTTGTCGTCGATAGATTTCAGCCTCAAGGGCCATCTTGCGCTCCCACTCGGATTTTCCGATTTTGATTTGATCAACGTCGGATAGGCGTTTTCGTTCCAGTTGGGAGAGATGATCGAGATGATCTTGAAAGGCATTAATTCTGATTTCATCATCCGGTGAGTTGACGACTCGTGCAAGTGCTGATGAGTTCATCAGCAAGGGCAATACCAAAAAAATCACCAATTTTTCAACAACGGTCCATTGGCTCAACGAAGTCCTCCGGTTTCCCAAAAAATGGGTCCTTCTTTATTACAGATGCTAATGGCCCGAGGCTTCAAGCTAAATTCTAAATTGAGTAAAAATCCCCTCGACCATAGAAGAGTCTCAAGCTATAACACAGGACTTTTGAGGAGGTCCTTTTCGTGGTTGAAGTAGGAATTTTTGCGGCCAAAGCTTTAGTGATTCTATTTTCAGTTGGAGCCATCATTTTATTGGTTGCTGTTTTGACTGCAAAGGCGAGTCACAAACCTGAATTATCTGTCGAGCCTTTGCATAAACATTTGAAGGACCTAGGAACTTTTTTAAAGAGCTACACCCTCTCAAAAGAGGAGTTTAAAGCAGAGAAAAAAAAGCTCGACGCAGAAAAGAAGTTGGAGCAAAAAAAGAAAAAGAAAGAAGCCAAGAAGCTGGCCCACGATTTAAAATCAGAATCAGTCAATGATCTGGCGAGCGAATCGAAACTTAACTCAATTTCTGGTTCAAAATCAGAGCTAAATTCTGAGACCAGACAGGAAGTAAAAGCTGAGACAAAGACAGCGAAAAAACTTTTTGTTTTGAACTTCAAAGGCGATATCAAAGCGAGCCAAGTGGACAGTCTTCGTGAAGAAATCACTGCGGTTTTACAATTGGCAACCACTCATGACGAAGTGGTGGTGCGATTGGAAAGTCCCGGCGGAGTTGTGCATGGTTACGGTTTAGCGGCGAGCCAACTTTTGCGTTTCCGTGAACGCCAGATTCCATTGACCGTGTGCGTCGATAAAGTGGCAGCCAGCGGTGGCTACATGATGGCTTGCGTTGCAAATCATGTTGTCGGTGCTCCATTTGCGATTTTTGGTTCGATTGGAGTGGTGGCACAGGTGCCGAACCTCAATCGACTTTTAAAGAAACATGAAGTTGATTACAAAGAGTACACGGCCGGCGAATTCAAGCGGACCGTAAGTATGCTAGGAGAAATCACTCCTAAAGGTGAGCAGAAATTCCTTGAACAGCTTGAAGACACTCATGAATTATTTAAAAAATGGGTGGGTGGGAATCGTCCACTCATCAATCTTGGCGAGGTCTGCACTGGCGAATATTGGTATGGTCAAAAAGCTAAAGAGCTTGGTCTGATTGATGAAATTTTGACCAGCGATGATTACTTGTTAAGAGCTTTCAAAGCAGAAAGACCTATTTACGAAATCAAGTATGAGAAAAAACGCCACCTCAGTGAAAAAATTTCTGATTTTATGGGACAAAGCTCAACTAAAATTTTGGATCGAGTGGCTCAAGGTTTTGAAACTCAACAATTTTTTTGATCTTTCAGGGTTAAAAGCTTTTTGCCTTTTAAAGGAGGGCTTGTTAAACAAGGCCTCCTTTAAAAAGGAAGATCCTGGCTTGCAGGGTCTCTTTTAAATGGATTTGTTTCTGTTAAGGAGCTCATCCCTTTAACAGTGAATGCTGAAGATAACGAAATCGGAGAGAACTTTGAACGACCCCGTTGTCAGTGTCAGAAATCTAGAAACGACATTTAGCACTCGCCTGGGGCCTTTTCGTGCCGTGAATGATGTGTCTTATGACATTTATCGAGGCGAAACTTTAGGAATCGTTGGTGAATCTGGTTGCGGCAAATCTGTGACTAGTTTTTCTCTGATGCGACTCATTGAGCAGCCCGGAAGGATTTCTAGAGGTCAGGTCTTTATTAACGGTCGAGATATCTTGCTGCTTTCTGAACATGATATGGAGGCTGTGCGCGGTGGGGAAATGGCGATTATTTTTCAAGAGCCAATGACTGCGCTGAATCCAGTTTTGAGTATCGGTCACCAAATCAATGAGCAAATCATGAAGCATATGCGACTGCCGCTCAATGAAGCGCGAGAGCGGGGCATTGAAATGTTGTCCTTGGTAGGAATTCCTTCGCCAGGAGATCGTTACGACACTTATCCGCATCAGCTTTCCGGTGGAATGCGCCAAAGAGCGATGATCGCGATGGCTCTTTCTTGTGATCCTAAAATTTTGATTGCCGATGAGCCCACCACTGCATTGGACGTCACTATTCAGGCGCAGATTTTAGAACTTATTCAGGGCCTACAAGAAAAATTGAACATGACGGTGCAATTTATCACTCATGATTTGGGTGTTATTTCAGAAATTTCTGATCGCACGATGGTCATGTACGGTGGACAGACTTGTGAGATCGCTCAAACTCAGGAATTATTTTTAAATCCAGCGCATCCTTACACAGAGGCCTTGATCGGCAGTCGACCTAAGTTTGGTCATCGATCAAATCGATTGCAAACCATTGAAGGTTCGGTGCCGGCTCCTCATGAATTGCCACCAGGTTGTCCCTTTTTTAATCGTTGTCATCGAGCCAAAGATGAATGTCGTGTGAATCGTCCTCCTTTAACTCAGGTGAAAGCGGGCCATTCCGTGGCTTGTTTTTTTCCAGTCAGTCATTAAGGTAGCCATGGAAAATATTCTAGAAATTAAAAATCTAAAAAAATATTTCCCGATTCACAAAGGATTGCTCCTGCGCGAAGTCGGTCAAGTTAAAGCCATCGACGGAGTGTCTTTCACTGTTCGCAAAGGTGAGACTTTGGGCTTGGTTGGAGAGTCCGGTTGCGGAAAATCGACTTTGGGTCGTACTTTGATTCGGCTTTATGAACCCACTGAAGGTGAGATGAAATTCAAAAACCGTGATTGGCGCGCCGAGAGTGGCGAAAAATTACGAATCATGCGTCGAGACATGCAAATGATTTTTCAAGATCCTTTTTCGTCTCTTGATCCTCGGATGACGGTGGGTCAAATATTGGCGGAGCCTTTCGAAATTCACGGGCTTTTAAGCCGCACTGAACGAAATGCACGGGTTCTGCAATTGCTTGAAACCGTAGGTCTTAAGGCCTCTCATGTGAATCGCTATCCCCATGAATTTTCCGGAGGGCAAAAGCAGCGAATTTGCATTGCGCGCGCACTAGCTCTTGAGCCTAGCGTGATCATTGCCGATGAACCCGTCAGTGCTTTGGATGTATCAATTCAGGCGCAAATTTTGAATTTGATGAAGGATTTGCAGCAGAAGTTTCAGCTCACTTATATTTTTATTTCTCATGACCTTTCGGTGATCGAACATCTTTGTGATCGAATTGCCGTCATGTATCTGGGGAAGATTGTGGAGATTGCACCAAGAGAAGAACTCTACGCCAATCCTCAGCATCCTTACACTCAAGCTTTGATTTCTGCGATTCCTCGCATTGGTGAAGGCAAAAAGAAGATGAAAAAATCTTTATCTGGAGAGGTGCCCAGTCCGATCAATCCGCCACCGGGTTGTACTTTTCATCCGCGTTGTTCGCAGAAAATGGACATTTGTTCTCAGCAATTACCAGTTTTGAAGAGCTATGATTCCGTCAAGGGAGATCACTGCACTTCTTGTTGGTTGTATGAAAAATGAGGGAGTGATTTTTTTGAGTTAGTTTTTGTGATTTTTCGACTGAGTTTTATAATTTTTTGTAAAAAAAGGAGATTTCGATGAATAAGATTTTCTGGCAAGCGAAACGCCCATCGGCTGGCTTGAAACGCCCATCGGCTGGCTCTCAGCATTCATTTTGGACGACGATTGTACTGAGTGTTGGAACCTCACTCTTAATGAGTGGCACAGCTTCCGCCGAGCTGACTCGCGCTGAGCTTAAAATTGGTATCACGCAAGAATTTGAAAATCTGAATCCTTTGATCATGAGTATGTCTGCGACAACTTATATTTATCAAATGGTGGGTCGCTCTTTAGTGATTTTGGATCAAAATGGTAAATGGGTTCCACAATTAGCAAAAAAAATTCCTAAATTGGAGGATGGCTCCGCGAAGTTGACTCCCGATAAGAAAAAAATCATTGCGGTTTGGGAGTTGAAAGACAATGCGGTTTGGGGTGATGGAACTCCGATCACTTGCGCTGATTTTGCGTTCACTCGCGAAGTGGGAATTAATGATACTGTTTCTGTTTCCAGCAAAGAAACTTACACCATGTTAGAGAAAATTGATTGGGATCCAAAAACACCAAAAAAATGCACGATGACCTATGACAAAGCCCGTTGGGATTTTTACCAAATGGCTGATTTTCGTCCACTGCCAAAGCATTTAGAAGAGCCTATTTTCAATCAATACAAAACTCAAAATCAAGGCTACGAAAAAAACACAAACTACAGTCGCAATCCAACCTTGCCTGGTTTGTACAATGGTCCTTACTTGATTTCGGAAGTGAAATTAGCCGATCACGTGACAGTGGTGCCAAATCCTAAATTTTATGGCGAGGCTCCAAAATTCAAGAAAATTCAAATCAAGTTAATTCCTAACACCGGTACACTTGAGGCTAATTTGCGTTCAAATACTATCGACAAAGTATCGTCTTTGGGTTTTGCTTTTGACCAAGCTTTGGCGTTTGAGAAAAAAGTGAAATCGGAAAAACTTCCTTACATCGTTGATTTTAAAGCTTCCACCACTTATGAGCACATCGATCTTAACCTCGACAATCCTTTGTTAAAAGATGTGCGCGTTCGTAAAGCTTTGGTTTATGCCATCAACCGTGAACAATTAGTTAAAGCTCTTTTTGAAGGTCGCCAAGAAGTTGCGATTCATAATTTGGCTCCCATTGATTCTTGGTACACGAAAGATCCAAAGCACGTCGTTTTGTATCCTTACAATCGAAAAGAAGCGGCGAAGCTTTTAGAAGAAGCTGGCTTTAAACTTGGCTCAGATGGTATTCGTCAAAAAGATGGCAAGCGTTTGAGTTTCACTTTTATGACGACGGCGGGAGATAAAACTCGAGAGAACGTTCAAGTCTTTTTGAAAGACCAATGGAAAGCCGTAGGTATTGATGTTCAAATCAAAAACCAGCCGGCAAAAGTTTTCTTTGGCGATACTACAAAAAACCGAAAATTTGATGGAATGGCCATGTATGCTTGGGAGTCTTCACCAGAAACAAGTCCCAAATCGAATTTACATTCGACGATGATTCCGACGGCAGCCAATGGTTGGTCTGGTCAAAATACTTGTGGATATTCAAATCCAAAAGTGGATGTGCTGTTAGATAAATTGGATCTTGAATTTGATGCAAATAAACGTAAAGCCTTGATGGCTCAGATTCTGCATTATTACACGGATGAAATACCGGTGATTCCACTTTATTATCGCTCAAAAGTGGCCGTTCGCCCTTTGGGTTTGACGGGTTTTCAATTGGTCGGTCATCAATATGCTGAGACGAACAATGTAGAAAACTGGGATGTTAAATAACTTCACTCGAAAGTTGAGATTGCAACCATGACAACATATATTGTTCGGCGACTCATCCAAACTGTGATTATGCTCGTGGCATTGAGCTATGTGTGTTTCACGTTGATGGCTTTGATGCCTGGCGATCCCGTTGAACTTATGGTGCAATCCAACCCACATATTACCTCTGCAGATGTGGCTCGTTTGAGATCATTATATGGGCTCGATCAGCCGAGCTACGTTCGCTATGGTAATTGGGTGAAGACAATTGCTTCAGGTGAGTTGGGTTATTCAAGAACTTACCGAATTCCGATCTCCGAATTTATGCCTGCGCGATTAATGAATACTTTTATTTTGTCGATGGCCTCAATCCTCGTGGCTCTTTTAGTTTCCATTCCACTCGGGGTTTACACCGCGCTTAGGCCCAATACGAAATTCGATTATATCGTGAACTTTTTTGCGTTTGCTGGGATCAGTGTTCCTTCTTTCTGGCTTGGTATTATGCTGATTCTAATTTTTTCCGTTTTCTTCGGCTGGTTTCCAGCCGGCGGCACCACCACAGCAGGAATTGAAAATAGTGACATTTTTACACTGACCGTGGATCGTTTGAAATATTTGATTCTTCCGACAATCTCCTTGGCCTACATGGAGATCGGAACTTTCTTGCGTTACACACGTTCGGCTATGATGGAATCAATGCGCGGAGATTACATACGAACGGCGAAAGCAAAGGGTTTGGCACGCAAAGAAATTGTTTGGGGTCATGGTTTTCGTAATGCTTTACTGAGCTTGATCACCATTGTGACATTAAGTCTCTCCGATGTTTTTTCTGGTGCTTTGATTACAGAGACTGTTTTTTCTTATCAGGGAGTGGGAAAGCTTGTCTACGATGCCACCATTGGAAATGATTTTAACGTAGCCATGGTGAGCTTTATGATTTCAGTGGGAATGGTTCTTCTCTTTAGCCTGATTGCGGATATTCTGTATGCTTTTGCAGATCCGCGAATTTCATACAATTAAGGATTAAAACAGATGTCACAGGGTGAAACTCAACTGACTCAAGCGCAAATCACAAAAGCCGAACAAGTGCTTCCGATGTGGAAGATAGTTCTTTCTCAATTTCTTGAACACCGTGCTGCTGTGGCAGGTCTTTCGGTGATCGTATTTTATATTTTGGTAGCGGTCTTTGCGCCAGTGATTGGTTTTTTATCGGGCCTTAATCCGGATTTGCAAAATCCGATGACTCGTTATCAGCATCCAGGAGAGGTTTCTATCGCAACTGATGATCAAAAAGAAGATCTGATTGTGAAGTATGTGGCTGATCATGCAGACATTGCAGAGGCTTTAAAAACTGAATTGATCGCAAAAAATCTTGTGGTGCCACCAACTCCCGAGGCCAAAGCGGAAGAGGTCCTGCTGGAATTTTCAAAAAAGGATTTTAATGAAGCTTGGGATTCTTTGCAAAAATTAGAAAGTTCGGGAAAAGATATCGGCAAAGCGGAATTTTCTAAAGTGATGAAGAATTTTAAAACTAAACATCTTTTTGGAACGGATGAATTAGGTAGAGACGTATTTATTCGCGTGGTTTACGGTGCCCGTGTTTCCATGGGAGTCGGAGTTTTGGTCGCCATTGCTTCTTCAATTTTAGGTTTATTGATTGGTGCGATGGCAGGTTTTTACGGTGGATTTATCGACACTCTGTTGATGAGGGTGACGGACGGATTGCTGTCGCTTCCTCGGATTCCTATCATGATTCTTTTTGCGGCGATTGATTTGGATAAGGTCCCCGGTGTGCGCGCGGTGATTAGTGCCGAACATGAAAATGTTCTTAAGCTGGTTTTGATTTTAATTATTTTTTCTTGGATGGGTGTCGCACGTTTGGTTCGCGGGAGCGTTTTATCTTTGCGGGAGCGTGAATTTATTTTAGCGGCAAAGACGATGGGAGCAAGAGATCGCACCATTATTCTTCGACATATTTTTCCCAATGTCATAGCTCCCTTATTGGTATCGGTCACTTTGGGTGTGGGCGGTGCGATCCTCTCAGAGGCGGCTCTGAGTTACTTAGGTCTTGGCATTCAACCACCAACTCCAAGCTGGGGAAATATGCTTTTTAATGCGCAAGAGTTGATTAGCGAGGCACCATTTTTGGCGATCATTCCGGGATTTAATATTCTGGCTCTTGCCATGAGTTTCAACTACGTGGGTGATGGGCTTCAAGATGCCATCGATCCTAAAGCTATCCGTCGATAAATTCGAAGCTATCAGCCTTTAAAACTAAATGAGGTCATAGCAATGGAGCCATTTTGAATTCCCGAAAATTCTATATTCGGCTGTTCGGCTTTATCTGCAGCCCCCAGGATATACAGAAGCGGAATATAATGATCCAAAGTGGGTACGCTCATTTGGCCAACTTTGGTTTTATTAAAATCATTTAGCAATGCAGAATAATTTTTGTCTTTAAGTTGAGATTCGAACCAATTCGTAAATTCTTGTGCCCAAGTAAAGGGGGTCTCATTTTCGTTCCAGCTAAAGTTTCTTAAATTATGAACGATATTTCCACTTCCCATCAGGAGCACTCCGGACTGACGTAATTGGCCTAATTGTTTTCCTAATTCTAAATGAAATTGAAGCGGCTGTGATAGATCAATACTCAATTGAATGACTGGAACTTGTGCCCTCGGAAATAGATGAATAAGTACACTCCATGTACCATGATCAAGGCCCCATTTCTCTTCGTCAGAAAGAATTTTTGGTGAGGTAATCAAGGCTTGAATTTCTGTCACCAAGTCTGGAGCTCCCTTCGCTGGATATTTCACTTGATACAAAGGTTCTGGAAACCCATACATATCGTAAATCATTCGCGGGCGGGTTGCTGAAGTGAGGTAGGTTCCCGTTGTTAACCAATGAGCAGAGATCGCAAGTATGGCTCTGGGGGCAGAAAATTCATGTGCTAAATTAAGACTTAGTTTTTTTAAACTTTGAGTGAAGGAGTTGTCTTCGATGGCATTCATCGGGGAGCCATGGGCTAAAAATAAGGAGGGTTGTTTTTGATTCATGGCCCTCCTTAACTGAGTCAAATAACAAAACTAAATTTTCTTTTTAGATGACCAGGTGACTGGTCATCTAAACTTTATTAGTGCTGGCTGCTGATGCTTGAATTTTCTTTCAAATCGCCGGTGAGAACTCCAATGGCCACTTTTGCGAGAAGAGTAAAAATCAAACCACCCAGCGACCAAATTCCAAGGCAAACAAAAAATTCAACAATGGAAGGAGTGTACTCAACAATATCACCGAGAGGAGAAGGTATAAACCCTGGAATAATAAGTCCCATTCCTTTTTCTGTCCAAATCCCCAGAATCGCGAGCACGCTACCAAAAATAAAAATTCGGTTATCGCTTCGTAATCGAGGCGTCACGAAAATGATCATTGCGATCAAATCCATGGCGATCGCTGACCAAATATAAGGTGTCAGCATATGAGCACCATGAAGACCGAAATAAAGATATTTTGCAGAAGCAACATGGGTGCTATCGGTGTAAAATTCTTTAAACAGTTCGCAACCCAGCAAAAACAAATTTATGGGCATAGTGATTGCCACAATTTTTTTAAGCAAATCAAAAACGCCCTCTTCGACATTCAATTTTGTGCAAGATTTGATGGAACGAAAAGCGATGGTTAGAATCGCTGGGCCGCCAGCAAAGGCGCTGATGAGGAATCGTGGAGCCAGAATCGCGGTATTCCAAAAAGGTCTCCCACCCAGTCCTGAGTATAAAAAGGCCGTAACTGTGTGAATGCTTGCGGCCCAAAAAATTGAAATAAAAACGATGGGAAGATAAATCAGTTTGTTCGGAGTTCGTCCCAAATATTTCATGAAGAGCAAGTAGCCTGAAACATGTAGGTTCAAAAAGAGGTAGCCATTAAGTACGATCACATCCCAAGCCAGCACTGATCGAGGAAAATTTAATCGACCAAGAATGGGTAAGACGTGAGTGAATCGATCCGGGCGTCCCATATCGGCCAAGATAAAGAGTAAGCACATGACAATGGCGGCAACTGCCAAGAGTTCTCCGACGATCACAATGTCTTTTGTCGGCTTGTGATGATAAACATAGGCCGGTACGACCAATAAAACAGCTCCGGCGGCAACTCCCACTAAGAAGGTGAAGTTCGCGATATAGGCGCCCCAACTCACTTGATCTGAAAGATTTGTAACGATCAAACCATGGGTGAATTGGTAATAGTAGGCCGCGATTCCTGGAATAATCAGAGCAAGAAGAAAAAGAATCCAAAGATAAAACTTCACGCTACCGACAGCCGCATACTGAATCATGCGCATCCAAAATAGCGCGTAAGATCGAAGAATCATGTTGTTAAACTCCCTCTCTATTATTGAAGTCTGTTGTATTGTTTAACAGGTTCGCTGTGGCAGGTATTAGCACAGCTTCCGCCTGTTTTAGTTGCTGAATAAGTCACATTCACATTCGTTGCCGCACTCATGCGGAAAGAAGTCTTAATCGTGTGAGCTTGCGTGCTTCCGTGAGGATCATGACAAACGAAGCAAGAGCGTCCTTTGTCTGGATCTGTGGAGCCCGCCGCATTGACCACATGGAACCAGTGAAGGTTCTCAATGGCAACTGTACCATCAGCGGCCTTTGTCTCATTTCTGAAATCGGTATCTTCTTCACTGATGGTTTTACCCAGCATGGATTCGTCATGACATCCCATACACAATTCGTAGGTGCCTGGGGCGATCGCGGTTGTTGGTATGTATTTTTCATAGGGAGAAACTGGGAATTTTTTAAGCAAAAGAGCGTCATTCAGACTAGCATGGGGAGTGTGGCACAAAGTGCAGTTGGCTGAATTAACGGCAATAGGATGGGCATTCTTCCCAGTGATTTTTTCTTTGATACTTGGAATGGTTCTTGGTGATCCATCTGTATATTTAGTTTGATATTCACGATCATGGCAACTTACACAAAGAGTTTTCTTCTCTTGCACGAGGAGCTTTTTAATATCTGAAGAGTGTGGATTGTGACAATTAGCGCAACTTCGTTTGTTGTCATCAGTGCCAGGGATAATTCCATGAATGGACTTGGCGTTGTCATCGATCAAGTCGTCGTGACATTGTAAACATAAATCAGGCAATTTGCTTTTGGTGAAAAAGTTGAAATTTGAGCCATGAGGTTTATGGCAGGAAATGCAGGATTTATCATTGAGTTGTAGTGCTTTATGGACATTGGCATGAGTGTCCATTTTTCCATGACAGCCGATGCAAACGGAATTTGTTTTGTTTGTGACGACGGTTGATTTCAATTTGTCAGTTAAGTGAGTAGGGTTGACCGTGTGACAGACATCACAAAGTCCAGCAGCAGCAGGATAATGCTGTTTTGGTTGAGTGAAAGCGCCTTTGTGACATTCAACGCAAGCTTGTCCAGAAGCAGAGATTGTCGGATTTGATATTGGAATACTTCCATCTGGAGTTTTAACGGGTTTATGGCACTGGATCGCGCAACTGAGATTTTTTTGTGAACCATTATTCTGACCTTGGCTATGACATCTTGTGCAGTCATGATCGGAGCCTTGGATGGATTGGCTAAACCTCGCATAATAACCGATATGGTTAGATTTCCAACCAGCAGCGTGGGGATAAGAATAATTCGCCGATGGACCGCCCATGTCTGTGCTTAAGCTTTGGTTACTATTTCCAGCTGCGGCTTGGGTTTGGCTTTGGCGCTTTTGTGTACAACCAGATATCATTCCTGAAATTAAAATAGAGAGAGCCGCTAACAAGGTCAATGTTGCTCTCGCCACCATCATTTGTCTTTTCATAACGTCTCTCTTTCTATTTCTTCTATTTCTATTTTTTCAGTTTTCTATTCTTTTAAGCTTCTTTACTTTTATATTTCTATACTTAATCTCTTTGTCTTCGGTTTAAAGGCCTCAACATCAATCAAAATAATAGAAGAACTGGGGCATCGTATTGAGCTCTTCCTTCAAGACAAAAACCCTTTTCTCTTTCAAGATCTTTGAAATTTCGCTTTCCGGATCCATGATATTTCCAAATTTTCGAGCGCCTGTTGGGCAAGCATCGTGACAAGCGGGGTTTTTGCCATTTCTTGTGCGGTGAAGGCAGAAGGTGCATTTTTCCATCACACCCTTTGGACGAAGTCGATTGCTCAAATAACTTTGATTGGGGTTGATCTCTTCAGCCGTGATGTTTGGTTTTGCAAAGTTAAAATGTCGTGCTTCATAAGGGCAGGCCGCTTGGCAGTAGCGACAACCAATGCACCAGTCGTAATCCACAACGACCAGTCCATCAGACGATTCTTTCCAAGTTGCTTCCACGGGACAAACTTTTGTACAAGGAGGGTTATTGCATTGATTGCATTGCACAGGTAAATAGAATTTACCTTCGTTTGGTACGGATTCGCCCTGGTAGTAGAGATTTCCGTTTTCAGGATCCATCGTTCCGCGGGGCATTTCGATCACTTTGATGTATTGAATTTCTGGTTCGTGCCGTGATTGATTGTTTTCGCGAACGCAGGCGGTCACACATCGTCGAGAACCATTGCAACGTGAAAGATTCAAAGCATAGGCGTATTTCACCCCAGGAATGGCTTGGGGATCTTGAACTTTGACCTCGACACCATGGCTGGCTTTAGTTTCGCGCTCGATTCGGGCAAAGACTTTCAATTTATCTTCAGCGCTCATCTCTTTGTAGTGTTTTTGAAAGAAGGTTTCCCAAAAAGAACTTTCCTCGGCTTTGTCTGAAATGGCTTTCGCTGCTCCAAGAGGAGCCGCTGCCGCTGCAGCGACCACGCCTAAGCCCTTTAAGAAGGATCTTCTTTTTACAGGATTAGCGAGCATGACTTCCGTCATTTTTTCAATTTTGGTACCTTTAGTTTTATCACTCGGTTTCATGATGATCCTTTTTTTCTGACTTCACTTCGTTTGTCTTTTCATTTGTCGTCGTCGAGTTCATAGGCTTTTCTTCGTGTTCCACTTTTGCTATTCCAAGCTTTGGTCGAGTTGGAGGAGCTTCTGCTTTCATTTTTTTAAATTTAGGATTGTGCGGATCGTGGCATTCGGCACAAATAAATTTTCGCTTTTGATCAGTCCCTTTGCCAAAGAGTTTTCCATGAATGCCTTCTTGCCAATCAAAATAAATCGGTCCATGACACTGGCCACAAAGCTGGGGAGACTCACTCATGGAAATCTTTTTCCCATCAAGCATATTTAATTCGTTGGGGCTATTGTCTGAGTGACAAAGAAGGCAGCTCTTCTCATTTTTCATGTGTTTAAATGACAAAGATTGATGCTCTTTTTTTAGAGGCAAAGTGAGATTCAAAATTTTAGCTTTACTGAAATTCTGATGGCATTTTAAGCAAGGGTAGTTATCACCAACATTAGCCCAGGCACTCGCAGTGACAAAGCTGCTGATTATTCCAGTCATAAAAAGATGAGAAATAAAATTAATTCTTTGCATAGCCACAAACTTTTGCCCAAGTCATTTCAGATATAACCTCGTCCATTTTGCCTTCATAGTTATTGTTGGGAATAATTAAAGAGTAAGTCTTTGTGGTTCCCAAATATTCTCCCAACAAAGAGCCCTGCATACTATCACTTTGTCGCAAAAAAAACACCTCCAAAGCGTGAATTTTTCCATGAGGTAGCAACATGGCATAGCAGCGCAAGGTCTCTTGATCAGAGCCAGTTAAGGGCCATTCCATCAATAAATATGTGGCAAGAATTTCTTTGGCGTAAAGAGGCTGAATTCCTTCCGCGGAAAATTTAAGCAAAGTGGTGTTTTCACCTTTTGCTTTGACGGATTCTGTGATGTCGATCATTGATATACTAGTCATTAGGATTTTCAAATTCCTCTATAATTTTGGGTGTTTTGACGCCTTATCGAAGCGGCTTTCGAGACATGTTAAATACTGAATACACAATTTTGAATGTATAAGATAAGTGATAATCTGTCGAACCTAGGAGTGAAAAATCTCCATTTTGCTGAGATTGGGACATTTTGACTCGACTTTTGGATGACTCAATTTTTCATATTTAATTGTCTTTATGTTATGAGCTTTGTGCTTTTGTTTTGGTTAGCATTCTTGTGTCTAAAAAATAGACAAAAATAATGATGCTGATTAAACCTAGAGATGGGGAATTCGATCATCGGACGAAATGTCCCAAAAAAACAGTGAAGGAATTATCTGCATAAATATTGCTATTGCGCTCATAAATAAACGGGCGTAGAACGGGCTAATTTTATTTTAACAACAACTTTTAGTTGGAGGTATTTTTTATGAAATCATTGGCTTTAATCCTAAGTGCTATGCTTTTAAATGTTTCTGTTGCATCAGCAGACGCTATTAGCGATCTCGCTGAATCAAAATGTACAAAATGTCATGCTGCTGATTCAGGCTTTCCGAATTTAGGAGCGCAAACTTCAGAATATATTTTTCAAAGTTTGAAAGATTATCAATCAGCAGCTCGTCATTCTGACAATGCAGTGATGATGGCGAAAAAAGCCAAGGGATTTGATGATGCAACTCTTAAAGGTTTGGCAGACTATTTCAGCAAACAACCTGCTGCTGCACCAGCAGATGGTGATGCGGCTGTGATTGCACAAGGTAAAGATATTTACGAAAATGGTATTCAAGCAAAAGGCGTTCTAGCTTGTAATAATTGCCACGGTCGTGATGGCGAAGGCAATAAAATGAGCCCACGTTTGGCAAGCCAACTTCAAACATTCTTGGCTTCTCAGTTCGTAGCTTACAAAGATGGTTCAATTGATAATCAAGCTGAAATGAAAGACATTGCTTCTAAACTTTCAGATGACGAAGTGACTGCAGTAACTACTTACTTGCAATCTAAATAAGTCATAGCGAAGTCAATTTCGCGGATGAAAAATGAAAAGCCCTGCAAAAATGCGGGGCTTTTTTTTTATGAGAATAATTTTTAATAGGACTCTTCAATTTTTAAGAAATGACTTTGCAAGCCTAAGCGAACATTAAAAAAAAGATTCTACTGCACCGTCGGCATCGAGATCATAGGTAAAAGCGGAAGAAAGAACTTGGTTGATTTTTTCTTCGCGGGCTTTGTGGTTCTGGTGCAGAGCTAGGCTAAAGACAAGAGTTGCCGCAATTCCGGCTGGCAAAATCCAACGCAGCTTCATGAATTCCAAAGATTTAAGCCAGCTAAATTCAGAGTTTTTTTGAGCTTCGATGGCTTGCCAGATTCTGACTCGTTCACTGGGTGGTGGTAGCGGCGCTTGAGGAAAATTTTTTCTTAAAAATTGATCCATAGATTCATTGTTGTTTTTTAAGTCACTCATATTGAATTCCTCTTTTTTGTAAAATTTCTTTCAAATTTTTTCGAGCATGAAATAAGCGTGATTTAACGGTCCCTAGGGAGATCTTCAGAATTTCTGCCACTTCTTCCACAGAATTTTCTTCAAGCACATGAAGAACTAAAACATCCCGATGAGCGAGCGAGAGACTTTGCATCGCCTGCTGAAGGGTCTTATTTAAAGCTGATTCATTTGGGTCAACAACAGGGGCCTCCAGGCGGGAGTCGTCAAGCTCCTCGAGCTGAATCTTTGTGCCTTTGCGACGAAAGTGGTCATAGGCCACGTTGATCGTGATACGAGTCACCCAGGTTTTCATGTTCGCGTCTCCACGAAAGTTTTTTAGACCATTCCAAATTTTTATAAAACACTCCTGTACTAAGTCATCAAGCTCAGCTTCGGCTCCCATGCGAAAAAGAATTCCGCGCACGAGAAGTGAGTGATCGTTGTAGAGCTGAGTCCACTTGGTGTTCATCTCCAAACCTACTTCACTCATGGGGTGGTAACTGGGGTGGCGCTAATCTTCTTTTGCAAACCAGAAATTTGAGCCTTTGTTGAGGAGTGAGTGTTTCTCGAAGAACAAGCATTTTTTTGAAATGATTTTCTGAAAGCTTATTCTGCAGAGAAGTTACTTGATAAAAGAGGTTGAGGACTTCAGCCTCACTCGCTTCGCTTTCTAATTTGATTTCTAATTCTTCGTGAGTGGAGGTCAATTTCTTCGCCGCTTCCAGGACTTCATTATCATCTTTAAGAATTCGTTCCTGAATGTCTTTGAGTTGCCCGTCACTAGGGCTGAACTCTTCGCGAAAACAAGTAATAAAACTATTTAACCGCTCGGCTTTTGAGGGTGGTTTGAGGGCTTGCATGGGAGCGGGCGGCAAGGGAGGGCGTAGAGCTGGAGGCAAATATTTCATCAGGACATTCATAAGAATTGGAGAAAGTCCAAGACCCGCTAGAGCCGAAAAGATTCCTATTAATAAGTTTTTTTTCATATTTCACCTAACTCGCTATTCATCCATTAAAAACGATTATAACAGTTACTTATTTAGACGACGCTGGCTAGCCGCAGGTTCAATAAATAACTGTTTTTCTTTTAATGCATCACATTGAGACTAACGAGGTCTTACACCATTCTCAAGATTTTCTTTTCTGGTGTTGACGGTGGTAAATAGGCATTGATTCACGATGATTTTCTTGATTTTAAGCTCATAGAAACACTTATTACTCTATTACGGCCCCACGTTCTGCCATCAATCGCTTTGGAAGTTGGCTAGGAGGAATTTTTTGAAAATCTTTATTAATCCATTCTGTCACAAGACTCTGAAGTTCTTCGTCCATGGAACTTCTGATTTTTCCAAGAAAGTGAGGCTCGGCTGCGATGGTGAGGGATTTAAACTTTTTCCTTTGATTTTCTTTTTTGAGGTATTGGGTAATTTCTTTTGCAAATTGAATCGAGGCCTCTTCGTGGGGATCATGTCTTTTTGTCTCTGAGTAATGGACGGTTCCGCGACCGACTGACTTCATTCCTCGGCCCGCCTGTTTTCGAATGAGGGCTCGATTTCGCTCACGACCCAAGGGGTTATCAAAGACCTTAAGCGTTTTAAATCCACTTCTATTAAAGTTGCCTCTTTTTATTAAGTCACCTCTTTTTGGGATTTTTGTTTTAGAAATCGTTGCTTTTGAATCTGCGATTTCTGAATTCTCTGTGAAAATAGTGGCTGTCTTTTGGCTTGCAACCACGTACCAATGACCAAACATTTTAACCTCTTTTCAAATAAAGCCTTGCACAAGGTTCAGCAACGATCATGCCTAATTGAACTTTCGTAAAATGGTTTTAATCAGCGAAAATAATTAGTACGGGGCAAATTTAACCACTGCATGTCATTATCCCTCAGCCAACTCTCATTTGCATTTTAGGTCAGAGTAACCAGAAGTGGTTAAACAAAAAATCGAAGATGCTCTTATCGATCGGTCAATGGTATGAAGATGACGCCAAATTTCTGATGCTGAAGTACTTTCTTTACTAAAAAGAAATAAACAGGACGATATCTTGAAGCCCCTCGATTTCATTTAGAAATTGAGGGATAAATAAAGTCGCAGCGTCAAGTCACAGTCATCGACGTGACCTGCGGCCCGTTAGTTCCGGGCTCTTCATGGAATTTGATTTTTTGCCCAACTTTCAAATGAATGAAGTTTTCATTGGTGATGCTGTTCTCACCAAAATAGAACTCTCGACCGTCACTGGAGACCAAAAAACCAAAACCTTCCTCAGGGAAAATTTTCGAAATTTTTCCTTCTTCTGCTTGTTGTTCATGAAATTTCGTTTTATGGCGCGCAATATTGATTCTGTCCTGAAGAACTCGTTCTGCCGCCTTAAAAGAATCGCGAATGGCGACGTAAACATCACGATGGGCCTCATTATTCGGCTGATTGCGGTTAATGATGACATCATCGCCAGGAATGATGATATGGATTTGCAAATGATACAAACGATCAGTATGCCGATGTCGATGAGGACAGGAAATAACCACCTCACAACGAATAATTCGATCAAAAAAATGCTCAAGTTTTTCAATTCGTTTTTGAACAGCTATCCAGACGGCATCAGACTCAGGAAAATCTAGGAATGTGATTTGAAATGGAAACATTAATCCCTCCTTTACAACAAGAAAGTTTATTAGTTGTGTTGAACTTCTAGTTGAGCTGTTTTTCCCTTTCGATCAAAATATCTCTGATCTGTTATTTGTTCCATATTATTTAGATGTTTCCGAACATTTTTAGGTCGATAAAAAATAAGAACAGGACATTTTGAATGCAATATTACATCTCTTACGACGCCACCCAGAAAAGCCTGGGCGAGTGAACCGCGGTGACTGGCAATAGCAATGAGGCCGGTTTTACTTTTTTTGGCAACATCAATAATTTCAGCCCCAATGTATTTTCTTTGCCTTTGGACGAGTAAAGAATTTTCAATATTTTCTTTTTGCAATAGCTCTGACCACTTATTTGCATTTTTTAAACGAGCTTTTTCAAGATCTCGGGTCATAGATTCCAAACTTATTCCCTGCGCTGGCCAAATACCATTCACCTCGGATAAATAAATACTAGGAGATTCGACTTGATTGTATATGATCACTTTGGAGTTAAAGGCTTTCGCTAGAGGTTCAAGTTTCATCATTGCATTTTTAGACTCGTGAGTGAAATTAGTCGGGAAAAGAATGGATGGGATTTTTGTCGAAGGCTGAATTGAAGGGTTTAATAATAGCACCGGAACTCTTGAGGTTGCGGCCAAAGTTTCAGCAAAGCCTCCCATTCTGAACGGGTTCCAAGTTTTCATAGCTCGAGTGTGTGCGAAAATAAGCATCGCTCGTTTAGTCTCTGCATATTTCGATAGTACTGAGGCCATGCTACGACTTGAAAGTGTGGATATAAATAGCAACTCAGGAGTTAGAAAACCTTTTGCCTTGGTTTGTTTTAAGTAATTATTTAAGGATTTCTGAGCGGCCACCTTAAATTTTTCTTTCCATGGAGGAGCGAGGTCCACCTGAAAAGCCAACGCTGCGTTAGAAAAAACAGAGACTGGCTGAACTTCGCAATTCAGATGTTTTGCCCAGATCTTTAGCTCTTTAATAATATTTTCAGCATCACCAGGATCCTGAGTCGAATCAACAGCCCAAATTATCTTCTGCTTTTTTTTTTGATTTTTTAATGAGTCTAACATCGATGTGTTCTCCTTCAAGTGACTATCGTTGCAAGGCACAGGCCAGAAAAATCAATCTAAGACGGTTAAGGCCTTGCACGGATTGGTTAATAAGAAAAATTCGAGTTTCAATGAGACTATTTTCCATCTTGGAGTTCTAAAATTCCTCAAAAATTTATTTTCAGTAGATCAGGGGTGGAAAAGAAATGGCATGATTGATGCTGGAGTAAGGTTGCCACTTCATTTAATGTTTGAACAGCAGTGCACGGAACTTTCAACGGCAGTCGATTTGATTGAAGAACGGCTCGGTCAGCTTTTCTGGAAGTGGAAAAAGAGCATGATCAGGCAACAGCGGAATTGCTCACTCAGCGATGACAGCTCCATGAAAAACTGCCTGGATGCTCCGAAGACTGCTTGAGGGTTGAATCAAGTCATTTTCTGACTGACACTGATAATAATTAATTATATTCTTTGTTGAATTTTCTAGCGGAACTGGGGGTTGACTTTGAAACAAGTAGCATTAGGGCGGCAGGGGCTTAAGGTTTCCAGGTTAGGTTTGGGTTGCATGGGTATGTCGGATTTTTATTCTGGCAGAAATGATGCGGATTCTATTGCCACGATTCATTTAGCCCTTGAACTTGGAAATAATTTTTTGGATACGGCGGATATGTATGGCCCTTTCAAGAATGAAATTCTCATCGGCAAAGCGATTGAGGGCAAACGTGAGCGCTTCGTTATTGCGACTAAGTTTGGAAACAGAAGAGATCCAGATGGGAAATTTCTCGGGGTTTCGGGAAAACCTGAATATGTTCGGCAATGCTGCGAAGATTCATTGAAACGCCTCAATATTGAGACCATTGATCTTTATTATCAACATCGTGTGGATAAAGATGTGCCTATTGAAGAAACCGTCGGTGCGATGGCGGAACTTGTGAAAGCGGGTAAGGTGAGGTATCTTGGCCTTTCCGAGGCCGCGCCTGAAACAATCCGTAGAGCCCACAAAATTCACCCCATCTCTGCCTTGCAAACAGAATATTCCCTCTGGCAGCGAGAGCCGGAAGAAAAACTTTTGCCACTGATTCGTGAACTCGGTATTGGATTTGTTCCTTACAGTCCTCTTGGTCGTGGTTTCTTGACCGGTGCCTTTCAAAAATTTGAGGATTTACCACAAGAAGATTATCGTCGAACTCATCCACGTTTTATGGGTGAAAATTTTAAAAAAAATATTGAGCTTGTTCAGCAAATCGAAAAAATTGCGAAAGAAAAAGGGGTGCGACCCGCTCAGTTAGTGCTCGCGTGGGTGCTGCATCAAGGGGAAGATATCATTCCAATTCCAGGAACAAAGAAACCAGAAAAATTGCGAGAGAATATTGCCGCACTTGAGATCAAGTTATCTCAGGATGAGCTTCGACAAATTGAAAGTATTTTTCCAATGGGGGCGGCTTCTGGTGCACGCTACGCGGATATGAGTACGGTGAATCGTTAGTCGTTCAGCCTAAAGTCCTGTTTGAGTGACAAAATCCTGTTGTCACTCAAAGGAAGGGCTATTACTGTTTTAAATTAAATGCAGCAACTTCGACTTAAAAAACCAGATGGGCGAAATCTTATTCTCTATTCACGGCGGTCGATTTCCTCCGAGTTAACTGCGCCGAGTCCCAATGTTGATCCAGTCAATCCCAATCCTCATTTGCGATGGCATCCTTTGCGAGGCGAATGGGTGAGCTATGCCAGTCATCGGCAGAATCGTACGTTTTTACCACCTGCCGAGTACAATCCACTGGCGCCGATGAAAAATCCACAGATACCTACTGAGCTACCTGATGGAGATTATGATGTCGCGGTTTTTGAAAATTTATTTCCCGCACTGGCTCCAACACCAGGCTTGCCACCAGAGCTTTCGGTTAAAACAGCTTCGGGCTTAGGGGCTTGTGAGGTCGTGGTTTTTGATCGTGATTCGAAAGCAACTCTTGGGGGGCTGCCCCTCTCGCAAATCGAACTTATTTTTGAAGTTTGGACGGAGCGATTTCGCGAAATTGGTGCGCGTCCAGGCATTGAATACGTGATGCCGTTTGAAAATCGCGGAGTCGAAGTCGGTGTGACTTTGCATCATCCTCATGGGCAGATTTATGCCTACTCATTTGTGCCACCGGTGGCCGTTCGAGAGCTTGAGCTGCAAAAAAAATATTGGTCCGAGCATAAAACAGGTCTTCTAGAAAATGTGATTCAGTCAGAGTTAAAAGACGCTTGTCGTATTTTGTATCAAGGCCCAGAAGTTGTGGCCTTTCTGCCCGCTTTTGCTCGTTATCCTTATGAAGTGTGGGTGGCACCTTATCGCACTTGTCCGACACTGGCAGATCTTACGGTGGTAGAGCGACTTGATTATGCGCGTGCACTCAAAACGGTATTGCTTAAATTCGATGGCCTTTGGTCACGGCCATTTCCTTATTTGATGGCTTTTCATCAAGCTCCGACAAAGGGCGCTCATCCTTGGGCTCATGTGCACACGGAATTTTATCCTGCCTACAGAACGAAGGATCGTTTGAAATATTTAGCAGGCACGGAGTTGGGTGCAGGAATGTTTGCCAACGATGCGCTGCCTGAGGATAAAGCGAAGGAACTTCAAGCAGTGAAGGTGCAATTCGGAGCTACTGATTGACCGAGCTTGCAGTAAAACTAAAAACCCTGCGTGAATCAATGGCCCGACATGGCTTGGAGGCCCTACGGTTGCGAGGTGTGGATTGGTTTTCCTGGATCACTTGCGGTGGCTCGAACTGGGTAATTCTCACAACGGAAACAGGTATCGCTGAAGTTTTTGTCACTCAAAAAAATGCCTGGATTTTGACTAACTCCATTGAATCCAAACGCTTGAAATTTGAAGAACTCCCAAAAGGCTTTGAAATCATTGCTCCTGTTTGGAGTGACTCAGTAACGATTGAAAAATTTGTGAGCGAGCAAATTCCAGAGCGGAAGCGCATTGCCAGTGATCGCCCGCAAAAAGGTGAAGTAGGGATTCCTGCTGACATACTTTCTGCCAAACGACAGTTGTTGTCTGTCGAGATCGAGCGTTATCGGGAGCTTGGAAAAAGTGCTGCAAGTGCGATGACCGATACCCTTCTGATGGCAAAGCCTGAGTTCAGTGAGCGACAACTTGCGGGGGAGCTCGCTCGTCTTTGCTGGCAAAAGGGAATCGAGCCCACTTTGATTCTCGTGGGAGGGGAAAGTCGTGTGGAACAATTTCGACATCCACTTCCCACGGAAGCGAAACTGGGTCGAAGAGCCATGCTGGTTTTGTGTGGTCGCAAGCATGGGCTGTATGCGAATTTAACTCGTTGGATTTATTTTACTTCGCCGACGCCTTACGAACGACAAGTTTCTGAGCGTGTGGCTCGGGTAGAAGCAGCTGCTTTTAAAGCCTCGCGGCCAGAGGTGAAACTTTCGGATATTTTTAAAAACATTGTTTCAGCTTATGCGGAGAATGATCTTGCTGGTGAAGAACTTAATCATCATCAAGGAGGCACCACCGGGTATTTATCACGAGAAGAATTTGCTCGAGAAGAAAATCAGACAGAACTCTCGACGAACACGGCGCTGGCCTGGAATCCAAGTGCGGTGGGAAATAAAATCGAAGACACTGTTCTTCTTACCGAGTTGTCAGCGCCAGCACCAGATTTAGAAAAGATCCAAATCGAAATTTTAACTGTTGATCCTCGCTGGCCAAGTTTTGAAATTGAGGGCCGACGACGTCCAGATCTGGGGTATTTCAAATGATAAATTCAACGCCAAAAACAATTTTTTCTTCAGCCGCTGGTCGAGTCAATTTGATTGGTGAGCACACGGATTACAATGGGGGCTTTGTGCTTCCCATTGGAATTCCGCAGCGAACCTCAGTGCGTCTGACGCCGCAAAATTCCCGTCAAGTACGAATTAAAAGTCTCAATATGAAAGTTGACGATGGTCACTTTGAATATGAATTAGGGAAAGAACGGGCCACAAAACACTGGGCGGATTATATTCAAGGAGTGACCGCGATTTTAGCCAAAGAAGGATTTTTGCTTCAAGGTTTCGACGCGGAAATTCAATCTGACGTTCCGATGGGAAGTGGCCTTTCCTCGAGCGCGGCCTTGGAAGTGAGCCTGATGCGTGCTCTACGAGAGGCCTTTAATTTGAAGCTTGATGATGTGTCATTGGCTCGTTTGGGGCAAAAAGTAGAAAATGATTTCGTCGGAGCTCGTGTTGGTATCATGGATCAGATGGCGGCAAGTCTGGCTGATCAAGAGGCCGCTCTTTTTCTTGATACAAGAAATTTTGTCTATGAGCGAGTGGCCTTGCCGAAAGGCTGTGAGCTTTTGGTGATCAATTCAGGAGTCTCTCATCAAAATGCGCACGGAGCGCCAGGAGCTAATTACAACACTCGCCGCAGTGAGTGTGAGAGTGCTTGTGCGCAGTTAAAAATTCATGAACTTCGGGACCTGGGTTTGGAAGATCTTCCAAAGCTAGACACCCTTCCTGAGGTTATTAAACGCCGTGCGCGACATGTGATTACCGAGAACGCTCGCGTGTTGGCCGCCGTAGAAATCATGAAGGAGGCAAAGCCAGGGGCTGTTGAAAAGTTGGGAAAACTTTTTTATGAATCCCATGTTTCTCAGAGAGATGACTACACCGTGTCGGTGCCGGAGATCGATCTTTTAGTTGAGCTCGCAATAAAAGACGCAGATGTTTTCGGAGCGAGGCTCACCGGTGGAGGTTTTGGTGGTTCCATCGTCGTCCTCACAAAAGAAGGAAAAGCCGAAGCTGTTGGTCAGCGCATTTTACAGGCTTACAAACTTCAGGGAAATAAATCCCATCCCACAGTCTTGGTTCCTTAAATTCAGTAAGTCGGATAAAGCAGCTTCCTTTGTAGTAAACTCATTTTTTTCTTCGACTTAAGAGTGATCGACCGTTTGCCCTTCATCATTTGTGAGAGCTGGGCGGGGCTTAGCTTGAGCCAGCTCGCAAAGGCTCGTACAACTGTTAAATTAAAAGCGCTCGTCAATGAGCCTTCGCAGCTTGCCAGTCCTTAGTTGAAAGGTGAGTTGATGGGCTTCAACAAATTCAAATTCCACGGGATGAATATGGCCTTGAGCAATCGAAGCCTCAATCAGCGGCCGTTCTTTGTGCAGCTCCTTTTGAATTTTTTCTTTTAAAACTTCTGAACCCTTTGTGGTGGCAACTCTTATGATGAGTTGGTCTTTATTGCCAAAATGCCTAATGATCATTTGAAAGCCTGCACTTTCCAGGTCTTTGTGAAATTTTTGCAGAAACTGTGACAAGTCGTCATAGAACAAAGTGACTGGGCCGACACGAGCGCCCTCTTCGGATCTTCCTTGAATTAAAAATTTTCGAAATTTTTTTACCGAACTGGGTTCGACCCAAGCCGCTAAATCTCCCGCCGGGTATCGAATGATCGGCATCAGTCCTCGGGTGAGATTGGTGAGAATAACCTTACCAACTTTGCCAACTTCCTCTATCGGTTGCCCGGTATCTTCATCAATAATTTCAATGAAAGTATGATCGGAAAAAACGCGATGTTCACCGGGTTGACATTCGGGATCGACAAAACCCAACAAACCACCGTCCACACTGGCATAGCCTATGGATTGAATTTTTACTCCAGGGATTAAGTGTTCAAGATGCATTCGTTGATCAGGATAAAAGTCCTCTCCACCAAAGAGAATCTTTCGAGGGTGGGGCGCTTTTTCTTGGACTGCAATTTCTGCAAGTTTCATGATTGTTGTCGGTACTCCGGCCCAAACATCAATTTGAAATTCTTTGAGGGTCTTGATGATTGTCTGCATGTCTGCAGCGCCACCGAGCGGAAAATGCACGATAGGAACAGTCGAGGCCTCGAGAGATTTCATGATAAATAAAAAGGAAGCGTAGAGATCTCCCACGTAGAACAAGTTGGCGATTTTTTCTCCTGCGACCAAACCGCCTTTGGTGAGGCCTTCGCCAAAAGCTTGCGTAAATAAATTCCATTCCTCTTTTGTGAAAAAAGAGAACTTTGGATACCCCGTGGTCCCACCACTTTTAAAAACAATTCCGTTCGAATGTGGTTCGGTGAGCACTTCATTTTTTTCTAAATTGTTGGCTTTCCAAAAAGTCGTGCCATTTAAAATTGGAAGTTCTTGGAGCTGGGGATTTTGCCCACAGTCTTTGTAGAGCTCTTTGTAAAAAGGAGATTTTGTTCGGGCCAATTGAATTAATTCTGAAATTACATAAATTTTCATGGACTATCTCCGCTCATCGATCACTCGACGAAGTTTACCACTGCCTGCAATATGCGCTAATTCGTGACTTCTTACTTTTTGAATTTCGAAAATTAATGATTTTTCGAGTTCTACCACTTCTTGAAGATCAGCATAGTGTTTTAAAATCATTTGAGAAAGTTCAGTGGGGGTAGACATCGTATCAGCAACGATCAAACAAAGGCGATCTTGTCCTTGGTGTTTGTCGATGAGAATTTGAAATTCTTGATTGTAATTACAATGATCAATCAAGATGGTACCGAATTTATTGTAGTTAAAGAAGCTGCCGGCGGCTCGAAAGATATCACCATAACGACCCATGAGCTTAAAGCGCGGTGATTTTCTTCCGCAGGGACAATCTCCTTCAATCCAAAGTCCAAGATCTCCGAGATCATAGCGAACTAGTTTTTGACCATGACGACCGTGGGTGGAAAAAACCAATCTTCCGATTTCGTTACCTTCAACCGCAAGGTTTGAGTCGAGTTTTAAAATTTCCAAATGGTGCAGGTGATGGTGCAGGTGATGAATACCATTTTGGCATTCTCTGCATTGATAACCAAGCGGCCCCATGTCGACACTGCCATAGCTGGCAGAGTAAATATGTTGAATTCCATAGTCAGCGCCAAAGTTCGCTTTTTGTGCCTCGGTGAAATGTTCCCCTCCGTAAAATATTTTACTGACGACTTGATGTTTTTTAAAAAGTTCTGAATTTTCTTTAAAAAGTTGCATCAGATAAGAGGGCATTCCTAGAAGGACATTGACTTTGTTTTTAATAATAGTTTCTGCAACAAATTGAAGATCCAAATGAGCGGACATCGGAAATTGCACGGCATGAAGGTCTTCAAGTATTGTATAAAAACTTAAAAAACCGCCATAAAGTCCGCCGCTAAAAAATAAATTCATGCAACGATCCTTGCTTGAATCAAGACCAGCAGCCATAAGGCCATCGGCGGCAAGTCTCATTTGACGATGATAATCTTCATAAGTAAACAGCGAGAGTTTGGATTCACCAGAGCTGCCACCGCTCTTAAAATAGAGATCGGCATTTTGAATTTCCGAAGATTGGCTCTGAAATTCTTTTTTTCCCATGGTTTTTTTTGGCCAATCGATAAAATTAAGATGAGATTGAGATAGATCATCCGTCGTAGCAAAGCCATCGAGAAAAGCACCTTGCTCTAAACTTACTTTTTTCATGTAGCGAATGAGAGCCGGATAACCGTCATGAGGTTCGCCGGGGTAGCTCTTGAGCATTTCACCGGATTCTCGAATGCGAGTGACTCCGGCCTGGTAGAGTTTTTTTGAAATTTCATAGAGATCCTTGCGTTCGCAAGATAATCCCACTGTTTGCAAATACTGACCGAGAGGTCGAAAGATTGTAAGGATTTGCTCTCGCTGGATCGACTTTAACCAGACTGTGCGGAAAAGCGGGGAAGCCCGTAGCCCTGGTCTTGTGTCAATCAGAATGCGCCACATTCCGTTTTCATCCTGAATCACTTCGGTGAGCCCGGCTCGTAAGGAGCTTTCAATTTTTGTCACTTCCACAACGCGGGAGATTTCTCCGGCCTCTAAATCATCCGGCGGAGTTAAAATATTTTTTGCAGTTTCAATTTTAAATGCAGCGGCTAGTTTTTGAGCAAATATTATTAAATCGGAGAACGTGGCCCCTTCAACGAATAGACATTGAGGACTGGAGCAAGCTTGTTGATCAAAACGAAAGACATCTTGGGCTAATTTTTGAAAGACGAGGGGATCTTTTGAATTGTTTTGAGTGATATAGGAAAACGAGATGCGATGTCCCCACTCAATAATTTTGGCGCGGGCGGGAGCCATCAGGCGAATCTGGGCAAGCGCTTCTTCGCCGCCCCAAGCTACGACAGCATCAGCTTCTTGTATGACCGGAAAAATTATTTCTTTTTCCTTCGATGAAAACCTAGCGATCATTAGGAGTGATTGCCAATCTTTGGCAACCGGGTCTTTGAAAAATTCTGAGAAGAAAAGAGCGGTGAAGTCGCTGCTATCGCTACTCACTTTGATAAAATTAATATTTCCTGTTACGAGGCCTTCAAGGGCGCTCAGCACGGCGAGGCTTGGGGAGTTCGAAGCAAGTATTTGCACGACAAAGCCTAGAGGAAACCAGTTTTCAAAAATATTTGTGTTGAAATCCACTCGTTGAGACCGCATTGGATTGTCTGTGCCAAATTCAGCCTGAACTTTTTTTCGAAAGCAGGACTCAGACATAAAGCTGGCAATCTCGGCAAGAATAATTTTTGCATCGGAAGTATGAGCCTCTTTGGCTTGAGTGAGCTCAGTGATTAACAAGGTTCTGAGGTCCTCATCCTCCAATAGTCGGCGGGAAAATCTGTCGCAGGAGCGAAAAAATTCTTCAATTTCAAAATGAACGGCGTATCCATTTTTCAGAGAAGGTAAAATTTGCATCGTTTTTTCGAGAAGTTCTTGATGACTAATCCAATTTCCCTGCCAGAGATGTTTTCTCATGCGAAGCTCCTCAATAATTCAGCGGCCGCAATAGCGCAGCTTTTGTTTTTTGAAACTCCAGCTCGACCTAATATTTCAAACCAGTCGGTTTCTAGTCCACAGGGGCAATCGCTGCCGGGGTGTAAAATAGCCAAGTCCCCCATCAAGATAGAATGAGCTGGTACTGAGGTGATGTAAGGAGAAATAAACTGCAAAAATCCTTTAGCGTTATAGCCTAAAGGTTTCATCGAGCGCAGATCACGAATCAGAACTTTTGAATAAACGGGCAAATGAAAATGATGATTCTTGCATTCGATATAGGGAATGCAATGCTCGACGGAACCGTAGCCATCACGTAATCGTTCATTCGGAATTCCTAATTGTTGTTCAACCATTTGGTAAAATTTTGTTTTTTCGATCGCCCGATCGGCGTGGCCTTTCCAACCGCCACCCAAAAAAACGAGAGAGTCCGGAGAAAGCTTTAAGGGCGGAATTTTTAAATCTTGCATTCGCAGAAGTGTGAAGTAGAAGAACGCCGGAAAGCCAAAAATTCGAACGGGTCGCCCCTCTTTAGCAAAATCTTCGAAGGCTCGAATGCAGCCGTAGAGATCAAAATCATGGCCATTTTTTCCATTCCACTTGAGCGCGTAAACAGCGTTCTGAACGGGAGCATACTTGGTGAGAAAATTATCTGTATAGGCGGTGCCGAGTTTAGAACCCTCTTCAGTTTGATAAGAATAGAGTAAGTAATTTGTCGGACGAGTGTCGAACCAATTGAACTCTGAAAAAATAAAATCGATCATCTGTTGCGCCGAAGAAATACTCCAGTTGTCAAAAAAAATCTGCGATTTTTGTCCTGCGGTTCCTGAAGAGGTTAAGTGCAAGGTGATATCTTTTTCTGCAATTGATTTGATTTCGTGCAATTTAAAAAAATCAGCCACCAAAAAAGGAAGTTTTTCCAATTCTCCATTCCATTGAGAGAGAACAAAATTGTTTGATTTGAGAAAACGCTGATAGAATTCAGAATGATCTTGGTGCCAACCAACAATTTCTTTCATGGCTTGAGTGAAAAGTTGTTCATAACCTTCTGGTTTGACGTAAGGTTTTTCCCAGGTACAGAGTTTTTCAACTAATGACAAGGTTTTTAAATCGGGTGTATGCAGAGACTTATTTTTCATTGAAGACTCCAAGGACCTCAAGGTGCATCTTTTTCCAAAGTTCAACATATTGGTCGATGTAAGGCTTAAAGGATTTCTCAATCTGCATTCCGCTGAAATTGAGAGGTTCCAGAGTTCGTGACATCAAGACAAGATCGACACATTTTCCATTATATTCCAGCATCGCCGGATAAACTGCCGACGGTAAAAACTGAACATCGAGCAACGCTTCGAGGGAAAGAATATTATCCACTTCCATCAAAATTTCTAGATAGGTGACTCCAAAATCTCGGAGTTGCAGCATGAGTGGCCGCATCCTCCCAGCCATTGAAAAGGTGGGTTGCGTCGTCGCAATCAAAGTGCAGTAACCGTCGGCGGCGCTCAAATTTCCATAAATATCGACCTCTCCATTTTTAGCACTGATTAAAAAATTTGGTTTATGGAAAGGATAAAATCGATCGTAGGGATTTGTGAAAGTTTTAAAAAATTTTCTTTCAACGAATTGAGGTGCGTGAATCAATTCAAATTCAAGTTTTTCACCGGTTGCGTTAGGCTTATTAAAGCGTAAAAG
Source organism: uncultured Bdellovibrionales bacterium (assembly GCA_903926205.1). Lineage (GTDB taxonomy): Bacteria > Bdellovibrionota > Bdellovibrionia > Bdellovibrionales > Bdellovibrionaceae > CAIYID01. The sequence continues at coordinate 36,614 of CAIYID010000065.1, forward strand.
TTTGGGCTGTGGCATTGTGCTTTTAATAAATTTTCCTAGTGTTTTAAGAATAGGGCCGAGGGCTTCTGGAACTTCTTTGGTCGGTCTACGGTTTTCTAAAACACCAGGACGAAACTTTGCGAGCAGGGTGAGGGTTTCATAATTGGCTAAGCGGTGAGCGTTCGGAAAAATTCCCAATGGAATATAGTTGTCTTTTAAAAAAACAAGTTGAGGAGCGACAGAAAGAGTTCGTGTTGTCGTATAAATTGAATTTACAATTTGAGCCGTTTCAAGAAGGTACTTAGATCCATAGGATAGCAGGATCGAGGCAATGCCACGTTTTTGATAGTCAGGGTGTACGACTAAGCCTTCGGCTCGACTAATTTTATAAAAAGGGTCAATTTCAAAAACAGCGGAGCCGCAGAGCGCATTACTTTTTTCATCGATAGCAACCAACCAAAGATTTTGGGGATCTTTGATCAGACGGGTCATTGTATCACGATTTGTTCCTAGCTCTAGCGGGTAGTTATTGCCATAAATAGTAAAATATAGAGTCAGAAGTTCTTGAATGTCCTTAAGAGTTGCTCTCCGCATATAAAAACCTTTTCCGGTTTCAATTTTTTCACTAGAATTCATGACATTAAGTCCTTTCCAAATTTATTAAATGGAAAATAAATAAATAAACAAATTATAAACAAACACAAACCTGAAAGAAAACTGATTTTCTCAATCGTCATCATTGTTTGAAGTCCGCCGACGACGATTAAAGCAAAAGGAACAGCCGCGGCGCCGATGGAATTAACCAGGCTCATGATGTTTGGTACATGAACAAGTGAAGGATAGCTTTGAAAAATATTAATGATCAGAATGTTAGCTAGTCCAATGAATATTCCCATAAAAAGTAAACAGCCCACGGCGACCCAAAGATGTTGGTTCAACTGAAAGCCTAAAAAGCCCATACAGAGTCCGATCAGACAGAGATATGTAGCTAGTAGTGTTTTTCTTTGGATCGAATGCCAACTGAGAATCAAACCGCCCATGAGCACCCCGCCGCCGAGGGATACTTCTAACATTGCTAAAGAGTTAAAAGAGCCACCGAAGACATGCTTAGCCAAGTAGGGGATTTGAACTTGGAGGGGGCTTAGAAGTAAATTCATTAAGAGAAAAACAAAAAGCATGACCGTGATCAACGAGTTTTCACGTAACGTTTTTCTTAAACCAACCGTCTTATTGTCTGTCGTCTGTTCTGTATTTTGCGCCCCAGTGATTCTTGTTCTCAAGGTCCAAGCACAAAGCCCCGAAATCAAATACGAAATAAAATTAAGAATAAACAAACCTCGTAAACCAAAATGCTGGAAGCAAAACATTCCGAGAATAGGGCCCACCACGACAGTCAGTGAACTGACACTCGAAAGTCTGGCAGTCAATTTTTGAACCTCACTGCCCTTTTCCAATTCCAAGGGCACAGATAAAATTGCGGGATTAAAAAAAGCCGCAAAACAATTTGAGAGAAAGATGAGAGTCATGACAAGAATCAAATCTTGCACAAGTACAACTTTCATAATCACGAAAAAAGCGAAGAAGTAGAGAATCGCTCTTAACCAATCTGCAATAATAACCGTTTTGAGAGCTCCCGTTTTTTGAATGAGCTTTCCAGTCCAGGCTGACAAAAGAAAATGGGGAAGTCCCCCGGCAACCAAATACCAGGTGACCCATTTTTCTCCGAATTGTTCGGTGATCATCCAAATTAAGCCAAGGCTGGTCATTCGATCTGATAATTGCGCCAGCAATTGTCCAATAATTAAGTACCAATCTGAACCTGTAGTTTTATTTTTTGACATGTGTTTTATTCTACGGTTTTACTAGAGAAAGTGGTAATGCAGGAGGGGAACAATTCGATAACTCGCTGAAGGTCGAGTGTTGATTCGAACTGTGATTTATTTAACGAGGAAGTATGTTTAAAATCTATGTGCGTGGAATTTTATTGAATCAAAAGGGGCAAGTGCTTCTTATTTAAAAAGCGGCAGGCCAAACTCATTTGTGTGCACCCACAGATTGATTTTCGGAGAGGTCATTCAGTCGGTAATGATTGATTTTTGAATGAGCAAGGTAGAAAGCTCAGAAATATTTCGACAGATACTAACTTCTGCAGGGATGTCGTTTTGAGTTATAGTGTATGTGAATTTGCCGCCGATAATTATTTTTGACCCGTCGGCTTCCCGGGCGAGCTCTGACAGAAAGGAATTAAGTTCGGGGGTAAATGCGTTGATGGAGAGTCCCATCACCGCAGGATGAAATTCTTTAACCAAAGAGATAATTTCGTTTGCAGGTAGTCCTGGCACAATAACTTTATTTTTTACGCCTTTGTCACAGAGCCAGTGTTCGATCAGTCGTAAGCCTAAAATATGTTGATTATTACTGAGGGCGGTCAGTAGGACGGCTGGCGTTTTGGACTGTCTGAATTTTTCAATATTGGGAATTTGGGAAAAGCTTAAAGACACTAATTCGTCGATTGTTGTGCTTAATTCGTGTTCTTCAGCAACGGTGAGTCTTCGAATTTCCCAAAGTTTTCCGGCTTCACAAAGTAAGGGCTGATAGAGACCAAAAAAAATATCTGCGTTTGATACTTTTAGCACTCGAAAAAGGGGGAGTTGTGTACGAATAAATTGAAAATCTTTTCGCAATATGGATTCACTGATAAGCTTGAACAAAGTCTGAATTTTTGCTGATTTTTCCAATTTTTCTTGATCCAGCATGGCTTTATTTTCCACGCATTTTTTGCAAATTCCATGAGAAATTTCATAGGAATCGTAGGGTTCTTTTTCCCCAAGAAATTTTTGACAATAAGAACACCATCGAAACACAAAAAATCCCTTTTTCTGAATTAATTAGGTACAGACCAGTATACGCAATAATGATGTCAAGTACGAGCGGGATCTTTGAAGTGGCTCATTTATTAAAAAGTATCATTAGAACTGCCTCACTTAATAGCAAGTCCTTCGTCTTGCAATCGAAGTACGAAAAATATCCAAATTTTGATTAATTTATTGTCTAATATATCATCTACTAGGTTGAGGGAGATTCCATTGGCAAAAAAAATGAAATTATCACAGCATCATTTGGAACAAGCTCGTTTTAATCTAAAAGAAAGTTCGAGTAGTGAACGAGTTTGGGATCACAAAGTCAATGTGTGGAATGCTTTTGTTGACTCAAAACTGTCGGACGTCACAGATGATGATTGTGCCATCTTTCCAAGATTGCTGCCAGCCAGTTATTTGAAGGTCATTGAAAAGACGACACGTGAAATTTGTGAATTCGGATTTAAGCTTCTTTCTTTGCCGAAGTCAGAAGTGCTGGCGATCGTTCCTCAAGGACCAATTCGAGATTTTTTAGTTCAAGAATTAGAAGTGTTAAAATACAGATCTGATCGAATCATTGGAAGTCTTCGCCTTGACTTGGCGATTGTAGGAGAACCGACCGAGACTAATCCACCGAAGCTCTTGGAGTTAAATGAAATTGGCTTTGATGGTTTGTCGCGCTCTTCTTTTATTCAAAACACTTTGCTCGAACTTCTTCCGAAACTGAAAGAAAAAACCTTTGCCCTGGATACAACGGCGGCGGAAATTAAGAATATGCAGCGAGTGGCAAACAAATTAGTTCGCTTTCAAGAAGATTCTTACAACTGGGATGAAGAATACTTATCTCTATTTGCTAATAAAAATAAATTTGATTTACGCTTAATTTCACCTGCGGCATTTGGTTGTGAGGTGGATGCTGAAGATTTTCCGATGATGAGCAAAGAAAAGATTTTATTTAAAAACTCACGTTTGGTGACGGAAAAAAAATTCAGTCCTGATGCTTATCAGATGAGTTTTGCTCTCAGCTTGAAAGATTATCAGAAGTCTCGAAGATTTTTTCAAGAGTTGGTGAGGTCAAAAACAACTCACTATGGTCCCTTTCTCACTGGTCTTATTGCCTCAAAAATGATATTGGTTTTATTGAGTGATACTCATTTGCGTAAAAAATTAATCGGAAATTCAAAATTTTTGGAGCAAGCCATTTTGCCTGCAGGGAAGCTCGAAGATCAAATTGAGGAAGTCCGTCGTCAGAATGATCAGTATGTTTTAAAGCATGTGGATGGCTTTGGCGGAGAAATGGTTTTTCTAGGGGAAGAATTGAAAAAAAGATTAAAACGAATTCCTCGAAATAAATATCAAGAATGGATTGTTCAGCAAAAAACATTTTTAAACCTTTTGGAGGTGAATGGGATTAATTCAAGACCTCGTAAGGTGATTTCTGATCTGGGGGTTTTTGTTCAGTATGATTGGTCAAAAGGTCGGTTTCAGAGTTTCAATATTGGTGGTATGATCACCCGGGCCACCAACCGCAGTTACAAGGTCAATGTCAGTGGTGGCGGGATTCAGGTTCCTGTCATGTTTTTAAAAGGGAAATAGGTATTTGAGTGATGAAACTTCCTTCAGGTTGGTATGCTATTTTAGAAGCTCGTGAAGTTCAGGGAAAGAAACCTTTGCATGTGAAACGCTTTGGTCTTCCTCTGGTGGCGTGGAGGAAATCTCAGGGGCAGATCGTCGTGATGAGTGATCTTTGTCCTCATCGACGGGCGAAGCTGAGTTTGGGGAAAATCGTTGAAGATGAGATCGAGTGTCCTTTTCATGGTTTTAGATTTGGGGCTAAGGGCGCTTGTCAGTGGATTCCGGAAATTGAAAAAGCAGCTCCCGGTATTTCTGTGGCCAGCTATCCCGTCGTCGAAAATCATGGACTCATTTGGCTTCATTGGAGAGCGAATGAAGATACTGAGGTGAAGCCTCCCTGGTTTACGAAAGTACCGAAGGATTTATACTCACATCAGTATTCTGAAATTTGGCCGGTGCATTTTACACGTTCTGTTGAGAATCAACTTGATTATGCCCATCTTTCCTTTGTTCATCGAACGTCCATTGGACGTTTTTTTCAACCGACAAAAAAACCTTTTAGTGAATTAGAAAAAAAAGGTTTGAAATACTACTTTAATGAATCTCAAAAAAGTTTTATTGAATTTCTTTTTCCGAATATTTGGCTTAATCATATTAGTTCAAGCTATATGATCACTGTCGCTTTTGCGCCGATTGACGAGGAACACACCAAGTTGTACTTGCAAGTGCATCGCAGTTTTGTCACCTGGCCGCCGTTCTCCTGGCTGATTAATTTGAGTGATATCATAATGAATCGCTGGGTTCTCAGCCAAGATCGTCGAGTGGTCGTATCTCAAGAGCCTGGGAATACATTAGAGGCCGACGAGCAACTTGTCGGAAGTGATCAGTTTATCAGGCATTTCAGAAAATGGCTGGCCGGCAAGACCCAATAAAGCGGCACACTCTTTGATCTCTCGATCATCGAGGTGTTTATGTCATATTGCCAACTCAATAATAAGCCAGAGAACTGTAAAAAAATTGTACAGGTGTTAAGCCTAAATCGGCGAAGACGAAGTGAGTGGCTAAGACGAAGCTTTGATCATTTTGCCTATCTTCTGAATTTTTTATTGGCGGTCCTTCTTGTGACCACAACGGCCTTAGCCGATAATGCCTTCAATCACGAATTGGATGGTATCCTTACAAAACTAAGTGATCCTAATCCAACTGTTGTCAGTGAAAATGCTAAAAAACTTTCTAACTTTCCTTTTCGTGAGGCAGAAGCTTCGCTCATAGGGCTTATTCGGGGTCAGATTTCTCGGGGTTCTGATGGCTTGAATACTTACATACTTGCGGCTGCACTTGAGGCTTTAAATAGCATTGGAACTGATAAAGCGGCCTTAGAACTAGCTCAATTGAAGTCTGATTTTGAACAATTGCCGGTCACGGATCGACTCAAACAGCCGTCAAAGGTTCGTATCTCTGAAAACATTATTACTTCCATTAATCTGACGCAAGATCGTAAGAATCCACTTCCCTTGGGACTCTCAATACAAATACCAAAAAATTCACCCATCGTAGAAAAAGATGGTATTCGACATTTGACGGTCAATGGAAAAGAACACAAGTTTTTTAATGATCAGGTTTCTCGGCTGGCAAGGCAAGGTGATGAGGCCGCAAAGACACTTCTCAGTGTGACGAGTGAATTTTTAACAGATTCTGTTTTGACTAATATCGCCACCAATACAGCGTTTAAAATCATTGGCCGTGATATAGAAGCCAAAGAGGCGCTTTCTATTTTACTTCGAATGAAGGGAAAAAATCCAATTTTTGTGGGACCTGCTGGTGCAGGAAAAACCACCATTGCCCAACGATTAGCTCAAGTTATAGCGACGGAGTTATCAGACTTAGATCTTTACGCAGAATTGCGTGGAGCAACGATTTTAGAGACCACGCCGGCACAAATTTCAAGACTAGCAAAATCTGATTCTAGTTCTGCTCAAGCGTCCGCGATTGAGGACTTTTTTAATTCTGTGCTTGCGATGGAGAAAAAAACAGAGCGTCCGGTCATAGTATTTATTGACGAAATTCATACTCTTTCCGAAGCACAAATTGAAGCGATGAAGCCTTATCTGGATAGTTCTTCTCGTGGCGTTCGTCTTGTTGGTGCAACAACGGGCAAAGAATTCAATATGGCCTTTAAACAAAATGAAGCCATTAAACGTCGACTACACACGATTGCCGTGACTGAATTTTCTATTGAAAAAACGATTGAAGTGGTCAAGCAAACTTGGCAGGGCCAGATTGAAAATCATTATGGCGTTCAGTTTACTGAAAGGGCGGTTAAAAATATCGTGCAAAGTTCACAAGTCTTGCTTCCGGATAATGGACGTTTTGATGCTGCCATTAAAGTTATGCAAGATCTTGCGATTTCTGAGCGAGAAACTCGACAAAGCAATAAAAATCAAAATATTCAAATTGATGAAACTCAGGTGAGTGCCTTCTTGCAAAGCCGTCTTGGTTATCCCGTGAATCCTCGCGATGGAAAAGCGATGAAAAAATATCGTCTGGAACTTGAAAATAAATTGAACGAAGATGTTTTGTTTCAGACCGGCATGGTGGAAAGCACTCTTGATCTTTGGATGGAACTTATGGGCGATGCAGAACGAGGCGTTCGCGTGCAGGCCTTACTTGGCCCGACGGGAACTGGTAAATCCGAGCTCGGCCGTTCGCTCGCAAAGCATGTTTTTAGTAATGAAGGCGCGTTTTTTGAAATTGATGCTAATACTTATAAAACAGGTGGGCTTGCCGTTAACAGTTTATTAGGGGCGCCCAACGGAGTCGTTAGTTCTGATAAAACCTCTGGTGTACTCTTAGATTATTTGGATGATCCTGCCAGAGGAAAATTTGGCGGAATTATTTTGATCAATGAAGCAGAACGGATGCCTCCTCAAGTCTGGGAACGAATCATGGAAATGTTAGACACCGGTGAAGTGACTGGTGGTGACGGTAAGGTGCGAAGGCTCAAACGTCATTTGATTATCTTTACCTCAAATAGAACTGATAAAATTATTTTTCCTCCTGGTATTGAAAAATTAAATCAAGAAGAAATGACTAAACACATTGCCTCTTTCGATAATGATAAATTGCGTGAGGCTTATAAACAAAAATCCTCTGGAAGAGATGAGTTTGTTTTGCCAGAGCCCATCATTGCTCGCGTGGATCGTTGGTCTTTGGCTCGCCCAATCACTTTGGACATGGCGAAAGCCATCGCCCACAAAATTGCCGCAAAAACTCTTGAAAAATTGAGTCAACGTTTTGAACTAAAGATAACGGCGGATTCGTCTGTGGCAGATGCGATCACTGAACGCAGTTATCAATACGGCATGGGCGCAAGACCCGTGATCAAAGCCGTGCAAAGTTTTCTTCAAAAAATAGTCGGAAGTGCCGTGGCCGAAATGAGTGAACACTCCGGTCAAACGCTTTCTATTAGCGTGGAAGCGAATCATCTTAAAGCGAAGCTGAATGCTCTCCAAGCCAATGCCCATGAAAGCACACTGGCTTTACCTAAGGCTCCGTCTCTTGATCCTTTGGATGATCCAGCTTTTGCACAAAAAATGAAAAATCTACTACCGAGTTTAAGAGAAAAAATCATTGGTCAAGAAGATGCGATCAAAGCGATTGCCCAATCTGTGATAGCTAAAATAAGTGATCCCTCTGCGAGTAAAAGACCAACGGCATTATTTTTAGTGGGCTCCACAGGTACGGGAAAAACTTCGATCGCGAAAGCTTTAGCGAAAGCTCTTTACAATAATGCTGATCGCGCAGAGGTCATTGATTTAGGTAAAGTGAACTTTGAAGGGGCCTTGAATGATATCTTTGGTTCTAAAAAAGGCTATGTCGGTTCTTTGGATCCTTCTCAGTTTGAAGAAATTCTCAATCGTAATCCTGAAGGTGGCGTCATCGTATTTGATGAGGCTTCCAATATGGGTGGTGATAGTAAACAATTAAAAAATGCACTTTTCAAACAAGGCTTCTACAGTCTCTTAGAAGAAGGTATTTGGACTTCGTCCGCTACAAATAGAACCTTTGATCTTTCAAAATACGTTTTTATTTTCACGGGTAATGACGGCGAAAGATTATTTGCAGGGGTTGATTCTGATGATTTAAGACTCACGACCTATCAAGAAAATAAAGAGCGAAGCAAAGTGCAAAAAATCTTACTTGAGGCCGGAGTGCCCGAAGCTTTCTTAGGTCGAATGGCAAATGTGATTTTGATGAAGCCACTCCTATCTACGGAAATTAAAAAAATCGCAGAAGTAATGCTTAAAGAGACTTTAAAATCCTATGAAGAACGCGGTATGAAATTTGAAATCGCTCCGGATTTTTATGACAAATTAGCACGCGCCTTTTACAGTCATGATCAAGGGGCTCGCTCAATAAGATCTATGTTTGATTCAGGATTTAAATCAACTTTGGCAAATCTGATTATTCAAGGCGGCGGTCTTAAGGCGTTGATAGGTCAAAGTATTCATATTGGCCTTACAGATACACTGTCGAGCCAGCCCTATCTTAAATCCACGGAAGCTCGCAAGGTTGAGTTGACTCTTGAGGCGAAGTCACTCAGCGGTCAAGTGGTAGAGACCATCACAGAAGATTTGACGACGAGTGCTATCAAGGTAAATAAACCAACACTCAAAGATGCTCTGGGAATAGCGGTACATGAAGCCGGTCATGCCATTGTCAATAATCCAGAATTGACGGGTCAAAAACTGGCTTATCTCACGATCATCGGAACTGGAAATATGGGCGGTTATGCTCGCTACGAAGAAGCACAAGTGAAATCCCAGGCCTTCACTCGTACAAAACTCGTAGCCATTGTGGCAAAAATGCTTGCGGGAGCTCGTGCCCAGCAATTGTATGGTCAGCCACAAGATGCCGGTTGGAAGCAAGATCTTAAACAGGCCAATGAATTAATTAGTAAGAGCGTTCTTGAATATGGATTGGGCCCAGCAGAACTTCATGGCGTTTTAATGACAGAGGGAAAGCCACAACTTTCACCAAAACAAATGCAAATTCTTTATCAGACAGTGAGTGAAATTTACCAAGAAGCGGATCTTTTTGCAGTTAAAACATTGAGAGATAATTGGCAGCTTCTTCGTGATGTGAGTGCCGCTCTTATTAAAAAAGGCTCAATGACTGGTGACGAGTTCTCTGAACTAAGAAGTCACAGTCTTGCTTCGCACACTGGAATTAAACGACAACCACCCAGTCAACTCCGCTGCGATATGGTTTTTTAACTGCGAGAACATAATCGCCGATGAATAAAAAAATCCTAGCTTCACTCTTATTATTTTTGTTAGTGAGCGGTCCGATGGCCCTGGCGGGGCCATCGCTCTGTCGGGACCTTTTTTATCAGGATCATCAAGATACAAAGAAGACAGATAAGTCTGATAAAACCGATAAAAACGACGAAAGAAAGTTCCCAAAGCCATCTACCGAAATTACATCCAGTGAGCTTTCCGCGGAAGCGGCTCATAAAATGATTACCGTTCCAGAATTTCAATTCATCCGCGCGGAAGCAGAAAAACGTGGAATTCGCGTTTGGCTTTTTGGTGGCACCGCTTCGAGTTATCTTCATTATGTGAAGTGGAATTTGAGACGTGAAAAAGGTCTCAATCAATTACAAGCCGATCGCTTTGATTTTGATTACACCAATATTTTTAGAAGCACTCAAGATTTGGATATTGTGGTGGATGGCTCTGCCGAACAAGCCCGAGAATTTCAAAAGACGATTGCCGGAAAATTCCCTCATTTTCTTGGGGCCAAGGCCGCGAAGTGGGAAGTTCGCACCTTAAGAGCTCGGATGGGACAACCAGGTCAGGTGGGTTATAAGGAAGCCCTTTTGGGTGATGAAGATTTTAATAGGCAAAATTCTGATTCAAATTCCTTAGGTATGGTAGAGGTGACACATTCTAAAGAACCCGTGGTTCGTGATTTGCGTCACTGGGACTCTGTGAACAGTCCCTTTCTGCAGGATGCATTGAATGATCGGATTAGTTTTTTTAGAAGTCGTCAGCATTTCACAACTTCAAGAGCAAAAGCCGGAGAAAACCCTGAAATTCTTTCTGTCATTCGTCTTTTGGTCAAGGCCTTCCAGTATGAACTAACTTTTTCAGAAAATGAATTTATCGAAATGAAAGCCATTGTCGATCAATTTGATCCAAAACAATTGCAAAACGCGGCAGCAAAACACCGTCTTGAAGAGACCGCAATAAAATTAGTCATGCATGCGACCAATATTGAATATGCAATGGATCAACTTGATCGACTGGGACTAAGAAAAAAATTGATTGAAATGGGAGCCAAAAATAAAATAAATAGTATGAGCTGGTGGTTGTATCGAGAGCCCCTTCGTTCAAAACCCGTTGGTCAGGGTAAAGGTCAAACTGCGAAAGAACTCGGCATTAAAGTTGTCGCCCATGAAACAATTAGTTTCTTAGCTTATGAATCCATCACTCGGGCTCACTCCGGCGAACCTAATGTTTTAGAATCAAGACGGGGTACCGTAGGAGAGGCGGCTGCTTTTGGAGATGGCTTTTATACTCGTATTGGGCGAAAGGGCGCTGTTAATTCAGGATTAACAATCCGATTTACCATTGATCCTAATGCGAGAGAAGGTGTTTTGAACGGCTCCGTAGATCAGCTTGGGGATTTTACTCGCCAAGGTGATTATATTATTTTCCATAATAAGAAAGCACTAAAAGTCATTCCCGAATCACTCAACTTAAGTCTTAATGATTTAATCAATATGGCTCAATCAGAAGATAATGCCGTAGATCATTCGAACTTAGCCTTGATAGAAAAATTTAAGCGTCAACTCAACGTGGCTAAAGTCACTGATGATCTACAGCAACTGCTTGAATCAAAAACCGAAGAAGATCTTGATAAGCTTATTTATGTCTTATCTGGTTTTCAATATTCAAATATCGAAAAATTGATTTCAAAAGAAGTTTTTGAAGCTGTCGCTAAGAATATATTTCTTCACGTTTCATCCTTGGCGCAGTCCTCTGACGAGAAAGACATCGTTCGATATATAAGAACAGTTGGATCAATTTTAAAAACAATCGATTCGCTTGAACTTCTTAAATCAAAGAATTTTTTTGATCACCTTAAACATTTGATTCAAACTCCGACCACGGGCTTTGAAATAAAAAAACAGGCTGTATTTGAGTTGATGCAATCAAATGAAAATTTAGAAAAGCCCTTTAATTTTAGAAATATGTTGAGTCCTACTCGAGCGAAAGAGATAGAAGCTGAAGTGAGTCAATGGCAAAACTCTCTTGATATTAGAAAGAAAAAATTCGCACAAGAGCAAATTCGTCAGTGGTTGGAATCCAATGAAAATGGTGATGTCGATAAACTTCAAGTTCTTTATGATTCAGTGTTTTTTAATTTGAATTACAAAAACATCAGTGGGTATTCGACACTTCTTCTTGCTGACTACTTTGAACAAAAACCAATCATTGATTGGTTAATTAAAAAATCGGATTTTGATTTTTCTGAAAAAGATCAGCAAGGATATAATCAACTCGAACAATTGCTTTTGATAGGAAAAACCGAATTAGTTGATGAAATCAAAAAAGCAAGACCTGAAGTTTCGACGCGTGAGATTATTGTGCGCGAACGTAATGAAGACGGTTCACCGATCATTGATTTTGTTCCGATTGTGCCAAAAAAATATATTATGGGCAGTGAAAAATTTTTTCCTACCGGGGAATTGATGATTCGAAAAGAAAAGCAGGTTCTTGTAACGCTCACTAAACCTTTTGAGATCTTATCAACTCCAACAACGAATAAAATCTGGCATGATTTGACAGAACTACTCAAAGAAACTTTTCCAGGAGAATTTGATGATTTGAATTCATCTCCAAAACATTTAGCTCCCCCAATTAAAAAGCCTACCAGTGGATTGCATAAATTGACGGAAAGTTTCAATCATTTTTTTCGAAAGGAAATACCTGAAGAATTACCGCCACCAGATCCGGAGACTTTACCTGTGGTACAGGTCTCTCATACCACCGTGTCGAAATGGCTTGAAGGAGTGAATAAATTATCGAAGACGGACGATGAAAAAATTCAGGCGACGTTACTGACGCTTTTTCCACGGCATAAAAAAGGGGATTCTTACGAGCTTCCAACTGAGGCAGAGCGAGAATTTGTGCAACGAAACCAGGGCTTAGCGGTAGGAAAATATTCTTTTGGCAACTCTGATAAAAGACTTTCTGAATCGGCATGGGTTGCTAGAAATATGGAAGAGTATTATATCCATCGGCCAGTGGGTGGGAAGAAACCAATTATGGTGAATGGTCGCCCAGTTTATGATGTTCAAGGTTTAGTTGAAGAATGGGTAAAAAACTTGGATGATGAAAAAGTGCATGGGGGCATTGATCCTCAGGGTGCGGATACGGGTTGGAGCCATCGGATTGTACGTGGTCACGGAATTATTAGTGTTGGGATTTCGAGGTCAGACTATGGCGCGAATTACGAAAGAAATTCTCATCACAAGGACTCCGTCGGTCAATATATCAGTCTGGGTTTCCGTATAATCAGAAGATCTAATCAATAATTCAATTCGTCGTGTGATTCATTTGCGGGCATAGGCATAGTCCTTGAACAGTAGATGTTAGAGGTTCCTATGCCCCGATGTCAGAACACATTAGAGTCAAAGGCCTGTCAAAAAATTAGACAGGTGTTAAGCCTAAAGAAGCAAGTGCATACCCTTGCGAATTACGATATTTTTAGGATATTTATTTTTTCTTTTTTAGTTATTAGCTCTTCCTTTGGATTGGGCAGTCCACTGATCTGTAGCGACGTGCTATCTCAGGATTTCCAGCGAAGTTCTTTGGCTAAAAGTGAAGGTAATTCGGAAGAACGACAGAAACAAACGAAGACTTCAGGAAAAATCACCGCTCAAGAGCTTTCAGTGGAAGCTGCTCACAAAATGTTGGCTGTACCTGAATTTCAATTTATTCGTAAAGAGGCGGAGCGCCTTGGACTTCGCGTATGGCTTTTTGGCGGTACAGCGTCTAGTTATCTTCATTATGTAAAGTGGAATCTAGCTCGTGAAAAAGGAATCAATCAATTGCAGGCCGATCGATTTGATTTTGATTACACCAATATTTTTAGAAGCACTCAGGATTTGGATGTTGTGGTGGATGGCACAGTCGAACAAGCACGAGAATTTCAAAAGACAATAGCAGCAAAGTATCCTCATTTTCTCGGAGCCAAAGCCGCGAAGTGGGAAGTTCGTACTTTGAGAACGCGCATGGGAAATCCTGGTGAATTCGGTTACAAGGAAGCGCTTTTAGGAGATGAAGATTTTAATCATCAAAATTCAGATTCAAATTCTTTAGGTATGGTGGAAGTTACTCACTCGAAAGAGCCCGTGGTTCGGGATTTGCGTCACTGGGATTCTGTCGACAGTCCTTTTTTGCAAGACGCGCTGAATGATCGGATTAGTTTTTTTCGAAGTCGTGAACACTTCACTACCTCGCGAGCGAAGGCTGGAGAGAATCCTGAAATTCTGTCTGTTGTTCGTCTTTTGGTCAAAGCCTTCCAATATGAATTAAAATTTTCGGAGAATGAATTTAATGAAATGAAAGCCATTGTGGACCAATTTGATCCTAAACAATTGCAAAATGCGGCAGCAAAACGCCGTCTTGAAGAC
>CAIYID010000066.1 GCA_903926205.1 uncultured Bdellovibrionales bacterium
ATTACTTCAACCGAAGAAGCAGGAATCAGATTCTTGTATTCGGTCGAACTTGTTGAGTTTTTCTCGTGGAACTTATTAATAAGCCGAAGCCCAAATCCAAACAACTCGTATGAAACTGTAGCCTCACGGGGGCGGTTCAGTAGGCTCAAAATCATCACCACGATAGGGGGCCAGTTTTTAGGTCTTTCACGCAAGTTCTAGTCCAAAATAGATTCTTCTTCCAGATTGAACTCAAGATAATTAAAAAATCAGATTTTGCAATGAGCCAAAATCAATTCTTCGACCCTTTGACTCCGACCCAAAAATCCTATCATAATTACGCAATGTTTAACCAATCGATTCTACCTGAATTACGACGCCCACAAATTAAGAAACTCTTGTCACAAAAAAGTTTTATTCGCTTACTCGAAGCCCACAATGGCCTGAGTGGAAAAATTGTTGACCGAGCGTCCGCGTCCGACCTTCATGGTGAGCCTCAGGAATTTCATGGGATTTGGGCCAGTGGTTTAACAGAAAGTGCCTCTCTTGGGCTTCCTGATGTTGAGCTCTTTGGCTTACAGTCACGCTTGAACATTGTCAGACAAATGCTTGTAACCACAAAAAAACCCATTGTTGTTGACGGAGACACTGGCGGCAGTCGCGATCACTTTCTTTATATGCTCGAAATGCTCAACCGCGAAGGCGTTTCCGCCTTGATCATTGAAGACAAAGTCTTCCCCAAAAACAATAGTTTAGATTTAAGAAAAACCCAGGTTCTTGAGAACATCGAAACCTTCGCCAACAAAATCAAAATAGGCAAGGAGCACTTGGGGTCAGAGGCTTGCCTTATCTTTGCTCGCACCGAAGCTTTGATCGCAGACTGTGGCATGGACGAAGCTCTACAAAGAGCGGAAGCTTTTGTCAAAGCCGGGGCCGATGGTATCGTCATTCACTCAAGAAAAAAAGACCCTGCTGAAATTTTAGAATTTGCAAAATTCTATCATCAACGATTGCAAAAACTGGCAAAGCCCTTGATTGCGATTCCGACAACTTACAATCAAATCACGGAAAAAGAACTTCAAACTGCGGGTTTTCAAATGGTCATCCATGCCAATCACCTGCTGCGAAGTGCTCTTAAATCCATGCAAGAGGTTGCCGAAAAAATCTTAATTCATGGGCGTAGCTTCGAGTCCGAGAAAGACTGTGCGACCATGGCCGATCTTTTTAATTTGGTCGATGGCCACCCCTCTTCACTCTCCTCTTGAGAAAATTGGAAGGTTTTTGTTATGAACTCAAGCCAAAAACCCCATGTTAGAAAAGTCTAAATATTTTTGCCGCAAGGCACTTCATCAACTGAGCATCGCTCTTTTAAGAAGCCATCGCTTCTCTTGGCGCCAGCCAAAAACAGTGCTTTTTGTTTTTTTTCTTTTATTAGTATTGATTTTTCCTTTGGCTGGTCAATTACGTTTCTTGGTCTCAGCAGAAGATTTATTAGACCCTTCCTCTATTAGTCGTGTGCATCTCGAGCAACTCAGAGCCGACTTCGAAGCTGGAGAATCCGTTTATGCGGTCTTCAAACCAAAATCAACTTGGACCCCCAAAGCTTTTTGTGACGTCCGCCATTGGATCAGCGCTCAAGCGCTCGATAATGATGATCTCTTAAATATTCGTTCCCCCGTTGAGATCAGAAAAGCCCAGCTTTCCACAAGCGCTGAGGGCTATCTTCAGAGACAATTCCCCCCCCTCTTGGATTTGGATTGTAACAAAATAAATATTCAAAGTTTGGCGAGCTCCCCTTGGGGTTCGTTTTTTACGTCGCAAGCCGGAGATGATTTGGGAATTGATCTTTTTTTCCCAAAAGACCATTCGAACAAATTTCAATCAGGCTTCGATCCTGAACGTATCCAAAAAATAATGACTTCGATTTCCACTAGCTTTCCTGAAAAACAGAACTCTTGGGAAATTCACTGGGGCGGTCTTGCTTATTTCCAAGACTATGTCTTTAAAGCCCTCCAAATAAAAAACCTTTTGAATCTCGTTTTAATTCTGGGATTTTTATTTTTCTTTCGTTTGATTCTTGGCTCTTGGCGATCGGGGTTCATTTACGTTGGAACAGTTGTTTTTACTTGTGGGTTGGTTTTTGGCCTGATGGCCTCCCAAGGGCATTCCATGGATGTGTTAAGCAGCAGCATCATGCCGATGATTTTGGTCGCTGCGCTCGAGGATTTTCTGTTTCTCTGTTTGCAACTTTATAATGACCCACGACGAATTCGTCAACATTTTCGAAAGCTCGTTGTTCCGAGTTTTTTCACTTCGGCCTCCACCGCGATAGGTTTCGGTTCCCTTTGTGTCTCAGGCCTTCAAGGAGTCGATCGCTTTGGGCTGTGGGCCGCAGTGGCCTCCCTCATTGAATGGATCATCGTTTTTTTGCTACTTCCTGCTTTTATTAAACTCTTTCCCAAAAAAATGCATTGGGTGAATTCGCAGAAAATTATTTTTTCAATCTTTGAGAAAAAATGGTTCTCTTGGCAACCAGGAAAAAAACTCACTCTCATTTTTTTATTACTCATGGGTATTGCGCCATTGACAGCTATCGGTTTAAAAGTGGTGGACTCCCCCAATTGGACTTTTTCAAATTCTCACCCTTACAACCTCGACCTGAGTTATTTAAAAAAATCCCGTGGCTGGGAGGGACAACTCGATTTAGTCTTTACGGACTCTCTGTCAGAGAAAAAGAATCAAAATATTTTACAGAAACTTTCTTTGTCACCTCATGTTCAAAGTATTTTAAACCCTTACGACATCAGATCTTATGTGATTCAAGATCTGCCAGAATTTGCGAAAACTTCCGTTCAGCGAGATTTTGAATCCTCACGCACTTATGAACAATTTTTTTCTCACCAGCGGTCTGCACGAGCCCAGATTTTTTTAAAATCGACGTCAACAGAGGCGCTTCGTCCACTCTTTACACAAATTCAACAACTCTGCGCTAATAAAGACTGCTACCCTGCTGGTGAAATTGAATCTTTTTTTGAGATGAATGAAAAAGTATTAAATATTTTACTTGAAAGTTTAGTGGTAAGTGTCGGTTTCATTTTAGCAATTTTGCTCTTTCTGACTTTAGCAAAATCAAATTTGAAAGGATTTCTTTTTTTAGCTATCTCTTCACTTTGGGGACCCTTTTTGATGATTCTGGTTATGGCCGCAGCACATATTCCCGTGACCTATGTCACTTGCATTTTTGCTTCGGTTTTAGTGGGACTCACTGGAGATAATGCGATTCAATTTTTATTTGCATCGCGACATGCCGCTTTCAGAAAAGGCATTCACAAATTAGGCGGAAGTTCCATCACACTGGCTTTGGCGATGTCTGGCTCTTGCTTGCTTTTCTTCTTATCACCATTTGAATCTGAAAAAAATCTTGGTTGGTTGTTTTCCATTGGTTTTATTCTCTGTGCCGTCGGTGATATTTGGCTTCTGCAAGGCTTAGAAAGTCTTTGGCCTACAACCAAACTCACAAAAAAATCATAAGTCAATCGACTCAGAAAACGACAGACAAATAACTTGCGGAGGAAGGCTTCCTTTGCCAGAATTAGCCAATGGACGACATACTAAAACAACTTGATCAGATAGCTTCAAACAACCCCGAACAAAACGATCCGAAACGAAATGATCCTTTGCTGGATGGTGAGGTTGACCTTCCCAGTTTTAGTTCTGTTTTTACCTCTGATGTGGATCACAATGTGCAAATTTTTTCACATGTTTTTGAAGCTTTGAAAAGTCAAGGTTTACTTCTTTACCATCGACCAATTTTGAGCCCCATTGATCGTCAGGTCACGGTCTGGGATGAACTCACAAAATCAAAAAAAGAAATGCTGATGTTTGGTTCTAACAGTTACCTCGGTATGGCCAATGATCCTTACGTAAAAGAAAAAGTTCGTGAAGCTCTCGATCAACATGGCGTGGGCATGGGTGGCCCCATGCTTTTAAATGGAACTTCAAACCTTCATCGACTTGCCGAGGAAAGACTTGCCGCTTTTAAGGGAAAAGAAGATTGCATCTTAATTCCCACTGGCTATATGACAAATCTTTCTTGGATCACCACCTTGATGGCGGATGATTCTATTCTTCTTTACGATGAAGTTTCTCATGCTTCGGTGGCGGATGGAATTCGTTTAGGAAAGAAAAAAGCTTTTCGTTTTAATCACAACGATGTTGCGGATCTTGAAAAACAATTACAAAAACATCGCGAAAAAAATAAAGAACGAACAATTTTTGTCACCGTTCAAGGCGTTTACTCCATGAACGGAGAACTCGCTCCAATTCCTGAAATTTTGACCGCTTGTGAAAAGTATGGAGCAAAATTGGTCATCGACGATGCTCATGGCACTGGAACAATGGGAAAAGGCCACGGCACGGCCGAACATTTTGGCGTGAGTAAAAGATTGCAATACTCCATGGGTACCCTTTCAAAAGCTTTTTCCGTCACCGGTGGTTTTTTTGCGGGTGATCGTGCGACGATTAACTTTTTACGATTTTTTTCTCGCCCTTATTTCTTTTCAGCTTCAATTTCTCCTTTGATTGCGGCCACTATTTTGGCAGTTCTAGATCTTATCGAAAGAGAACCTGAACGTATCATTCGACTCCATCAAAATGCTGATAGACTGAGAAAAAATTTAAAAGCAGCTGGAATTAATTTTTTACCGACAGAAACCGCCATTATACCGATTTTCCCGCCCCACTTTGACTGCTTCCGCGAAATGGCCTCTGCAATTCATCAGCGAGGGCTTTTTGTGAACTCCATCGAAGCTCCAGGTGTCCCTCGAGGACGAGAGCGTTTTCGCGTGACAGTGATGAGTACTCACACTGAGCAAGACATTGACCGAGCCTCAGAGATTTTTGCTGAGGTGTTTAGTCAATTCAAACCTCGCACTGAAACAAAATCATGATTTCAATTGCCGTGACCGGGCTTGATGGTTCGGGAAAAAGCACACAAGTTGAAAAACTAAAAAACTTTCTTGTTAAAAAAAATAAGAGCGTTGTTGTGGCTTCAATTTGGGATAGCCTAACCCCCTTACTGAACACACAATTAACTCGGCAAGGTCTTGCGAATTATTTAAAAACTCTGACTCCTGACGGACGGGCCTCTTTTATGATGTCTTGCTTGCTCGATGCAAAAAAAAGATCAGAACAAACTCCAGCGGACTATCTTTTATGGAACTCTCATATTTACAAATACTGGGCCACTGAGCTCTGTCTTGGCGCGAACCCAGATGTTTTTAATTTTTATGTTGAAAAAATAAAAGCTCCCGATTTTTGCATCTCCCTAGACCTCGAACCCGAACTAGCCTTTGAAAGAAAATCACTCGATCGCGTGAGCTCCTATGAATGTGGGCTAAAAGAGATATCGAAAGAAAATTTTATCACTTTTCAAAAACAAGCTCAGGGAATTTTTAAAAAATTAATTCCAGCCAAAACCTTAGGCCTTGAGGCGAATCAACCAGAAGAAATTATTTTCAGGCAAATAGCTAAGCACGCTGGGATTTTATGAAAATTCTTATTAATAGGATGGCCTTTGGCGGCAATGCCCTTAAGAAAATTCAAGCCCTGCAAAATCTTTTAAAAGACGTTAAAGCTGAAATTCTCCCGACTTCGCCCCTCGTCATGAATGCTCAAATTGAAGGTTTCTCTGAAAAAGAAAATTCGATCAATTTAGCCGGCGGAGATGGCACTTTTCATTGCTCCATCAATTTTTTATTAAATCGCTGGCCAGAATTTTTTTCAAAAAATACCTTAGGCCTTGTCGGGGTAGGTAGTAGCAATAGCTTATTAAAATCACTTCAAAGCCCGTCAAAAAAATCCCCTCTTTTTTTTCTGAATCATCAAGCTCCTGTGGAAATCGACTTGGGTGAGATTAAAATAGACCATAAATTAATATATTTTTTAGCCAATGGCTCAGTGGGGCTTCTGGCTCTTGGAAATTTCTTATTTAATCAACCTTCAAAACTTGTTGGTTGGTCAAAAAAAATCAGCACCGAGCTTGCTAATTTTCTGGTTTTTTTGCAGTTACTCAAAAACTACCATCCGATGACCTTGGTGATTAAAACCAAAGACTTAAGATCAGATCAAAACAAAGATAAAAATCCAGAAATAAAAAGGGAAGGAAAGTTTTTAAATATTCAATTTTTAAAAGCGCAGTTTTACACCGGAGGCTACTCTTTTCCCTCTGACAACACAATGGACAGTGGTTTTTTTGACCTTCATCTTTTTCGCTACCATTCCAAATGGCAAACCTTAAAGACTTTTGTTTTGCTCAGTCTTAATCGAACCGAGCAAATCCCGGATCACGAAGTTCTTCGTGTCCGCGATTTAGAAATCTCAGGAGCGCAGCCTTTTTTACTCGAAGTCGACGGTGAAATTTATGAAAGTTCTCATTTTAAAATCACCTGCCATCAAAAGAAAATCAAGGTCGCCGGTTGGGGTTTACCGAGTTAAAGAGTTCCCTTTTTTATGAGCCTCAGCCGAGATCTTTGTAAAAAGAGGATCAAAAATAAACTCTGGGAGGGCTCGAACACATTTCATCAAAAATAGTAAAGACCAAGGAAAAGCAATTTCACCTTTCCCCTTTTCGATTTGTTTTACGATGTACTTAGCCGCCTTTTCAGCGGACCAAACATTGGGCATCGCATAGTCGAATTTTCGGGCCATTGGAGTATCCACAAAGGCTGGTAAAATTGTCGAAACCTGCACGCCCTGCCGTTGAAGATCGATTCGCAAAGACTCAAGACAATTGCTTAAAGCGGCCTTCGAAGCTCCATAAAAAGCACCTTGAGGAAGTCCTCGATAACTCGCCAGCGCGGAAACGGCGGCAATGATTCCCTGATTTCTTTTTTGCATTTCTGGCAGCGCCGCCAGGATCCAATGAAGACAACCAAAGTAATTGGTCTCCATCATCGCTCGGGCAAATTGGAAATTCAATTTTTCAACGTTCGTCAACTCTGCAAATCCGGCTGAAAGAAAAAGCATATCGCAAGAATGAAATTTTTCTTTGAACAATTGAAATGATTCTTCCACTGCGACGGGATCTTGAACATCAGTGACACTCCACTCACAAACTGAACCGTTTTTGCGAACAAGCGCGGCAACTTCTTCAAGAGCTTCTTGGTTACGACCCACCAACCAAAGTCGATTAGAGAATTTTGATAATTGCAAGGCCACGGCTCGGCCAATACCACTCGAAGCCCCAGAAATAATGACTGACTTGTTTTCTATTTTCATATGAACTCCTCAAACAGAATTTTTTTTGCTAAGTTTTCAGAGCTAACGTCATCAGTTTTTACCACACGAACCGTGGCCAAGTGATTTTCCGTGAGCCAAAGTCCGGTTTGTAAAAAGCTCTCTTGCAGTTTCAAAAGACCTTTACCTTGCTCATGCCATTCTCTCTTTTTTCCAATTTGTTCTTTTTCACGCAGAGCGATTCGCTTTTCAAGAGTTGAAAACTCAGCTGTAAGAATAATAATTCGCTCTGGAAGAGCACACTGATAAAAATCAGACCAAGCCTTTGTTAAACTCATTTGATCCAACTGAGTTAATTGATAAATCCAGTTGGTGAGCACCTGCCAAGGGTCTTCATCTGAAGGCCCTTTTATTCGGCTAGCGATCTTAATCATCCAATTTTGCAATTCTTGATACTCGAGCGGAGCTAACCACTGTTCCCATGGAATTTTTTTTGTTCCAATGCCCGCAATGGTTTCTCGATACACCGGAAAAAACGCAAGGGCATCAACGATGCAATGGCGTTCACTCACTAAGAATTTTGGCTGATATTTTTTTGCAAAAAAGCCTTCATATTCGGAGTATAGAGTCATTCCTATCAACAGAGCCAAAGCCTTCAAAGATCGCAATTCTTTTTCATTGGCGATCAAATTTATTTTTTCTATCACTCTTGAAAGTGAATTCAAAGGATGAGGTTCCGTTTTATGAAAGTGAGGAGAAAAAAAGACCTTCACTTGAGAAGCCTTCAGCTCAATCAAATTTTTTAGAAGGCTGGTTTTTCCTGTTGCATCCGCACCGGTGATTGAAATTCTTTTCATATTTTTTTCAACTCCCCAGAACTCCCATTCACTTCAAGCCAGTCACCGCCCTTTAATTCGAGTTCTGCAAAAGAAGAAACCCTCACCCCTGGCAAACCATATTCCCGAGCCGACACAAAACCATGAGAAAGTGGCCCGCCCGTTTCAGTGACCAAGGCTGCAATCATCGGAAACAAAGGAGTGAGTGCCGGATTCGGAGTTCGACAAAAAAGCACGATAGGCTCTGAACTCGTCAGTGGAAATTCATGAATGTGATTAACAAACATCACTCGTCCTTGAGCCAAGCCTGGGCTCATGGGCAGACCGACAAGACCTGACAAGGACGCCTTTATATTCTCATTGAGAGCCTCACCTAATGTCAACGGAGGCAACCAATTAAAATTTCTTTCCATCTCGGACCGTCGTCGCACAACAATTTGCTTTAAACTGCGTCGCTCTCCTTCTAATGCCGCCGTCACTTCTTCCAACGTCAGGTGAAAAATATCCCCGGTTCGAGAGAGCACCCCTTGTTTTTTTAAATACTGCTCCATTAATAGTAGGAGCTGACGAGAGCTGTACATCAAAAAGCCTGTTTGAAAATGTTGATCTTCATCGATCTCCATCATCGAGCGAACAATTCCTATCCCCTGAAAAATTATGTTTCGATCTGGTGGACTGACTTGGCTTGGAAAAAGCTCGCTTCCCGAGAGTTCTGTCGCCAAGGACGATTTCACCTGTTGCTTTGAATTGACCGACAAAGGGCCTTGCTTTGAAGCAGACGCGGTCAACAATGGCAGTAGAAGTCGGGGCTCTTCGCGCCAGCAGGGCCGGGAAATGTCCCAGGTGGTATTTAAGTGGCCATTCTTTTCAAAAAAATTCAAAGTTTCTTTTCGGTTTTCTAAAACAGAAAGTGCTTCCAAGGCGTGCGGTAGATTTTCTTCCTTTTCACAAAGCGACAGACGAGCTAAAAAAGCTTCAAAGCCTTGATCCTTTTGCAACAAATCTTGCAAAGATTTAAGTTCTTGATTCATCAGTAAAGTTCGATTGAAAGATAATGAGCCAATGGCCTTCAACAACTCTGCTGAAGACACTCCATGAGACTCCCAAATCTTTTCGAGGGATTTTTGAATTAATTCCTTGATCATAAAAACGGCCAAATCGTCTTCTAAAAATAAATGACTGATGATTTGCTGTTCTTTCATCATTGCCAATAAATGAGAAGTATTTAAATTGCTGGGTTGGAAAACTTTTATTTGCAATCGCAAAATTTCCCAGCGGTGCAAATTTTCATTTTGATTATTTTTCCAACGCTGTTCGATTTCTGTGAGCTCTTCGGATAAAAAATTAATTAAAAAATGAAGAAAGGTAATAGAAAGAGATCTTCGAAAAAGAATGTCCCGAATCAAACCTCGGAGCAAACTCCAAGTTCTTTTTCGAAGAGGATTAAAAATTTTGAACCAGTTGACCTTGAGATTTTGTGATTCAAAAAAATGAGCGTCAGCATAAACATAACCGCGATAAAGCAAAGCGGCATCCTGGGGATTGCGAGGTTCAATCCCAAATCGTCGATGTAATGTCTCTAAATTTTTCTGAAGAATTCCTTGAATCACCGACCAGCCCATGGTGCTGATGGCCTCCGGAAATCTTTCCGCCGTTTGGGAACGCGTCCAGGATTGAGAATTTGTCGTTAAATTCACAACTCGAGAAAGTTCCGAAGCAAGCGGGCGAATTTGCAAAACCCATAAACCTTTTTCGTTAAACAACCACTCAATTTCTTGAGGCTGATGAGTTTGTTCCCGAAACTGTTGAAGCATTTTCCACAAATGAATCCCCTCCGCAAAGGGCAAGATCTCCCCTTCTTGAGCGGTTTTTGTTTCAAAGCTTTCTCCGGAAGTAACGGCATGGGAAGAGAGCGAAGAAAACTCCACAAAAGCTTTTTTTATGAATGGATTTTGTGGGTCATGAGTCAGAGCCGTTCCAGAAATCATAGCCTCTAAATGAGGTTGAATAAGAATAGCCCACTTCATTTGACGAGGATCAAGACCAGACTGCAAAATGCGAATCATTGCTGACCTTGAAAAAGATGAAGCCAAAACTTCAGTGATTGCTCGCCAAGCCTTTTCAGCATTCCAATCACTGGCTTTCGATTCAAAACAACCACTGAGCGAGTGTGTGCTTTGGTCTTCACCGGTAAAGCTAGACCGAAATATAATTTGCCTGCAACGCCACGGGGCGCGAAGAAGCTCCAAGTTTTCAGAAAAATCAGCAGGTACCGGGAGCTCCAGTATCTTTTTTTCTAAATCTTCAATTGTCGAAGGTAGAATATCAGCCGCAGAATTCCAATCCGCCCAATCACTCAATTTTTTTGTAAACTCGGGAATTTGACTCAGCCATTTACACGTCTGATCTGAATCAATCACAAAGCTCGGAGGAAGAAGAACCTCAGATGTTTGCTGAAGAAAAGGCCGCCAGTGACAGAGCCCAAATGCTTTTCCGCCCACGGATGTCATCTCCAGTGGGCGAGAAAATTTAAACAAATCTTGAAAATAAATACTCATTAAAAATAATTACTGAACAAAAATTGCCAATGGTAAACCAACAAGTCCACCACCCCACGTTTGAGAAAGCACTCGGGAGTATTGTCCCACTTCTGGCCCAGTCCCTTGTTTATCTTTCAGTTCAGGAAATAGATTGCCATAAGCTCCACGCGACCAAGTCAACGGACGACCTCGATCATAGTTACGATAAGAAATCGTACCGCCATCTTTGAATGTTTTTGTTTTTCTAAACAGATTTTTGTCAGCAAAAGACTGCGGCAACAAAGCCAGAAGATTCTTCGGCGGAGCACTAAAAAATGCGCTCAAATTCACTTTCACACTGTCACCAGTCACTGGACTTGTGACAAGGGAGCCCTCCCCTTCTGCATTTGCAATATCCAACATTTTATTAATCGTTAAACCAGCAGTGCGACTATATGGATTAACTATATCAACCAAGAAAGAGCCTTCCTGGTCTGAAGGATGCCCTTTGAGTTCCTCCCAGACTAATGCGGATTCTTGCACTGACTCTTTAATAGCAAGATATGCTGCAGACATTTGATTTTGTCCAAAGCTATGATCTTCGTATAATAAGAAAGTATTACTAAATTTAGGCTTCATCATTACCGTGTAACGATCGTAAGCCGGCGCTCCTTGCACATCAGGATGCTTGCCAACATCCAAGCCAATCATATTTGAAGCAACGTTCGCTACTGAGAAACCATCCAAACCGGAAAGCTGGCCAAGTTCTCCAAGTAAATTAAAATAATTATTAAAAGTGTAGGCACAGAAAAAATTAAGGCCTGCAATATTGGCATGTATTGCCGCTAAAGCGGCATGGTTGTCAACCGCTCGCAATATGCGAAATCGTTCAACATTATCTTTAAAAGTATTACCACCATATAAAATTCGATTATCCCAAACAACGCGGCCCGTGTTCATCTCTGCTTCTAATTTTTTAAGACCTGAAGCTGCGTCTCTTAATGCCGTCATGATCGATTTCGGCGCACCTTTCTCTCCAGAGCCTGATAAAATATAAGATTGTAAATCACGAACTGTCGCAAATTGCTTTTCATCTTTAGAATCTGGTTGAGTTATATAATCAAAGATCAACTGCCAGCGATGTTCTGGTAGATAAACTTTAAGAAATTGATTACTCTGTTGCACAAAACTTAAAAGAACAGAGTGCACCGCGCGTGGTTGCGCCTGCTCCGCTAAATTAACCATTTTATAAATGAAAGCTCGAAAAGATCTCAGTGGAAGGAGCTGATTTCCAACAAAGCGAAGACTCAAAGAAGTCTCAGGCTTCTGGACTGCTGCTTCTAAGGCGATGAGAGCTTGGTCCAAGTCTTGTGTCGTTTGTAATTTGACCCAATGGTCAATAAAAGCCAGATAGTCCGGAGGCAAAGTGTCTGTGCTGGAAATTGTTCTTGAGTGATTTACTTTACTGCGTTCGATGGCTAATTTTTGTTGTTTATTAAAATTATCCGCTGTCATCCAAGGATAATAGGCAAGATCTGCCAAAGGTCCAGGTGGCGTTAGCTCTAGTTTTTCAGAATGATTCTGAACGTCTGACTTGGAAGTTGTTTTTTTTGCAAGAGCCGGAAAGGCACTCAAAAGTCCGAAAGAAATAATCATCGAAAATATCATTTTCATACTCGTAAAATCTCCTTTTTTTGACACCTCATTAGTGAAACAAAAATAAGCAGCGGTTGCAACATCAACCTTGAAATCTTCATTTTTCTTGATCCTCGGCGAGGAGCATGGCTAACTAGCTGACTATGTGGACATATTTGAAGTCTCCAGAGGATCGCCTGGCCTTTCTTTTGACCTTGAGCTTCCTCAATGAAAATGATTTAAGCTCACTGGACGCCCTTTTTTCTGAGCTCTCTGAGCAAAGTTTCCCTGCGGGACAAAAGCAAGGACACGACCAAAGCTGGGATCGGCTAAATAAATTAATTCAAGCACATGAAATTCAACCTCTCGCCTATTACCGGGCGCTGGAATTAAATCAAAAGGCTTTAGGCTCTCCAAAATTGCATTTTCCTGCGGCCCTGTTAAATCAGTGGAAAATGGAAGCCAAAAAAATCGAAGACGTTCAAATAAGCAGATTTAAAAGCGCTCAGGTTGTATTGGATTTTTTTCGAGAGAACTCCATTCCCTGGGTTGTTCTCAAAGGACAGTCTTTGGCAGAAGAAGTTTACCAGCTTTCCGCTTATAAAAAAATGAATGACATCGACATTTTGGTCCAACCAGATGATTTGCAAAAAATTTATGATTTTTTAAAATTGAAAAAGCATATTTCTGTGATGCAACTTTCAGAAAATAACCCAAGAGCCCAAGAAAAGTACTCTCACCACTGGCCGCCTCTTTTAAGTTCGGACTTTCATTGTGTGTGGGGTGTTTATTGGTCCTTAGTCTCTCCGTTAAAAAAATACCACCTTGATATGGAAGGAGTTTGGTCAAGAATTAAGCCCGTGAATTTTGCCGGTCAAAAAGCACACCGCCTTCATTCTGAAGATATTCTTCATCATCTTTGCTTGCATTTGAATTTGTATAAAAGTGGACTCAAAGAGGTTCAGGATATCTATAATTTGGTACGCCATTTTGATCGACCACAGAATCGTTCGCAAGATCCGCAACACGATCAGTCACAGAATGAGTTTAATTGGTCACGCTTCGAAAAGAAAGTGCGAGAAACAGGCTCCTTTGACGAAGTCTACCACGCCCTGCGCACGACTTATGCTTATTCCGGAATTTCCTCTCTTGATTCTGTCGCCAACTCCCTTGAACCTGAAGTCTCTGTTCGAATGAAAAAATTTGTTAAACAAAAATGCAGTTCCCCGGAACGACTCTTAAGAAGTCGCAGTACCTATATTAGTCGCATTGAGAAAACCTACGGCTTTTTTACCATCACAAAATCACCGCTTGAAAAAGCGTATTTTTTATTACAGATGTGGAAGCTCCTTTTATTCCCACCTCAAAATGAATTAATTAAAATGAGTTACTCCAAGCCCTCTTCTTCTTTTTTTGAAAACTTAAAACTTCGCTTGCTAGGTCCAAGCTTAGTCTCTCGACAGTTGATTCACGACCTCGGCTGGAAGCTTCATATTATTTTAATTCTTAGCCACCACTTGGTTCTTATTCGTTGTTTCTGGAATCACTTGAGACAGCGTCCGCAAGGGCCTCAAAAACTAAAAGAGATCCTTCGAAGCCTAGGAGTCTCAGATCCCAACCAAATTCCTGAATTTTAAGAGACTTCCGTTAAAAGAAATAAACCGCGATAATTTACTCTTCATCAAGCAAACTTTTCGCCATATTTTTCCAAAAAACAGAAGCTGTTCCCTCAACAATAAAGACTTCGATTCCTAATTTTGCGGCCACTCCATCTTTGTCTTTTCGATCACCGATCAAAAAGCAATCTTGGGGAGCAACGCCGAGTTGGCTTAAACACTCTTCAAAATAGCGCAAATCCGGTTTACAAAAATGACTATTTTGGCTGTGACTGATAAATTTGAAGGAGTTGGCATCGACGCCCGTCCAAGTTAACTTATTTAAAACACAGCTTTGAGGTAAAATGGGATTAGTTAATAGGGCTTGAGAATACCGCGCCTTGGATTTTATAAAAAATTCGATCGCTTCAGGAATGGGCTGAAATTCGCCGGAAAGTTTACCAAATTCTTTCAAATAAAAATTTTCAAGAAATTCTTTGGTTTTTTCTTGAGACCAACCACTCACTTCCTTCAAAGTTGAAAATAGCTTTTCATAGATGGTTTGAGTCGGATTGTCTTCACTCTGAAAGTTCCAGGTCTGCCAAAAGATCTGTGCTCTTTTTTTTAATGGTTTTTCAGTCTCAAGCAACCGCCAAAAAGACCAAGCTAAGCTCAAGCCCACCTTGTAATCAAAAGAGCGAATAAGCGTCCCATCAAGATCCCAAAGGAGATGACTTTGTTTTTTCATTTGGTCGCTTCAAATAAAAGCATGAAACCGTTTCTCTGAAGTTTATTTATTTTTAAACCCGCTTGCAAAAAATCATTTTCAATCTCCGCAATGGAGGGCGAGGAACCCAAGAGCCCCAAATGAACGTAGTAATTACAAATTTTTTGCGCCAAAACACTTTTTGGTCTTGTTAATATAGAGCCTCGAAATAAACCGCCGGGCTGTAGCACGCGAGCAATTTCACTTAAAGACTTTATGCGATTTTGAAAAACGTGAATTCCACCAAAACAAGCAATGGAATGTAAATGATTCGAAGGAAATGGAAGCTTTTCAACATTGGCCAAAATAAATTCATGGGAGCCCGCTTTTTTTAAACAACGAACGCACTTCTTCAACATTTCCCGAGATAAATCAAGAGCAATCAATCGATGATTTTTTAATACCTTTTTTCCAGCGAACCAAGTGAGCTCACCATCCCCGATCGCAATATCCAGCAAAGAACCTTGTGTCGCCATCGAAATTGTATCTAAATACCATTTCAACAAAGGGCGAAGACGTCCGTGCCAGATGATATACATATTGAGCACAGCCAGAGGGCCGTAGAAAAAAGAATACAATCGGTACGCCCAGCGATACTGTTTTATTTGCTCACTCTGTGGAGCTTTTTCACAAGACTCACAGTGCCACATGGGAAGCTGCTGGCCTTGAATATCCATAAACTCTGTTAAGGGCTTTTGACACTGACCGCAAAAATACTGAACACTTTTTTGCATCTGAATTCCTCTCCTGATAAGTTAGACTGAGGTTTCTTTGAATGTCAAATCTCTCGGTTGATCCGAGCAAGGACTGCGATGAAAAAAATTGTTATTACCGGAGCGGATGGTTTTGTCGGCCTTAACCTCACTCAAACCTGGGCTTCACGATTTGCTTTAACTGGCTTTGTGCTTCCACACCGAAAATCTTTTTATGAAGATTTTTGCAAAGCTCTCCCACAAGCAGAAACGCAAATTCCGGTGAAAATTTTAGCGGGCACTTTCGCTGAAACTTCAGCTCTTAAAGAGGCCGTTAAAGACGCAGATTATGTTATTCATTGTGTTGGCAATATGCTAGGACGCAAATATGAAAAATACTATGCCGCTAATGCGAGGTCTGTTTTTCAGCTTCTTGAGGCCATTCAAGAAACCAATCCGAACATACAGCGAGTGATTTTGATGTCCTCGCAAGCAGCGATGGGGCCGGCCTCTCCAAATTCACCTCAGACTGAATCGGATCCAACAAATCCAATTTCTTTTTATGGACGCTCTAAACTGGAAGGCGAGCTCTTTGCCGAAAGTTTTTTTAAAAAACTCCCTGTCACCATTCTTAGACCCTGCTCAATTTATGGCCCTTGGGATCGAAGTTTTCTGCGCATGTTTCAATATGCTTCGCGTGGGCAGTTTGGAATTCTTTATAACCGAGAAACTCAATTCAACATCATTCATGTGAGAGACCTCGTCAGAGCCATTGAAGTCGCCTTGCAAGATGAGGGTTCTGGTCATCGCTTTTTGATTGCTGATTCACAGCCACATATTTGGAACGATTTGATTCAAATATTTTCAGAAATTCATCATCGCCCTATGAAGATCGTGCATCTGGACTCTTGGCTTGCAGACTTGTATCTTCGTTATTTTGATTTCCAAGAACTCTTGACGGGCAAATCAGATATTCTGAGTTCCGCGAAAGCCGAAGAGCTTAAAGAAAAAAACTGGCTTTGTTCTGCCGAAAAATTTTCTAAAACTTTTTCTTGGCTACCTCAAATACCGCTGAAACAGGGCTTTACTGAGCAAGTCGAATGGTGCAAAACAATGGGCTGGACTTAGAGACTTCTCACCAAACGAAATCCAAAGTCGCAATATCTATTAGTGTAATAAGTTGTTTTTCGTTTCGAAATGTACGATTCCTCATTTTTGGACTTGCAAAAACTGCCGCGAAGAATACGACAGGGAAGTCGACTCCCGTTGCCGGATTTAGGTCCCTGGGGATCAAAACCACCTACCAGTTTTTCTGCAAACCAATCTGCAACCCAGGAAAAAATATTGCCCTGAATATCATAGATGGGACGCCCGTTAACCATAATTGGTTTTTTCAATCCCACTGGATGAGTTTGTCTTCCAGAATTTTTTTCCGTCCATGCTGACGCATCCAAATCTTCATCGGAAGAACCCAATGAGTATTTCCCACTTGCTAAGCCTTGATTTCGCATAACAAATTCAAATTCGGCTTCAGTAGGAAGTCGATACTGATCTCCAAATTTATGACGTGGAAACAGCGCCTTTAGTACGAGTTGAATTTTATCCTGGTCTATTTTTGATAGTCTATTTAAGCCTTCTATCCATTTAGTTACCTCACTATAGGAGATGTTATCGACAGGAAAATCATAGCCTTCAAACTTTAAAGGAGCTGACTCATTTAAGTCCTGAAAATATTTTTGTTTAAGTTCTTCTGAAAATTTAGATAATTTATTTATTCTTATTTCCCACTTCGTCATTGGAATGATCACTCCTTCAAATTTCGATGGTTTTGAGTTCAATTCTTGATAGTCATTGGGAAAAATTTCTTTAAGTACTTCCGCAACCTCCCACCAAACGCCTCTTGTTGTGTGAACGGACATGATTTCAAATGGTTTGGTGAGTGTAACTAAAACTTTTTCTTCACCACCCATAACAAAAGAGTTTGGCTCAATCGGTACAAAATCAATGATCGGCGAACCATCTTTGTTGTGCTCAACTACTTTAAATTTTCGTACCGGCACATCACGCCTGGCTCTGGCAACCTTATTTGCTAAATCATCTTTTCCGGCTAATTGCAGTTGTTCTATTTGGTTATAACCAGCCTTATTTTTTATAGAAAAATCAAACTCAGGATTTTTTATAAGCCAATCAATCACTGTTTTTTGCTTATAATAACTAGCCAGTAACAGTAGCGATTGACCACTGACACTTTGATAATTCACTCCAAAAAATCCAGATTCTATAAATTCTTCAAGATTATAAATCTCACCGCGCTCAATCGCCCTTGTCCATCTTTGCTGCAGGCTCGTTACAAATTTATTTTTTCTTATATCTTTGGAATCAATCCCTTCATAGAATTCTGCTTGCATAAGAATTAGTTCTGATTCAGAAAACCATTTTTTCAAATTAACGCTAACTTGAAATTCTTCTGGAGCAAATAACAGTTCAAAAGTTGCCGTTTTCCGCAGTTCAAAACTAACCCCTGGCTTCGCACTCAGTGACTCTAAATATTTTATAAATTGAGCCGCATCCAAAACACCAGCGGCGTGCAGCAACTTAAAAATTGGCCCCACAGTTTTAATATAAAAAATTCGCTCTGATTCTTGTTTTGAATTCGAAAAGGCCTTGACCTTGTCGTAAATATTTTCAGCCACAGTACTTAATGTTTTGCTTGAAATTAGCTCTTGTACGACTGAATTCTGAAAAGTGATAAGAAGCTCAATTAAATGTTCATGATCTTTTTCGGATTTTGAATTAAGTAAAGCCTCAAGCTCTTCACTTATTTTTGCCGCATTAAGTTTGCGTTTCAGCGCTTCGAGCAAGGCTAAATCAGATTTATCCACTTCAAATGCTTTATCAGATTCAGCCATCTTCAACAGATCATCAAGGCTAAAGTTAAGAGACTCAGGAATAACAACAAGAGCATTTTTATTATGGAATATGACGTAATCTTCATCAACCGTAAAGTCAGCGCCTTGGCTTGCCGCTCCGGCTCGTGCTTTAGGATCAACAGTGAAACGAATTGTTAAACCGGTCTCTCTTTCTTCAGCTCCATTTTTTCCAATACGTGTATAAAACCCATCTCCACGAAGTGCCTTTTCGCCTTCAAATCCCCACCTTGATATTAAAACATTCGGTTTACCGGAATGAGCACGTACAATTGATTCATATGCTAAAAAACTTTTTGTGGCATGAGACACGACAGTGAGACCTAGTTGTTCAGCTGTGGGACCTGAGCTCCGACCAACAGGCTTCGAGCGGAGAGGTTCTTTATTCAGCCACCAACTAGCACTGCCCTCCATATTTTTATCACCCATATCAATGAATTTCCGTCTTAATCCTAATTCATCAAGCGTATTCATCGCATATTCAATATTGGTTGAATGCATAATAAGTTTTTTTAATGTCTCTTCCATGCGATATCGTGCGACTGAATTTCTTAATTGCTGAGGATTGAATTCCTCGGCTATGGATTTCAATTCCTTTAATTTTTTCTCGTCAGTGGTAAAATTAAGTTCATACTGAAAAGCTTTTACTAAAAACCGAATCAATCCCAAAATTTCTGGATTTTCCCCTTGTTTAGCTCGGGAAGTCTCAAAATGTTTCGCGCTTCTAAAAAAACTGATTTGATCGTTAAGCACATCATGCAAAAATGGACTATCGATGGAATCCCAGTGACGTAAATCACGAACCACTGGTTCTTGCGAGCGTGTGACTTCCACCATTCCGAGTGAATTTGAATCCGAGTTTTGATGACTAAAGTCTTCGTCATCCAAAAGAGCTTCTTTGTAACCTCGTTCACCAGGTCTCCCCATCCGAGCTCTGAGCGAACGAACTTCCCATTTCGCCGCTTTAGCGCCCAAAAAGTTAGGATATTTTCCTGATATGATATTTTGAAATGCGAACGCCTGTTCTGGAGCTCCATCGACAACAATGTCTAAATCCTGCGTGCTTCTAAAAATATTAGTGTAATCAAAATCGAAACGATCGGCCTGCAAGTTATTCAAACTTTTTTCGCGTGCAAGATTCCACTTCACATAATGAAGATAACTAGACGCAGTCCCTCCAAATAGCCAGACCCGAAGTCCACGTTTTTCCGCCTCTTTGCGAATGAACTCAAACTCAGGAATCGTCGACAATCTATGAGCGGCTTGTTCTGAAAGCTCGTTCGCTGTAATTTTATCTGATTTTTTTTCAAGGGATCCAGAAACTCGCACGTCTCTAGATGCAGAAGATTTACCTTGCAGATCTTCGTTAAAAATATTTCGACATTGTGGAGCGCTGGCTAAGGTCGCCTGAGAGCTTGCCATCACAAGCATTAAAAGTACTGACCGCAAAAAGCCAGATTTAACTGATTTCTGCAATAGTGACTGAAAGCTTAACACCTGTTTAATTTTTAGACAGGCTTCGCCGTTATATTTGAGGAGAAGACGCAACATGCAAACCTCTATGACAAAGAGATCAAGGAGTGTGCCATGTAATTGAGTCAATAACGTTTTTAATTCTAAGTCACAAGAACATCAGCCAGACACACGGGAACCAGATGACCGTTGCGAATGGTCGCATCCGGGCAATCTCGGCAATACTCAAGCTGACCATCCTCCGCAAATTTGGGACCCTGCTGAACAGTGATATCTTTGTAAAGGATATGACTCTTTGGCAGGATTAAACGAGACAGAAAAATCAGCGATCTGAATATTGTCGTCAAGGAGCCCGTCGAAAAAGCATAGGCGCTGACAAAAAGAATGCATTGTTTTTCCGATAATACTTTTCCAAAAGTCAGTCGCTCGCCTTTCTCAATAGATTTATTGATTTTACGAGCGACATATTGTCCAAAAGCCGGTTCAAGAAATAAATAACTCGAACGAGTGGGCGTGTTTATCGTAAAACTATAATACATATGCCAGCGTTCAGCCTGGTGACTTAAATTTGAGGAAATATAGCCAAAAGGTTTCATTGAAAAATGTTTTTCTAATTCTGTATTCACTTCGGCCAAGGTGACAGATTCCTGTGAAAGTTCATCCGAGCTTTCGGTCGTGGCCTCTTGCAGTTTGTAGGTGCGCCCAAAAACAACAACTTCTTGTTTTTGATTTTTAAATTGAACGAAATGTGTGTAGCAGGTAATTAAAAATCGTGTGATATAAGGCGAGTTCAACGCAAACTCGACGACATGGGGAAGCTCCGCCAATGTTTTTCGATAAAGCGTGATCACCATGGAACAAACAAGACCATGTTCTGTAATTCTTTTTGCTATTTTGGCCCTCAATTCATTGAGGTTCTTTTCAGTTGTAATATTTTTAGCATCGGATCGTTTTTGCCCTGTATCAACATGAATGTAAATTTCTTTTAAACCCGCTTGTTTGCATTTTGAGAGTAATTCATCAGAAAGCTGAAAGCCATTACTCAGCATTTGCACTTGAATATTTTTTGAGCGAATAAATTGAATTATTTCAATCAGATTTGGATGAAGAGTCGGCTCCCCACCTGCCAGAGTAATGGTCGCCACATTTCTTTGGCTAAGAGCAATCTCAACTTCTTGAAAAATTTGTTGTAAGTCTTTTGTGTAATTGGATTTATCTTTATAACAAGCACGACATGAAATATTGCATTTTTGATTCACTTCAATGAGTAAATGAGGAACGTTTTTTCCTGCAAAAGGAAGCTCTGTCGGCGGCGCGGTCGATGCAATTATTGATGTCATGTTAGATACCTCGTTTTAGCTATAACAACTCCGGAGGCTATTCGACAGACTTTTTTCAATCAAGCCTTTTTATCCACCGCCATTATTTCCAGATTGGAAGACAAAGGGATAAAGGACCGTGGTGGGCTGCCCAGAGAGAGACTCAGGAAAATTGATATCCTTGATCACCCCGCTGACGCACTCCTCAAGCTGTGGCAAATTCAATTCAGACTTTAGCGTTTGAATGGATGTCACCGAGCCCGAAGGCGAAATGTGCCATTTATAAGCGACTCGTCCACCAATTCTTGAACTCACCAAAAGAGCTTTTTCATAACAGGCACGAATTTCACGACGATGAGCTGCTAAGGCCTTGCGAATCTGATCCTTCGTCAGCCCGCCTGAAATACTTTCTGAAAAAGTACCTCCATCAGTCGTTCCACTTCCAGATCCCAAAGATTTTTCTAATTTGCCTTTTAAAGCCAAACCTAAACCTTCACCGGTTCCACCTTTGACGGCCAAGCCCCCTGTTGAGTGAGAATCCTCAACTTCAACACCGGATAAAGTTGAAGAAGCCTCAACAAGATTTCCTCCTGTTTTTTTTACCTTATCAGAATTAACACCGATCACACCTGAGGCCGATTGTTCAATAACAACTTTTGCAGGGCCCTTCCCTTCCGCCACATCGCTCACTATCACTTCATTCATCACTTGATCTGCAGATATTGTATTTGGGTTTGATTTTTTTACTGCTGACAAAAGTCCAACGGCATTTACATCCGCTTTTTTTGCTACTGAATTAAGACCAGCCTTTGGGGGTTTCTCAGGATCTCGACGAACTCTTGAGGGAGCCGCCTTTGTTGCTGCATCTTTTTTTTCACTGGTGATTTCATGTTTAATGACAGGCGGTGGTGCCACCTCAGGTTTTTTTTCTTCAACCACAGGTCGCGGCGGAGGAGGGGGTGGTTTCACAACAGGTTTAGGAACTTCAACAACATCGACTCTTGCCACACGAACTGGTGGTGGCGGTTTTGACTCTACTTTTATTTCCGCCACATTGAGTAAGTAATAACCAAGTCCCAAAAAAACAAGAATTGCTGCGGCCATCCAACGAAAAATGGGATCTTGTACCCATTGTTTTTTTGCTTTTTCGACAAAAATCCAATCAACAATTCTCAAAAAATAATCATGCTCTCTTGCACGAATTTGAATCAAATCTCCTCGCTTCAAATCCAATTGAGAAGAGGCCGTGACCACAGGCTCACCCTTATTAAATACCTTAAACGCAGACAAATTAGGCAGATGTATTTCAATAAAATCTTTTGAAGATTCACTCCACTTGATTTCAAGTGGTAAAGCCCCTCGCAACAGATCACTTTTTTTAACATTAGAATAATGAGAAATATTCACAATCGCATCCGAAGGAATGTGCACATCCACCATTTCTAAAGCAGAAAAGCTCCCCATTCCCGCACGAGAAATTTGCGGAGGAGGAACATCAAAATAAGCTTCTTTCAAAATCCTTCGACTGAGCTCTGTTTCAGCCAGTTTTTCCTCTTCCAATTGAAACTGGTATAGACCAACCTTATTTTTCGACTTGCTAAGAATAATTCCTTCGACTGCTTTATGTGCTTGCTCCTCACCCTGAGTCTGTGAAATGTCGAATAAGCTCCAATGCCCCTGATTGCTGTCGAAATCGCCGGTTCCCATCCATTCCAGCAAAAAATGCACTGGCTTGACTCCTTTGGCCCGTAGAACAAAATCACAGGTCGGACTCCGTCCTAAAGTCAAAGAAGGCTTCGTCAGTCGAACACTACCCAAAACAAGAGCTTTTTTAGAGATCTGTACAACTTTCATTTATCCAACTTCCAAATCGATAAACGCCGAGATTCTAATTTTTGAAAATCATTGAAGTTTTCTCGACTATAAATCAATGAGTCCAAGCTACTCGTCCCAGAATCTAACTGTAAAAAGATATCAGGCTTTGCTTTTTTTCCTTCAATAACGTCTCCTTCAAAATCCAACATATTTTTATCATTTGATTTGTCCGGCTCCTCATCAGCGTATAATGGCAGGCTCAAAAGAATAATGCTAAAAATAAAATAAATTAATTTTTTATTATCCATGCGTCCAAAATCTCCTGCTGTTTAGCTGATACCAGTTCATCATGAACATAATTAATCAAACCAAGATTCCCCGTATTAATTAATAACCAAGAGCGCAGCCAATAATAATCTACTTCTTGAATTTCATGACGACCTTTCTGAACATCCAGCAGTGCTAGTAAGTATGAAAGCCCTAGACTCTCGAGTCGTTTTTTCAACAGGGTCTCGTTCATTGATATTGGTAATTTCCAAAGACCTAGATTCGGTTTTTCAAGCTCTTTCTTGATATTTGCATTTTCTGTACTAGTCATTTTATCTGAAATTTTTGCATACTCTTTTTGTTGATCTGAAAATTGTTTAGCTAAATCTTCCAACCCCTTTTTATATTCAGGAATTTGATCTTGCGCTAGTTCCTTAGGTGTCGTCGAATTCATAATTAATTCGGCCGTCGAGCTTTCCATTTTTATCGCCAGCTCAAGAACCCGTTTTTTAACTACTGAAGGCTCAGTTTTCATGGCCTTAATAACGTTGGGCCTTGATTTTTGCACAAGCTCCAAAATGGATTTTACTTCTTTCAAAGCTTTTGGCGCTTTAGCTTGTCTAGACAAGATTTTCTTTAATTCTTTTTCTAGAATTATTTCCTCATAAATTTTCAAATCTTTCGGAAGAATATCTCTTAAAATTTGCTTTTGTTCTTTTGACAAATCAGGCAGTTCTTTCGCCTGAGAAATTTGCATTGCTAAAAAATTGAAAGCCTTATCTTTAATCAAAGACTTGCTCGTGATATGCGACATTCGCAAAACGAGATCGGGTTGAGTTAAAATCAGAAGGCCTGAAAAATAATTTTTTTTCTCTTGTGAAAGCTTTGGCCAAATACTTTCAAGCTCTTTTGATTTAGTGACGACGAAATATAAAGCTCGATCCTCGTCAAAATTAGCAAAAGCAGAACTATCACGATCCTGAAAAAAAAGATTCATCACCTCAATTCGATCCTCACAAAAGCTATCCATGAGGATCTTTTTGATCCACTGAATATAATCTGAATCTTTTTTCTGAGATGAGCTCAAAGTCTGATAAAACTTAATAGATTCTGAATATTTTTTTTTCTTACTTGCTAATTCAAAAAAATGAAGGATTGCACTCTTTTTCTTAGTTTCATCATCACTCATTTTGATGAAATCACGAATATAATTTTGGTAGGATGAAAAATCCTGATCGGTGTCTCCTTTTGACTGCATGGCCATTTTTAAAGTGGATTCGCGCCTTAAAGAAGTAAACCTTTTATCTTGTTTTTCATAAGCTTGAATTGGTTCATCAAGGATCTCTTTGAAATTTCCAATTTGAAACCTAAGCCATTGCAACTGAAAAAAATCATCCGCAGAGGGATTTTCGGTCACCAAATCTTTGGCTAACGGCAGGGCCTCTGCCCATTTTTTTTGCTTTATAAAATAATTAAGTAATCTTTTTTTAGCCTCTGGCAGCTTGCTTGACTTCGGGAATTTCGCGATAAATTGCGTTAACGCCTCTTGATATTCTGTTTCTGATTTTGGTGACTTACCAATGCTATCAATTATTAAAAGATTTGCTCTTTCTTGTAAACTTTTATATTTTTCATTTTTTAGAATATCGGACGTCACATCGCGAACACATTGTTCATCGTTAGTGTTTTGACAAAAATCCATCAATAGCTCTACGACTTTTCCATTCATTGTCGACTGAGGGTAAAAAGCTAAGTAATTTTTTAACAAATATTTTAAGGTTGCATTTACATCCACCGCACTCTTGCTTGCTTTATTTGCTTTTTCTTTCGACGAATAAGCCTCAATTGTTACAGACAAGGCCTGCTCAGATTCAATTTGCAGTTCTTTACCTAATTTTTCTTGAATTTTTGGCCATACTTTATACTGAGCAATAATTTCTTTTTGTAAATCAATAAAAGCCTGCAAATAAACAGCTGATAAATCATCGGTCTTTAATGATCTCATCAAAGTCAGTCGAAGCTCGACTCTCTTCACGGGGTCTTGTGTTTTTTCCAATAATACTTTAAATATTTCCAACCCCTTTTTTTTAGTTTCTCTCTGTAAGGTTGAAAAAGCGGAAGTTAAAAATAATAATTCAGGATCTTGATTATGAGCTGCTAAGTCCAGACCTTTATCTATAATTTCTTTTTCCGAATTGGCTTGTGTATAAACAAAAGCGAGATCACGCAAGCTATCTTTACTAAAAGCACTCTTCCCTGACTTTGTTATGATTCTGCCAAAATACTGCTGTGCCTGAATCCAAGATTTTTGACCAACATAACACCAAGCCGCTTTATAAAAAACCAAGTCCTGTTGTTTCGGATTCATAGATTTAGCATAGTTTGAATAGTATTTAAGCGCGTTAGAGTAATCTTCCTGTTCAAAATAATATTCACCCAAATAAATTGCCACAATGGCCGTTCGTTCATTTTGAGAATCATATTTTATAGACATTTGAAAATCGGAGACAGCCTCTTTAATTTTATCAAGATCAACTTCGGACATAGCACGAATATAGTAAGCAAAAGACAAATCCTTATTGTTTTTACTAAACTTTATGAGCGCTGAGCTTTCAAGACTAGCGGAATTAAGAGCCTGCAATTCTTCCGCACTTAATTTAGTTGTACGTTTTGCCGCTCGAATTTTTCGAGCCAAATTAAGATAAAGACTGGCTCTTGCAAGGCGTATACTACTGCGTTTTTGAGGGTCATTTTCCACTTTCAAAAGTGAACCAAAAGCCTCAATTTTTCTACGTAGATCCTCTGGATTCACGTTTGTATTAACAGCATTTTCTATCAACAATTTGGAATTTGATTTGGGTTTTATCTGTTGCGCGTGAGCAATGGTGACAAATCCTATGAGAAAAATAAAAAGTATTTTCTTTATTTGCATAAACTCTCACCAACAAAATAATGCAAGCCCAGTTCATCAGACCAATCTTCTGCCTTTTCCGAAGTCCAAATGTTTAATCCGGAATTTAGAAGTTTTTCTTTATCAGGAAGTTTCTCAATTTTTAATAAAACTTTTGGAGTTTGCTCAACTGCTAGATTCATATAAGCTAACATGTGCTCAGCCTGCGCTTGTAAACGATTTTTTTCTCTTTGGAATTCAGCTTTTAGACCATTGGAAATTTTTTCGCGTTCTTTTTTTCTTTCTTCTAGAGAGATTCCGAAATTATTTGAGTTTGGTGAATCAAGAATTTTAAGGAGCCAAAGGTTTTCAATATCTGATTTCGCCCATTCCAGCCAACTGACTCTTGTTTTAAAATAATTAATTTGTGAGTTGAGCTCTTCGATAACTTTTTTTGCCTCTTCATCTCGGCATAATCGTTTATAAATATAAAATTGCATTAAAAATATTTCAGGTTCCATTGTTACTCGAATTCGAGGCGAATGCTGCGAAACAATCAATCCCAACGTCCGTTCAATTTTATTAGCTCTAAATGCAGCCCAAGTTCTTTCAAAGATAATTTGGCGTAAAAATATATAGTCGTTGCCAATCCAATCGTAAACCTGAAGGGATTCCGCAAAACGTCCTGCTCCATATAATGCACGGGCCATTCGATGATAAATCATTTGTGAAAGCAAAGTTTTACCGCGATCTTTCGCGTTAATAACAATGAGAGCTTTTTGATAATTAACAAAAGCCTCGGAAAATTTGTTTACTAGCATTTGCTTGTCGGCAAGACTTAATAGAGCATCCTCGATAGCCAGCTTGTCGCTAAATTTTTCTTTAAACTTTGCTTCCCATCCTAAAACAGTATTAAAACCTACTTGAGGAGTTTTTTGGAGTATTTTCTTCACAGTGTACCACTGTTGAAAACTGACATTGGTAAGACTCATTTTTTTTACAATAATTCTTACCGCCAAATAATCTTTTTTTTCTATTGCAGACTTAAAATTATCAACAAGAGTGGCGGCGCTCACTTGATAAGAAAAAAGTATTGTGAAAGTAAAATAGCTGATTTTTTTAAACACTTACTTTCCAGTCGTTATAAATGATACCGTTTTAAATCCCACGGCACGGCAATACTTAATTACATCATAAATACTTTTATAGCTGACCTGTTGATCGGCTAAAACATTTAAAACCAAGGGTGCATCTGCTGGCTGTTGTTTGACAAAAATTGAGATTGCATTTTTTAATTCAATTTCTTTTGGGTCTCCAGAAACCTCACGAACAATATCCATACTAACTTTTTTATTGATAAAGTTAAAATTAACTTCCTGATCAGTGATTATGACCTGATGACTCACTTCAATGATCTGCTTGCTCATACTTATTGGGAGATGCACATATTCCGGCAAAGCCAAGGATGCTGAATTAAAAACTGTCCCTAAAACTAAAAACACAATCAAAAGTGAGAAGACATCCACCATCGCCGCCAACTGCGGCTCTTGTACTTTTCGTCTGATTTTACGATTGATTAATTCATCCATCAAAGTCCTGCTTGCAAAATATCAGCATAACTTTCTAAAACTACATCTGGAATAATTGGCAATATTTGATCCATCACTGAAACCAATTTTTGATAGGAGACATTAAAGCCCAAGGCCAATTGAATGGATTTTTCTTTTGGAAATCTTGCTTTAAAGTCACTCAGCACTTGTTTCAGATTTTCATTT
This sequence comes from uncultured Bdellovibrionales bacterium, assembly GCA_903926205.1. GTDB lineage: Bacteria > Bdellovibrionota > Bdellovibrionia > Bdellovibrionales > Bdellovibrionaceae > CAIYID01. The sequence goes on from CAIYID010000066.1 coordinate 27,725, forward strand.
AAATTTTGTTCATCGATGTTTTTTCTCGCTATCTGATCGGGGCTTTCACCAGACCATTTAAGCACGAAGGAAAATTGTTTCTCTTCCTGCTTATTATCTTCTAATTTAACATAAAGATGAGGAGACAAAGGTGGCTTTGGATTTTCAGCGGTCGGTCCCGAGTAGATCGAAGAACTGGCTGGTGGTAGACTGACTTTATTATATTCAGTAAAGGTCGTAGATAAAATTAAAAAGAAAATCACGCAGACGAGCATGTCAATAATAGGAGCTAATGGAATTTCTCCAACATGTCGGTGAACTTTCTTTTTAGCAAACATCAACTAGACCTTTCGGATTGTTCAATCCATGTCACTAAATTAAATCCAGCTGTTTGAGATTTTCCTGTAATGCTATCTGACTTCGTCACGCAGACAGTGTGTACAATCATGGCCAAAATTGCGACAACTAGACCAACGGCCGTCGAGTTCATGGCTGTCGCAATTCCTTCTCCTAACATTTTTCCTTTTTCTGCGGAATCTGCATTTGCGATGGCTTCGAAGGTTTGCATCAAACCCAAAATTGTACCAAATAAGCCGAGTAGTGTTGAGGCCGATGCGATCAAACTGACAATAGGTAAGCGTTTTTCACATTCGTGCGAAATCTCCATGACGGCTGCGCCAAGACTTGATTTGATGGCTTCTCGCCCATTTTCAAGAGAAAGTAAACCCAATTTTATGCATTCAAGTTCAGGATTTCCTTCATTAGAATTGCAAATCTGAATCGCTTTTGTGTAATCCCTTTTCAACACGAGATCCTTGACCGCCTTCAGGGCTGCTGAAGAGTCGTAGGATTTCTGAAAATAAAGAAAATAAATTCTTTCTAGACCTATCACAACTAATACAAGTGCTGCGGTAAGAATCATCCATGAAGCCATCCCGTGCTCCAAAAACATTTTAAGCCAAGCCCCTGCTTTTGCCATTTTATCTCCTAATAGTAAAAAACTACACCTGTCTCGAATAACGCAATCGTTGATAACACTTGTTGACTATTAACAATATTTTGCACAAAGCCCGCCCCTGCTCCTAAGCGAAGATTCCAATTTTTGGCAAAAAATGTTTTTCCAGCGATAAGACTGGTGCGAAAGCCAGTTCCACTATCATAATTAACCATTCCAAAAAATGTTTTTAAAAACATATCACTGCGAATGATGTGTGAAAAATTCCAAGTATCTTTACCATAGAGCGGTGCCCAAAGTGCCGTAATACCGTATTGAAATTGAGGTTTCGCTTCTGTGACCGTGAGCGAAGAACCCGCGTTGTTCGCCGCTTTTTGAATTTCTGACACGATGGCGCGCTGAGTGGAGACAAACACAGGCGCGATGGAAGCATAAAATTCCCAAGTTTCACTGGTCGCATAACCTATGTCGGTGTTGAGGGAATACATGGTGTAAGGCCCATCCGAAAAATCAAAAGAGAAATAAGACGAAAAAAGTAATTTTTTACTCTTGATGAAAGCTCGATTTTGGATCACTACGCTGTCTTTAAAAACTGGGGGTGTATCCATGTAGATATCTTTTGGCTTAAGCTCCTGATTAAGAGCCGTTTCTGCGTATACAAGCTGAACAAGCAAGCAAGAAATAAAAAACAAACCTGTTTTAAATACTTTAAAAATACCTTGCGGCATTTAACTCCACCTTGAGTTGAAAATCACGTGATGAGCCACCGTTAAAGTATGTCTGATTAACCTCGAAGACATCAACCATTTTTTATTCTTAGGTCTGTGTAGAAAACAAGATAAAACCTGGCCTAGACCATAGTGACTTTATAATTCGTTATTGTATCATTCAAATGATTGCACGTTGGGAAAATAACAAATGAAAATTTTGGGGCTTTCAGCCTTTTATCATGACAGTGCCAGCGCTCTCATTGTCGATGGGCAAGTCATAGCTGCCGCGCAAGAAGAGCGTTTCTCTCGAAAAAAATTCGATGCCGGCTTCCCTACCCAAAGTATAAAATATTGCTTACAACAGGGAAATCTTAACCTGTCAAACTTGGATGAAATTGTTTATTACGAAAAACCATTTTTAAGTTTTGAACGACTTCTCTCCAGTATTGTTTCGACAGCTCCGCACAGTTTGCTCACTTTTTTGAGTGCCATGCCCATATGGATGCGTGAAAAACTTGATACCCGCTCACATCTCACTAAAATTTTAAAAAGGGATTTTCCTGAGGAAATATTGCCACCACTGTCTTTCAGTCAGCACCATCTGTCTCATGCCGCAGCCGCCTTTTATCCTAGTCCATTTGAGTCCTCTGCCATTTTGTGTCTTGATGGAGTTGGCGAGTGGGCTTGCACTTCTGGATGGCAAGGGCAGGGAAATAACATCGAAAGCCTTTGGGAGATGTCATTTCCCCATTCACTTGGATTACTTTATTCGGCCTTTACGACCTTTTGCGGTTTTAAAGTTAACTCTGGTGAATATAAACTCATGGGTTTAGCTCCTTATGGAGAGCCTTGTTTTGTTGATGTGATTTTACGAGAATTAATTGATCTAAAAATTGATGGAAGCTTTCGTTTAAATACAAAATATTTTCCTTTCGTTTCTTCATTGAGAATGACAAATCAAAATTTCGCTCATTTATTTGGAATCAACCCACGTGAGCCCGAGTCCGCCTTACCACAAATTTACAAAAACCTAGCGGCCTCCATTCAAAAAGTGACCGAAGAAATTATGCTTCGTCTGGCTAAAACTCTAAAAAAGCAAACAGGTTCAGAGAACCTGTGCCTCGGCGGTGGTGTGGCTTTAAATTGTGTGGCCAACGGAGTCATCGCTCGTGAAAAAATTTTTAAAAACATCTGGGTTCAACCTGCCGCTGGTGATGCAGGAAGTGCTCTGGGCGCGGCGTTCGCCAGTTACCATCTTCATCACAAAGCAAAGCGTGCCATACAACCTCCCGATAAAATGAGAGGCAGCTTTCTTGGCCCTCGTTATGATAAAAAATCGATACATGATTTTTTACAAAGTGTTGACGCAAAATTTTCAGAACTTGAAAAATCAGAGATACTCAGCCAAACCTGTCAGGATTTGAAAGACCAAAAAATTGTTGGTTGGTTCCAAGGATCGATGGAATATGGTCCCCGAGCCTTGGGCGCGCGGTCCATTCTCGGCGACCCACGGCACCCCGACATGCAATCACGTATGAACTTAAAAATTAAATTTCGCGAATCTTTTAGGCCTTTTGCTCCTATCATTCTGGACGAAAGATGCGAAGAAATCTTCAAGGATGCTTTTCATAATCCCTATATGCTTTTTGTCACCCACATTAAAGATCAATATAGAAATTCATTTCCTGCCATCACTCACTTGGATGGCTCCGCACGTATTCAAACCGTCACTCAAAAGGAGAACCCCTTTCTTCATGAGCTACTTGCTCGTTTTGAAAAAGAAACTGGCTGCCCACTTTTGGTCAACACCTCCTTCAATGTTCGCGGAGAGCCCATTGTTTGCAGTCCTGAAGACGCCCTTCGTTGTTTTATCCAAACTGATATCGATTCTTTGGTTATTGAAAATTTTTATCTCCGCAAACAAGATCAGACCTTTAGTCGCAGTGATAAGCGATGGAGTGTGAAGCTTGAATTGGATTAAATTATTGTATCCCCAACCTCATTTTAATATGCCGTGGCTCCCAAAGTGGCTTCAAAAAATTCATGGAAGGGCTTTAACTATCGCGTATTACCTTACTCACACTGTCGCACTTCTCGGTTTATTTTTCATTTACTTCTTCTTAATCATCCCTTGTCACTGCTTCATGATACTTAAAAAGAAAGACCTTTTAAAAACCAATTATATTCCTGAGGCAACAAGTTACTTGCAAAAATCAGATTCCGTAGAAACAATTGATTTTACAAGGATGTACTAATGCTAATCCAAGAACTTTGGCAATTTATGCGTATAAGAAAAAAATATTGGTTATTTCCAATCATTATGATTTTACTCTTGTTTAGTACCCTTATCCTTTTTTCACAAACCGCCGTACTGCCTTTTGTTTACACTCTTTTTTAATGAAAAATAATCTTTTTGCATTACTTTTAGGTCTTGCTTTTTCTTTGTTAATCCTTGGAACTAGCGAATTGTTTTTCCAACTTAATGAAAAAACTTATTGGATAAATCCTCCAATGCACTCTCAGTATCCTCCCATGCAGCTGGATCGAGAAGCCTCGTTGAAGTTATACTCCTTGCTTAATCACGGTCCTGCTTTTCATTGGAAACCAACTCTGTCTCCCGAAGAAGTCCTATCCGCAAGTCAAGAAGGAATTGATCAAACTGAAAAAGGGCTCATTCCTTGTTGCCTGAGTAAATGGGACAAATCACGATTTCCGATTTCCATTAAGAGTGTTCTCAAAACCGCCAAAACCCATCGCTTAATTTACTCTGCAAATTATAAAATCGATTCACTCGGTCGTCGTATAACTCCAAATCCACGAGGTGCCTTTTATAATATTTTAATGTTTGGCGACTCTTTTACTTTGGGAGAAGGTGTTAATGATAAAGAATCTGCACCCTATCAACTGGGCAAAAGACGCCCTGATTCAAAAGTTTACAATCTCGGCATTGCAGGAGGAAGTTCAAGCGAAATTCTTTATGAACTGATAGCGAGCAATAAGTCTCGCTTTCAAGATATTCCACATCGAAAAACATTATTGATTTATTCCTACATGGATGATCATCTTGAAAGATTATTTTGTCGAAGTCTCTGCCTTTTAAAAAAAAATGAATGGATGCTGGAAAAACCCTATTTTGCATCTGAAAATGGCAAACCCGTCTTTAAAGGATTTTTTGATCAAAACCGTCAAATCTTGAACGGTTTTTATAAATATTGGAACCAGAGTGCACTCGTTCGATTTTTCAATATCATTTTACCACCCCGATTTGAGCAAAAAGACTTTGATTTTTTTGCAGAAGTTTTAAAAGAAATAGAAACTCAATCAAAAAATGTTTTTCAGGATGTCGATTTTTATTTTGTCCTTTATCCTGGAGCCTCACACTTTTATGGCAGCGAACTAAAAGCGGTCGCTTTAAAAAATAATATTCATGTCTTGGATTTTAGTTCGATAGACACCCGTCTTGCGACTGGAGGATTCCCCACAATTCCCGGAGACGGACATCCCTCTCCCATCACGCAATATATTTTTGCTTATCTCTTAAATAAAGAGCTTCCGGTGATTCGAAAAAAATAAAATTACAGCTTGTCCCGCACAATGCGGAAACCAATATTTTTGGCAAGATAAGAAGGTTCGACACTTCGACGAAAAGAAATGAAAAGGTAGGCGTTATAATCCCACATAGAACCTCCACGAAGACAAATTTCTCTTCCGGCTTGAAGGGCTTGAGGATCTATTCCCCCAGAAAGATCTTTGGTAAATGCATCAGTCACCCACGTTGTGATATTACCTTGGAGATCATAAACTGGTTTTCCATTAATCATCGTTGGTTTTTTTTGTCCCACTGGATGAGTTTGTTTATCTGAATTTTCAAAAGTCCAGGCCGAAGCCTCGAGATCTTCCTCCAAATTTCCAATTGAATAATACCCATCGGCGAGCCCCTGATTTCTTAAAGCAAACTCATACTCGGCTTCGGTTGGAAGCCGATAGAAATGCCCTTTTCTATGTCCAGGAAAAAGCCTTAGCAAAATTGATTGAATTTTATCGTTATTCGTCAACGATAGTTTATTTAAGCCTTCAAACCATTTCATCACATCATAGTACGAAACCTGTTCAACAGGACGATTTCCACCTTCAAGTCGAAAAAAGCTTGGCGTTGAAAACTGTTGAGCCAATGACTTGGCCATCTTGGACAACTTATTAATACCTTCTTTCCACTTGGGCCCAGGAAGCTCACCTTTAAAATAGGAAGGATCAGAATTCAATTCATCATATTCTCTCGGATAGTTAGATTTAAGCACTTCTGCAATTTCTCCCCAAACATTTCTTGTCGTGGCAACAGACATTATTTCAAACGGTTTTGTTAATGTCACAAACGCCGGGGCCTGACTATCCCTCATAAATGACTTGGGCTCAATTGGAACAAAGTCAATGATCGGCGAACCATCCTTATTTCGCTCAGGTACTTTCTCCTGACTCACCTGAATATCCCGCCTTGCTCGGGCAATTTTGTTCACCAACTCATTTTTACCAAGTCGTTGCAATTGTTCAATCTGATTGAAACCTTGATTGTTTTTTGCAAAAAGATCAAAGTCCGGATGTTGAATCAGCCAGTCGATGAGTTTATCTTTACGGTGATAAGCGGCAATCATAAGAGCAGAATAATCGTTAGCATTCTTGTGATTGATATCAACAATCCCAGACCCAATGAGAGCCTCAAGTTTTTTAACGTCTCCATTTTTAATGGCGTCTTGCCATTTCAGATTTTGATCAAATGAAAATTTTCGTTTCCGCTCATCTTTGGATGTTCTCCAGGTCCCTATCTCAGCACGCAACAAAACTAATTGAGAATTAGAAAATAATTTTTTTAAATCAGGCAAACCCTCAAAGTTTCTTATAAATAATAATTTTTCAAAGACCGCGGCCTTCCAAATTTGTAGACTGGCTCCAGGCGCTGTACTCACATGATCTAAATAATCTAAAAAATCTCGTTTTTTCAAAAGACCAAGATCCTCAAGTGTTCCTTTAATTGGGCCTAAAGTTTTAATATAGTGAATAATATCTTGCTCTCGATTTGATTTTGCAAAAGCCTCAATCTTAAAATAAACATTTCTTACTACCAGATTATAAGTCTCCAAAGGAATAAATTCTCGAAGGACTGACGTTTGAAACATAGATAAAATATGAGCAAGCTGATCAAAGTCTTCTTCACTGCCAGAATCGATGAGTTTTTGAAGTTCATCAGTAATTTTGGTCACATTGAGTTTGCGTTTAAATTTTTCTACCAAGGCCAAATCAGAGTGATCCACTTCAAATTCCTGAGACTCTGCCATTCTTATTAAATCATTAAGAGAAAAATTAAGAGATTCAGGAATGACGCTCAGTGCTTTCTTATTATGAAATAAAATAAAATCCTCGTGACAAGTGAAATCACCACCCTCTTCGATAGAACCTTCCCGTGCGTTGGGGTCCACGGTAAACCGAATTGTTAAACCGGAAGAAGTGGCCCCTTTCCGGCCTTGACGCGTGTAGAACCCTTTTCCTAGAGCGGCTCGCTCTCCGAATGTGTTTTCTCTTGATTCTAAGACATTGGGTTCACCAGAATGTGCGCGGGTAATAGATTCGTAAGCAAAAAAATTGTTTGTTTCATGAGCAACAATTTCGATACCAAGTTCTTTAGCTGTTTGGCCTGAGGACCGACCGATAGATTTAGAACGAAGGGGTTCTCTATTGAGCCACCAGCTCATGCTATCAATTTTATTTTTGTCGCCCATCTCTATTAGTTTTTTTCTGAGCCCCAATTCATCCAGCATATTCATCGCGTATTCAATATTAGTCGCATGCATTATTAATTTTTTTGCCGTGTCCTCCAGTCGACGTTGGGCCTCCGGGTTTTGCAATTGTTGAGGATCGAAGTGATCAACAATTGATTTCATTAGCTTAAAATCTTTCTCTGAAAATTTTAATTCATATTGAAAAGCTTTTACCAGCAATCGCGTCACAGAAAGAATTTCAGGATTTTGTCCAGTTTTAGCTCGCGAAGTCGTAAAATGGTCGGCACTTCTAAAAAAACTAATTCGATCATTCAGCGCGTCCTGCAAAAATGGACTATCGATGGCATCCCAGTGACGCAAATCACGAACGACGGGTTCTTTGGAATGAGTGACCTCCACCATGCCTAGTGAATTAGAATCCGAGTTTTGTTTACTAAAATCATCATCGCCCAGAAGGGCTTCTTTGTATCCTATTTCTCCGGGATTTCCCATGCGAGTCCTCAGCGCTCGAACCTCCCACTTCGCTGCCTTTGCTCCTAAAAAATGAGGAAATTTTTTAGCAATTGTCTTTTGAAATTCTCTGGCTTCCTCTGAGGTACCATCCACGACGATATCTAAATCCTGAGTGCTTCTAAAAATATTGGTGTAATCAAAGTCAAAACGATCGGCTTGTAACTGATTGAGACCTTTTTCGCGAGCAAGATTCCACTTCACATAATGAAGGTAACTCGAGGCGGTTCCACCAAAAAGCCAAACGCGAATTCCACGTTTCTCTGCTTCCTCTCGGATGAACTGAAATTCAGGAACTACTAACATTTTGAGTGAAGCTTGCTCTGAAAGTTCGTTCGCCGTAATAGTTTTAAAAGTTTTCGTTTGATGCTCATCGAGAGTCTTTTTGTCTTCAGACAGAAGGATTTGTAATGAGCGATTAGAAAGAACCTCTCGACAAAAAAGCGGACTGGTCATCGCCACGGATGAACTAATAACTAAAAAAAAGAAAAGCAGTACCCTTAAAACGTCGCCGATCATTAGACAACGAGCTTGTGTCTTTAGGCTTAACACCTGTTTAATATTTAAACAGGCTCTTCGCTTTAAATTGAGCTCACGTTTGAACATAAGACCTCTCGTCTTAATGTTTCAAAGAACATACCCGCAAGTCTGAGCTTATTCAGCAGCCCTTATAAGACGGAAACTGAGCATACTCCGAGCGTAAGCAGGCTGTTCATGATATCCAGAAGAGGATCGTACATTGCGAGCCCTGAGATCAAAATTTCCACCTCGAATAAGACGATCGATTTTCTTGACTCCACCAAATTCCGATCGCCGTATATCCTTGACCCATTTATGGACGTTACCATGAAGATCGTAAATCGGTTTTCCATTATAAAAAACTGGTTTCTTTGAACCCACATTATGAACTCTGTAATGAAGATCGTTAGGTTTCTGGAATACGGCATACTTCTCTAAATCTTCTTCGCCTTTACCGTGGGAATAATCACTCTCCGCAACTCCGCCCAGGCGGGAAACAAACTCCCACTGAGCTGCGGTTGGTAGATCATATTTTTGGCCTCGCTGATGGCCAGGAAATAAGTCCCCTAGGATCTGCTGAACATTTCCCTTATCCAGTGCTGATAATTCATTTAATCCTTTTAACCACTCTTCAATCCGGTCAAAGGATACATAATCAACGGGCTTAGATTCACCATCGGTACTAAACGGTGAGCTATTAAAAGTGCTGTCTAGTAATTGGTATTCTTTGGCAAGATCAGCCACTCGACGGTATGTTTCTTTGGTCGTATCGACTGACATGAATTCAAATGATTTTGGAATCGTCGTAAAAACTTTATTTTGTTCAGGTCCCATCATAAAAGAGCCAGGCTCGATTCGTACAAAGTCCACGATCGGAGTTCCTTCCGGATATTGAGTGGTTTTAAGTTCGAGGTTTCGCTCTTTAACAACAAATTTTCTAGCTTGCACTTCAGGCCTTAGTTCCTGAATAAGATCGGCGATGCTTGCTTTTCCACTTAATCGCAATTGCTCCACTTCTGTGAATCCAGATTTATTTTTTGAATTGAAATCAAAGTCGGGATTATGCAATAGCCAAGTAATAAGAAAGACTTGCTTGTAGTACTCTGCCAATTGCAACATTGAAACTTGACTGAGATTTTTGTGATTAATATCAAAAAGATTCGAAGCGATAAGAGCCTTAAGTCTTTGCCTGTCACCACTTTCGACCGCGTTAGACCATACACAATTTAATTCTGCAGCGAATTTTCTTTTTCTTGGATTGCTCGACTTATGCCACTCATAAACCTCGGGCATTATTTTTTTAATGAATGTTTTAAATTCAGTGGGTGCGGACTCACTCCGCTGAGTGAGATATTGTTCGAAATTTTCATTTGACTGCAATAATTCAAAAAGAGCCTGTTCTCTCACGGAAAAATTGATCGTCGGTGATTGGATCAGTTCTGTAAGATAATCAAAAAAATGCTCGGACTTGAAAACGCCCATCGAGTCAATCAACTTAATTATTGGACCAAGGGTTTTGATGTATTTCAGGATCTCCTTATCGTTCGAAGAATGACTTGTCGCTGAAACTCGAAGAAATATATTCTTAGCCACAGCAGAAAAAACTTCTTTAGAAATAAAAATTTCAACATTTGGCGTTTGAAAAGAGTACAGCATATCAATTAGATGCTGATGGTCTTTTTCAGAGCCAGAGGCTAGAAGTTTTTCAAATTCGTCGGTGATTTTTGCGACATTCAATTTTCTTTTAAATTTTTCGACTAGGGCTAAGTCTGAGTGGTCCACTTCGAATTCATTAGACTCCGCCATCTTTACTAAATCACTCAAACTAAAATTAAGAGATTCAGGAATGACTTTTAAAGCTTTCTTATTATGAAATAAAATATAATTTTCTTTACGGATAAAATCACCACCTTCTTCCGCGGTCCCCTCTCGAGCGCTGGGATCAACTGTGAATCTGATTGTCAAACCACTCAAAGCAGCACCCTTTCTCCCTTGACGCGTATAAAAGCCATTTCCGAAAAAGGCTTTTTCTCCAATCGTATTTTCTCTCGACACTAGAACATTCGGCTCACCGGAATGAGCACGGATGATGGACTCGTAGGCAAGCAAACTGTTCGTCTCATGAGCGACCACATCGATTCCCAGCTCCCTGGCTGTGAGACCTGAGAATTGTCCGACAGGTTTAGATCGAAGTGGTTCTTTATTCAACCACCAGCTCACACTGTTCAATTCTTCCTTATTACCCATCTCGATAAGTTTTTTTCTGAGTCCTAACTTGTCCAGCATATTCATTGCGTACTCAATATTATTGGCGTGTATAATCAACTTCTTGGCCGTGTCATCAAAGCGTCGACGTGCAACCACTGACAGGTGTTGGGGATCGAATTGAGCCACGATCTCTTTCATTTCTTTAAATTCTGCCTCTGAAAAATTGAGCTGATACTGAAAGGCCTTTACTAAAAGTCGCGTGACAGAAAGAATTTCAGGATTTTCTCCAGCTTTTGCTCGAGAAGTTGTGAAGTGTTCACGACTTCTAAAAAAACTAATCCGGTCGTTCAACGCATCTTGCAAGAATGGACTGTCGATAGAATCCCAGTGACGTAAATCTCGGACCACTGGCTCTTTAGAATGAGTGACTTCGACCATACCAAGAGAATTAGAATCGGAATTTTGATTATTAAAGTCTTCATCTCCAAGAAGCGCTTCTTTATAACCTAGCTCACCAGGTTTTCCCATGCGAGTTCTTAATGTGCGCACTTCCCATTTTGCCGCTTTGGATCCGAGAAAATGAGGATATTTCTCAGCAATCGTCTTTTGAAATTCACTTGCTTGCTCAGCCGAGCCATCCACGACAATATCTAAATCTTGAGTGCTTCTGAAAATATTGGTGTAATCAAAGTCAAAACGATCTGCTTGTAACTGATTGAGACCTTTTTCCCGTACCAAATTCCACTTTACATAATGAAGATAACTCGAAGCCGTTCCGCCAAAGAGCCACACACGAATTCCCCGTTTCTCTGCTTCCGCGCGAATGAATTGAAATTCAGGAACGACCAACATTTTGTGTGCGGCTTCCGCAGAAAGTGCTTTCGCTGAAATTCTAGTCGGATTTTTTCTCAGCCCGGGTCGAATTTCCGCATTACTTTCATCTTTAGCCAAAGATCCTTGCAGAAAGTCCGAAGTTAGCACCTCGTTACAAAGAAGAGTTCTTGTTACGCCAATGGATGAGCTAATAATTGCAAAAGAAAAAATAAATATTCTTAAAATAATAAAATTCATTAAGTCCTTTCCAAAGTAAAAGTCTCAATTTATTTTTGGTTCAGTCGGTGCAATTGCTTTTCTGCGTCGGCACGTAAAAATGTTTGCCAGCCTTTTATCACCGGCAACCACTCTTCTATTCGATTTGCAGAGACAAAAAAAGAACTACAGCTGTCAAACTTTGATACATGGGCATCTCCTAAACAGGGATAAAAAATCGACTGAGTCCATTGAGTTCTTCATGACTCCAGTAATTGCAACCGGTGTACCAAAAATTCAATGAATACGAGAATTTGATTTATACTTTGTTTCTAATTACTTTATTTTCTAGTGATTATTTTCAACCACTCAATTATTTCTGCATGAGCTTCTTGATTGATTTCTTTTTCTCTTCCTGTCGCGCGAGCAATGATGCCTGATAATCCTCCGCCAAAAGTCACTTCCATATTAGCGGCATTGACAATCGCACTGGCCCCATGTTGTTTAAAATCGGTTATTGAACCATTGACTACTGACACATTTGACAAATCGAAATCATCTTCAAGGTTTTTTAAAGCTTGTTTAAAAAGTTCTGTGTCCTTCTCTCCAAAGGTCATAAATCGTATTTCTATGGACCCGTGTTCTTGCAAAGTTGTTTCTACGATGAGATTTGCGAGTTCTTGGGGTTCAACTCCAATTCGCTTCGCAAAGACTCCGCCACCAATAAATGGAATAGCAATTCTTTTGTGATTATACTGAAAAGCTAAAATCAGGGAGTTCTTTATAGAAGTGGAAATACTTTCTAAAGTCGGCTCAAAAACACCGCCTTTTCTTTCCATAGCGCCTGTGGCTGCGTGAATAATAGCTGTTATGCCTGTCGGCCCGAGATCACCCGAACTTGTCATCAATGCAGAACCTCGCGGAAGAACTCCGGCGTTTAAAACCTCTTGTGTTAAGCTGGAAGGATCAAGAGCTAAGGCAATACGAGTTGAATGATTTTTGGTTAACATTGATGACTCCTCCCTAAGGAAGACCTCGGACTCATTTTTTTTAAACGAAACTTTTGAAATGAATTTCGCAAAGCCGCGATGAAATTGATTTCGTGACTCAAGTAAAGCAGAGCATTTTAAAGGCTCAGCCTGGGCTGTGCTCACGACAAATATGGCAATTACGACCAATGCCGCTAGCTTTGATTTAAAACTAGCCCGCACTTTTTTGGCAAGCCCCTGTCTAAATATTAGACAGCAAACGCGCTTAATCTGAATCTGGCTCTTAATCATCACTACCTCAATTTCCTGAGGAGCAGAAGTCATGCCGTTAAAGAAGTCAGCGAATTACTCAATGCTTCTCACGAGACGAAATCCCATGTGATCGTACCGAACTGAAGATTCTGCAAGACCACGGTGGCTGGCTGAGAATTCACTTGCATCAGTGCGACTTCGAAAGCTTCCACCGCGTACAATCACTCCACTACGTAAAATTTGAGGAGAATCTGTTTTTGAGTTTTGTGGAATTGCTCTTGCTGATTTTTTTCCTTGGCTATCTTTAGTCAATTTCCAGACATTCCCTTGGAGATCATAGAGCGGCTTTCCATTATAAAAAACAGGCCGCAGTGACCCGACCGGCTGTGTATTTAAGCCCCCATTCCATCCATCAACGGCATAGTCACGTAAATTTAAACCTATCCACGGATCAAATGAAGCGTTACCAATTGCCACTCCACCCAAACGAGATACGAGCTCCCATTGGGCTTCTGTCGGAAGATCGTATTTTGCCCCTTTTTTATGCCCAGGGAATAATGATCCTAAACTCTGTTGCACTTGAATATCATTAAGCTCTGACAATTCATTTAATCCTTTTTTCCATAAATTAACATCTTCAGCGGAAACTTGTTCAACAGGATTTTCTTCATTTAAAAATTTTGATGGAGTGCTGTTAAGTTCAATGTACTCTTGGCCAAGATGCTTTTTTATTAGTTCAGCAACTAATCTATACATATGTTGATTTGTGTCGACAGAAAGTACCTCAAAAGGTTTTGCGACTGTTGTTAACTCGCCGTTCTTTCCGTCTCCCATCATATAGGAAGTCGGTTCAATTCGAACAAAGTCAATGATCGGACTCCCTTTTGGATATTCTGCAGTCAGGTGTTCTGTGTTTCTTTCCTTTAGAACAAAGCGTCTGGACACAACCTCTGGTCGAAGTTGCTGAATATGGTCTGCAAGTTCTGTTTTCCCACGCAAACGCAATTGCTCCACTTCAGTGAAACCAAGATTGTTTTTTCGGTTAAAATCAAATTTAGGATTCGAGATGAGCCATTCAATAACTTCTTTACTGTTAAAATATTCTGCAAATTGAAGAATTGAAATTTGGCTTCTATTTTTGTGATTAACATCATAAACTTTCGAATCAACAAGAAGCTCTACTGTTAGCGGGTCTCCGCTCACATTAGCTTTTCTCCATAGAACAGCGGATGACCAATTATCGTCTAACCAAAGGGCAAATTGTCTTTTTCTTAATTCTGGAGATTTGTCCCACGCAAAAATTTCAGGCATTACTTTTTCAATAACGGCCTTAATATCATCGGCGGCGGTTCCACGTTTTGATCTGAGAAACTCTTCAAAGTTTTTATTGGTTTGGAGCAATTCAAATACTGCTTTTTTTTTAAGCTCAAAGCTCGCCGTGGGCGTTTGAACTATCTGAGTTAGATAATCATAAAATTGCTCAGGCTTCAGTAAGCCCATGGAATCGATTGTTTTTAAAATTGGTCCGACAGTTTTTATATACCGAATAACATCGGCCTCATGAGATGATCGAGCCTTCACAAAAACTAGATTAAACAGACGCTGAGCAACGGGACGAAAAACTTCAGGCGAAATTAATTCTTGTACCTTCGGATTTTGCAGCGAATAAAGCAAACTCACCAGTCGATCTTGATCGGCTTTTAACTCTGAAAATAAAAGCTTCTCCAATTCATCAGTGATTTTTGCAAAATTAATTCTTCTTTTGAACATTTCCAATAAGCCTAAATCAGATTTATCAATCTGAATATCCAGTTTGTTTTCTGCGATTTTCAGTAAGTCATCCAAAGTAAAATTAAGAGATTCAGGAATGACTTTGAGTGCTTTTTTATTATTAAAAACTATATATTCGTCCGTCACTTCCTCATTAACAATTATTTTAACAATCTTAAAATCAGTCCCTTCTCGGGCTTTCGGGTCGACGGTGAATCTTATTGTTAACCCCGAGCCTTTGGCCCCTTCTCGACCAAGCCGTGTGTAAAAGCCGTCGCCGTAAAATGCGAATTCCCCTTCGATATTACTCCTAGAGATTAAGACATTCGGTTCTCCGGAATGGGCTCGAGTGATAGATTCATAGGCGAGCAACGTATTTGTTTCATGGGCAACGACTTTAAGCCTAAGCTCTTCAGCGGTTTTTCCGGTTCCTTCACCAACAGGTTTTGAACGAAGGGGCTCTTTATTCAACCACCAGCTGCCACTTTGAAGATTGTCTTTTTCTCCCATCTCAATGAGTTTTTTTCTCAAGCCAAGACGGTCAAGCTGATCCATTGCATACTCAATATTAGTCGCATGCATGACGAGTTTTTTTGCGGTGTCTTCAAGACGGCGTTTTGCTGCCGCATTTTGCAATTGTTTAGGATCAAATTGGTCCACAATGGCTTTCATTTCATTAAATTCATTCTCCGAAAAT
>CAIYID010000067.1 GCA_903926205.1 uncultured Bdellovibrionales bacterium
AGGAAAGACATCTCTTTATTGAGAACATCAGGAACTTCAAAACGTTCGCCTGATTTAAAGGTTCGCTCTAAAAGTTGCCCAGTGAGAAGATTGCGCATTTTCGTACGAGTGAATTGGTTTCCTTTGCCAGGCTTGACATGTTGAAAGTCCAAAATAACGTAAGGACTACCTTCGCACATGATTTTTAAACCTTTTTTGAAATCTGAATTTTCGTACATTGCGCACCTCTGTTATGAAAATGAAAGTACGCACAATACCCAGTCAAAGGGGGTTGGTCAATGTCTTGGTCTTAAGCATTGCCTTCGGCTCAAAGTTCTATAGGGAGGACTCTAAGTGAACCTCGATGGCCTTTAGAACCCTTTGTAATCGTTGGATTTTTTCATTAATAACTCGTTTTTCCTTGATGGCAATCGGACGAATGGAAGCTGCCTGCTCGATTTCTTCGTCAGCTCCTAGCATTTGAAAACGAGATTGGATCTCCTGACTGCCAGGATAGCGTTTTTGCAATTCAATCAATCGTTCGCGAGCCAATTCATTGTGTTGGCGAACAATCAATGCATCCACCAGAGAAAGACCTCTTTCTAAATTGAGATCTACATTTTTTGTTTGATTTAAATTTCTCGAATTCTTGTCCAAGTTCTCAGGAAGTTCTTCCGAAGGTGATCGCATGGAAAATAAATCTTCTTCAAATTCATCCGCCGTAATTTTTTCCAAGGACTTAACCACTTGCAAAGAGCGAGTATGAGTGGGATTCAGGAAAAGGGCCATCTTGTAGGCTTTCAGCGCCTCTTTAGGATTTTTCATTTGAAGGTGAGTTTCGCCTAACAACTGATATCCCAAAAGATTATCTGGAGAGAGTTCCACGGCCCGAGTCAGAAGTTTGATGGCATCCTCGAACTGTTTTTTTTGCACAAAAATTTTCGCCAAAACCAAATATCCTGCAGCATATTTTGGATGTTTGCTAATTCCGCGCCGCAAGATATTCTCAGCCTGTTCGATGATTCCAAGTTCTCGATACGCTTCGCCCAAGACCGCGAAAACCTTGGAGTTCGGGTCCATGGCCAGAATTTTTTGGTATTCCTCAATGGTATTGCTATCAATTTTCGTCATTGTTTTAATAGTGTTACACGTTTTCCGATTGACCGCAAATTATCTCTCCTATTTGATCGAATGAAGTCTTTTGAGGAGGTTTTTCTGTCGATTATTTTAGGCATTGATCCTGGTTCCTATGTGACAGGATTTGGTTTGCTAAAAGCCCATCGGGATCATGTTGAACACGTGAGTCATGGTGTGATTCTTTTGCCCAAAGACCAAGCCTTGCCAGAGCGACTGCGGGTTTTAGCCGAAGGTATGTCTGAACTTTTGGAAAAATATAAACCCAGTGCCGTGGCGATTGAAAAAATTTTTCTTGGAAAGAATGCAGACAGTGCTTTTAAATTGGGTCATGCTCGCGGTGTTGTTATGAGTTTTGCGGCCAGCAGTGGAGCGCAAGTTTATGAATATGCGACTCGGGTCGTAAAAAAAGGCATTGCCGGAAAAGGTTCTGCCGACAAACTTCAAGTTCGTGATATGGTCCAACGGTATTTGCGACTTTCTGTTATTGAACGAATGGATGCCTCGGATGCCTTGGCCTTGGCCCTGTATCATGCGCAAGTGTCGGCAACCGATCAGAAGCTGCAAAGAGGGCTTTCCCCAAAAAAGCCAATTAAACATTCAGAGGGAGTTTCTTTATGATCGCACGTTTGCAGGGTGAGTTGGTTGAATCTGATGATGAATCCTGCGTTCTGATGTGCGGTGGAGTGGGTTATGAGCTTCAGTGCTCACTTTCTACTTTGGCAGAACTTCAGGAGAAAAAAAATCAAACCCTACTGATGCAGGTTTACACTCATGTGAGGGAAGATGCTTTGCAGCTTTTTGGCTTTCTCTCAATGATAGAAAAAACCATGTTTTTATCTTTATTAAAAGTGAATGGAATTGGGCCCAAAAGTGCGATAAATATTTTGGGTGGAGCGACGGTGAACCAGCTTTTATCAATGATTGAAAGTGAAGACGTTAAAGCTCTTTCTAAATTACCAAAGGTCGGCAAAAAAACAGCTGAGCAAATGATTTTGAGTCTCAAAGGGAAATTGGTTTTTGGTGAGAATTCGACGAAAGCTGGAAAAAAAGATCTCGATTCTGTTCAAGCGCAAGTGAGTTCCGCTTTAGTGAATTTAGGTTTTCGTTCTCAGGATGTGGATAAAGTGATTGGGAGCATGGATTTTACCGAAGAAAAAGTTTCTGTGGAAGAGGGAATTCGCCAAGGCTTATCAGCTTTGACGAATATCTAGGGGGAATATGATCATTGAATCGAAGCCACAAAATAAAACAGCAGAAAAAGAGCTCACTCCCGAAAAAATGGAAGCCGACATTTCATGGGAAAATACTTTGCGACCCACTTCATTTGCTGATTTTGCGGGACAGGATCAAGTAAAAGATAAGCTAAGAATTTTTGTCAAGGCGGCTAAAGAGCGACAAGAGCCCCTGGATCATGTGCTTTTGAGCGGTCCTCCGGGTTTGGGAAAAACCACTTTAGGTCGAATCATCGCAGAAGATTTGGGTGCTGAAATTAAAATTACTTCCGCACCAGCCTTGGACCGCAAGGGAGATTTAGCCGCAATACTAACAAGTTTAAAACCATTTTCTGTTTTGTTTATCGATGAAATTCATCGATTGAGTCGAGCGGTGGAAGAATACCTCTACACGGCGATGGAAGATTATTATTTAGATATTGTGACGGGTGAGGGCTTAGGCGCGCGAAGCATGCGTTTTCAATTAGCGCCCTTTACTTTGGTGGGTGCGACGACTCGTGCGGGTCTTTTGAGCTCCCCCTTTTTGTCTCGCTTCGGAATTGTCGAACGGTTACAGTTTTATGATCGCAAATCGCTGGAACGAATTCTCGTCCGTTCCAGTGAGCTCATGAATGTAAAGGCCGATACTGAGGGTTTGATGGAAATTGCGAAACGTTCCCGCGGAACGCCGCGAATTTCTCAACGTTTATTAAAACGAGTTCGCGACTACGCTCAAGTCAAGGGGAACGGCACCATCACTCCGGATTTAGCACGTTTTGCTTTGGACCAACTGGGAGTTGATCAATTGGGCTTAGACTCAATGGATCGCCGAATTCTTCAACTCATTGAAAATAAATTTGGTGGTGGCCCTGTGGGTCTGGAGACCATTTCGGCGGCACTTAGTGAAGATCGTGGTACTCTCGAAGAAGTTTATGAGCCCTATCTTATTCAAGAAGGTTTATTGCAAAAAACACAGAGAGGTCGCGTGATCACCGAGCTTGCCCGGACTCATTTGTCTGAAGTTCAAGATTGATCATTCAGTCGACGATTAGGCGATTTTTTGTACTGCGGATTTGATCGCCTCTAACTTGTCTCTGAATTCTTTATTTTCTTTCATCAAACGGACGTTTTCTTGAGTCAAGGACACAATTTTTCTTCGAAGAACTAAAGACTCCTCATCAATTGTTTTTCCTGTGATACCAGGGATGGCCGCTAGTTCAGTTTCAACATGTTCTACGGAAGAGTGAATTGTCGTAAAAGAACCACCCTTTAAGAGCTCTTCAATGTTTTCTGGAATATGTAGATCACTATCAAATTTCTCAAATTTTAATTTACCTGTTGCCGTCATTTTACGGACTTCACCGATAATCTTAATTTGTGAAGAAGCTATCTCGCCAGAATTTGGTTTATGCTCCTTAAGAACGTCTTCGACTTTTTTTCGATCTCCGAAAGCTAAAGCAGAAAGAAAAACGGCTCGTTTATTTTCTGGAAAAGGATAAATTCCACAGGCAATTGCCATAGGAGGAATGGCGGGCATGAATTCCATTAGATAAGAAGCATTCCAAGTGAGCATGCGGTCCAGAGAAAGCATTTTTTGTTTCACAGCGGCTTCCCAGGTAGGATTTTCGTCTGCGATCATTTTTAAGAATTGTTCGCGCTTAGGGGAACCCGTGGTTTCAATGAGTTGTACTAATTGCAGAAAACCACCAGTTTTTTTGTAGCGATCGATCATTCCCATTGAATATGCTCCTTCAAGAATTACATTGCTTTCCTTCTTTTCGGAAAAAATGGTCGCAGATTGAATGCTTTTTTATGATTCTTAAAAATTACGACTTGGTTAATAAAACGAAGGCCTAAATTGCTTCAAAACGAGTCATGTTGGTTCGACTTTTTGTACGAGCAATACTTGAGTTTTAAATCCTTGTGTTAATAAAAGTCGACGACGTCTCAAAGCGGATCGTTTTGATGGCAAAGTCGCTGGTTGTTTGACGTTTTTGCAATGGGGATACAAAGTTGCTGGTCATTCGGTTCTTTTTTGTGACTCAGAGGGTATCGGTCAGATTGTACGCAAGTCCGAGTTCCGAATCGTTTTTCTTTCGAAGTTGAAGAATCCTTCCTCTTATCCGATCGCATTCCTTGCACGTCCTTGCTCATGATGGGTATCGGTTCTCGACAACAATCTTTATTTAGTAGCAATTCTCGACATCGTTATTCTTACGGCGGAACCCTAAGGAACAAAAAAATCGGAAGAGGTCAAAGACCACTCTCCACGCACGAGCCAATTCACGTCGTTTTTAAAATCAATAAAACGCGACTTCCAGGTAAAAGTCTTCGCTCGCCAATTTGTTTTCCACTGGTTCAACGATTGCTCAAAAAATACTCCACTCGCTTTTTAGTTAAGGTGGAGCAAGTCTCTATCCAAAATGATCATTTACATCTGCTTCTGCGAGCGCATCGTCGATGTCAATTTCACCATTTTTTTCGAGTGTTTGCTGGGCAAATTGCTCAACAACTAAAAGCCATGACTGGTACCAAAGATGATCATGAAAAGAAGGAAAGCTTTTGGAAGTATCGACCATTTTCGCGAGTTGTTAGGGGTTATCGTGCTTACGAAATTGTAAAAAACTACATCCAACTCAATAAACAGGAAGCCTTGGGCAAAATTTCTTATCAAAAAAATCGATTACGAGGTCTTTCTAATAGTGATTGGGCGATTTTTTGGACTTAGTAGAAAGGGTTCGTTGTTTGATGCTCTAATAGGGAAAACCATGGAAATGGATTCGCAGCTTGATGCGCTGATCGAATAAAAAAAACTTCTCCGTTGACCTAGGGTTGTTCTGCTTTAGGATCTAGATATGTTTATTAGAGATATTGTCGATTCAGATTTAGAAAATATTGCTCATATCGAGGCTGTTTGTTCAGGCTCTGAGGCCTCAACACTCAATGAACTGAAAGAGTTTTTTTCAAGTAAGTCACCGATGGAATTTTTTCGAGTACTCGAGCTTCCACAAGGTCTTTTAGGATTTATCGGGTTTTCGTTTAATGAAAAAGAAAATGAAATTTACATTTGGAATCTTGCCGTTTTACCGGAGTATCGACAAAAAGGCTACGCCCGAAGTTTTCTTGGTCAAGTACTCGCTGAAAGAGAAAAACTGAAAGCTACAAAAATCTCTTTGAAAATTTCGGAGAAGAACAAAATTGCTTTTGGTCTTTTTGATTCTTTGGGTTTTCAAGTTATCGGGAAAATAAAAAATTATTACTCTGATGGCTCGGATTGTTTGGCTCTGCAACTTCGATTTTAGAGAGTCTTCATTAATGATGATGGAATATTTTATTTTTCTCACAGTTTTTTACTAAAACTATTTGCACTGATATTGGTTAATAAGGCCCTGTGCACATGAACTCGATGTGATCAGGATAAGGTTTGAACTCATCTTCAATGCAATGTTTGTAATAAAATTCCCAATGGTTGATAGCTCGGTCGGGCGGACTGCGATGGTCGAGCCAAAAACTGTCCATTCCTATAGCAGAATTGTGAGGATGAGCCGAATCTCTGACGGAGTCGATGTGTTGTCGCGAACTTGTCGAAGAACAACTGGTCAAAAGCAACGCCATACCAACGCCAAAACCGCATAAAAAAGACAAAATTGACCGATTCTTCATCATCTCTTTTACACATCGGAACAATGCTGCTAATCTTAAATACCAATGTTTTTACAAAAGACGCTCAGAAAACGTGTATCGGTCCAGGGAAATGGGTTGCACTCAGGCAAACCTTGTTCACTGACGTTCGTCCCGGCTCCCGCTAATTCGGGAGTTCATTTTGTGCGTTCCGACATGCCAGGTCGTCCCTCTGTAAAAGTTGAGGCTGCCAGTGTTTCTGCGACTGGTTATGCGACGACTTTAAGTGGGCCTGCCTTTTCGATTTCGACAGTGGAGCATTGTTTGTCTGCGTTGTCGGCGTTGAGAGTTGACAATCTTTTTGTTGAACTCGATGGGCCAGAAATTCCGATTTGTGATGGTAGTGCCAAAGATTTTTTGCAAGCGATCCAATCTGTCGGTTTGATCGAACAAGAACAGCCTCGTAAATATTGTTATATCACTCAACCTTTGTATTTTTCCGAGGGAGACAAACAAGCTTATGTGGTTCCTTATCATGGTTTGCGCCTGACCGTGACAATTGATTTTCCTCATCCAAAAATTGGAAGAGAAAAATTAGATCTTGATGTTAATGAGGTCTCTTTTGCCAGGGAAATAGCGCCCGCTCGAACTTTTGGATTTTTGAAAGATATTGAAGAATTACAAAAGCGAGGTTTGGCTCTCGGCGGAAGTTTGGACAATGCCATTGGTTTGGATGATCTAGAGATTTTAAATCCTGAGGGCTTACGATTCCCCGATGAATTTGTTCGCCATAAAGCTCTCGATGCCCTAGGAGATTTGGTGACTTTGAGCATGCCGATGATGGGGCATTTGGTTCTTTACAAAGCTGGCCACGATATTATGAATAAGCTTGTGCGAAAAATCATCAGCACTCCAGAATGTTATAAATTGGTGGAGCTCGGCGCTGATGTCACCGATGAAGCCAGATTTCGTTCTGGGCTTTGAGTCCTGTTTTACAAACTAAAAATTAATCTCGGTAATTAAATTCTACTGAATTAAACCTTAAAAAATCATTTAATTCCAGAAAACTGATCAGGCAGTTTATGGTCCGCTACCGGTTTTTTTTCGAAATCTAGCTGGATTGTGCAGCCCTTGGCATTCTTTTTCAACTCTTCTAAATCAGCATTAAATTTATCAGAGGTCTCAAGTTCTTTAACGACTTCATCGGCGAGTGCTGCGCCGGCTTTGACATCAGTGGGATGATGAACACCTAAGATAATTCGACTGCGTGCCACTTCTTCTGCTCGAGAATTAAAAAACTTAGCTTGGTTTGGAAAAACTTGAGCTAACAGGAGGGACTGTTCTTCAGCCATGGCCGCATGAGCGCTAGGAAAAGAGGCATTGCTTTTTTCTTCTTCAGTATTTTTGCAAATTGAAATTTTATTAATTTTTTCTAGATCATGAATTGAGGCTTCATTCATCTTGAATGGACGATCTCGTCCTGGTTGGTGTGTCACAGGATCTTTTGCAGAATCTTTTATGGGTTTGAGATTTTTGAATACATCGGCCCAAGCAAGACCTAGAGACTTGCCCAATAGCTGGGATACTTGTTTGGTTTTTTCTTCACTATCGCATTGCACAGGACCAAACATTATTTGTATGTTTTTTTCATATTCATTGGGAGAATAAAGCATCTCAAAGCGTTTCGCCTGCTCACAGGTTTTATGCTCATCAATAAAATATTTTTGACGTATTTTTAATAAATTTTCAATATCTTCCTTTTCACCGGCGGCATCCTTCGGAAGAAGTTCCATAACTTTGCTAATTTGGCCTGGGCTCAGTTTTGTCGGGAGGTAAGAAGGAAAATCTGCTGCCAAACAAATATTTTCCAAAGCCATCGTCGTAACAACTAACATAAGAAATCTTGTTGCTTTCATAAGAGTAAAACCTCTGAATTCCTATCGACTTTGGTAGGAAATACTTAAGAATTTGGAGGTTTTAATTATAATTTTATTAATTAGATTCATTTTTTATACGGCTAAAACTTTGACAACAGATGTATAAAGTTTTTCTCATGAGGCTCTGTCTCAAAAAAGGACGTTAGTTGTGAGCGCGGCTTCATAGATTTCGATGGGTAAATCATCGGGGTCTGAAAAAAAAGTAAATTTATTTCCAGTAAACTCATCGATTCGAATGGGCTCGGTTTTTATATTTTTTGAAAAAAGCCACTCCGAAGTCGTCTATCCCACGTAACGAAAACGAGGCCTTCGTTTTCCATTGATTTCAACAGACTCAAGAAACATTTTTTTAGGTCGGACCCACATCTTTCCTGACGGATTTTCATATAATGTTTCATACAAAACCAATTCTTCTAAAGTTTCACTGTGCCGCACGACTCCATGGACTTTGTAAGGTTTCCCTTTATAATGTTCGTAGAGACCACCAATAACCAGTTCCTGCGCTTCATTTTTTAAATTTGTCATGGTGAAAATGAGTAAAACAATCTGTTAGACCGGTCAAATAGAAACATGACAATAGCTAACTTCAAACGTAGACTTTTGTTCACGGAGATATCGTAGAATATGATTCGACGTCGTACGGAAACTTACATCATTTTTTTTATTATCGTGTTGGCGGCGATATTACGCTCGCTTTTTTTGGATATTAAGCCTCCTCATTATGATGAATGCATTAATGGTTTTTTTGTATCCAAAATGTGGAGGGAAGGCTTCTATCACTACGATCCAACGAATTTTCATGGTCCGCTTTTTTTCTATTTTCTTCAATTAGCCGAACTGCTTTTTGGTCACAACATCGCCGGCTATCGTTTCATGAATGGATTGATCTCGTTGGCAAGTGTGTGGCAATTGATCAGTTTGCGAAGGTTTCTTGGGCGGGCAGCTCTGTGGTCTGCCACAGGTGTTGCCGTCAGTGCCGGCTTTGTTTTTTATTCTAGATACGCGATCCACGAATCGCTTTTTATTTATTTTCAAATCCTTTTTGTTTTTGCCTATTTTCTTTGGGAAGAGAAGCGCTCACTTCGAGCGGTGATTTTAATGGTGCTCAGTTTCTTTGGTGCCTTTTCAGTCAAAGAGACTTTTTTTATTTTTTTCGGCACCTGGGTGATTGCCTTGGCTTGCGTTCGATTTTATTTCCGGCTGGTTGGTGAGGCGGGCGAGGTAAAAGACGAAAATTCAAATAGCATTGTCATCCATCAAGCACCACCGAGCGCACGACAGAGCGGCTGGCTCAATTGGCAAGAGGTTGCTACCGCAAATGATTGGGGCAACATTATAGCCGTCGTTTTACTATTGACGATTTTTCTCTTTACCGGTTTTTTTCTTAACCCTGCCGGCATTCACGATATGTATTTGGCCTTCGTGGCGTGGACTAAGACCGGAACTGGTCACGCCTCCGGTCATGAAAAGCCTATGTGGTATTGGCTGTCATTATTGAGTAGTTACGAATGGCCGGCGTTGAGCGCTCTAGTGGCCTCAGTCCCTTTATTTTTCTTTGTTGGTCGCAGAGCAAAGATTCTCATCTTAGTCGCGATAGGGACTCTATTGGCTTACTCTTTGATTCCATATAAAACTCCCTGGATTATTCTCAATATTATTTGGCCCCTGGCTCTTGTTTTTGGCTTAGCAGTAGAGCGTCTCAGTCAAATTCCTGTACGGAAAGTGATTCTAATTTCTCGAGTTTTAGCCGTAGCAATTATTGTTGGGACTTTGCCCATCATGTTACGTTTGAACTTTAAAGATTTTACTAACAAAGATGAGCCTTATGTTTACGTTCAATCCACGGGTCAGATGAAGGTCGTCATTGATGAAATCGAAAATCGAGTCAAGAGTAAACCCGAGGCCATCAATATGAAACTTTTTGTTTTGATTAAAGACACCTGGCCCTTACCTTGGATTTTTGGAATGTATCCAAATTTATCTTATGGCCAGGCGGATACCGCGATTGTTTCTGGTGCGCAAGTGGTACTAGTTGATGGATCGATGGATGCAATATTGACGAGCCATCTTCAAGGTCATTATTTTCGTCAACCATTTCAGCTTCGGGATGCTTATGAAAATGGTTTTGCCTATCTTGAAGAAGAGATGTTTAAAGACATTGTTCCGCCTGGCACGCCAATGATTGATTTTGAAGGCGTTGCTGATTCTACAAAAATTGATCATTTAAAATTGAACTCTGGCAAAAAGGAGTCTCAGTGATTTTTACCTGTCTTCTTCACGGTATTTACTCAACAATCGTGGCTTTTTTGCTTTCATTGATTTTTGGCGCATTGAGCCCTGCGATTGCTCTTGTGAGTCTAATTATTGGTACGTGTTTAGCTTATTGGCATTCGCGAGAATTTCTTGCTAGTGATTCTCGCTTGCGGTTCAGATCTTTGAGTCCAGGTCTCGCCGGCGTAATGGAATTTGGAATTTTAATTTTTATTTTGTTTGCGGCCTATCGACATTTTATGTGGTTACTTTTTCCTGCTGATTTTTTTTGGAAAACACTGAGTCCAAATAATTTGGGAGACCTTCCTTTACACATAAATTATATTCGTTCTCTTGCTCAAGGGATCAGTTTCCCACCTCATAATCCGATTTTTTCATCTGAATTATTACGTTATCCTTACGGAGTTGATCTTTATTCTGCACTTTGGGAAGCTCTTGGTTTTCGCCTTCAAGCCCACCTTTTTATTGTTGGACTTTTTGCAACAGCCGCGAGTCTTACCTTACTTAAACGCTTTGGTTCATGGTGGGCCATGGGAGCTTTTTTCCTGAGCGGTGGCTTGGCGGGCTGGAGTGTGTTGACAGGAGCGCCCTTAGAAAATTTTCAAGCTGCTGTTGATTGGAAGAATTTATTTTTAGCCGTTTTTATCACTCAGCGAGGTATGCTCTTTACGCTGCCACTCGGACTTTGGCTCTTGGTGACTGTTCGAGCTTATTTTCAAGGCGACACCTCATTGAGCCGACGACAGTGGACGGCTCTTGGGCTTGGATGGGGATTTCTGCCGCTTTTCCATTTGCACGCTTTTGCTATCGTGTCAGCATTGCTTCTCTTTACAGTTTTTGAGTGCCGAGGTTTGGCGGGTCTTCTTTCTTTAATCAAGTCACAATTAACTCTCATCGCAGTCCTGCCCGCGACTTTATTGATTCTATTTTCTACTAATTTTTTTCAGGCGGCAGGTGTGAGCCATCTTAGCTGGGGCTGGACTTTCAATCATGGGGCAACAAATTTATTGTCGGTAACGGCTCTCGTCTTTTCTTTTTTTAATTTTTTATTTTTCAATTTTGGTCCGTGGTTATTTTTACCATTTATTTTAGCCGTATCCATTTTTTATTCTAAAAATGGAATGATTCCAGAAAAACGAAGAAAATTATTTTTTGAGCTTGGTGTTTACACGGTTCTTTTTGCTACTTTTATGAATCTGATGTTGGCACCTTGGGCTTGGGATAATATCAAAATTTTGATTTGGCCCTATCTTGGTTTCGCGCGAATTTCCTGGTTAGTATTTGAACCCCTGTTCAAAACTAAATTAGAATTGCTTGAACGAGGGGTTGTTGCGGTTTTGCTTTTTTTATCCGGAACGGTCAGTATTCTTTTTTCAATGCAGTCTCCGGCTCAACAATCCGTGTCGATTTTTTCTTTTAGCGAGCTGGCTAATGTCGAAGGAGCTTTGAGTGGCATAGAGCCAAATGCCGTGTTCGTCGCAGCTCCAAGCTTTGCTCATCCACTTGCATACTATGGTCGTCTTCGAGTTTTGGGTTACGCCGGTCACCTATTTTCCTATGGAATTGATTCTCGGGAGGTCGAGGCAAAGTTAAAACGCATCATGGATGGCGATCTCGATAGCCTTCGTTTGGCTAAAGAATTAAAAGCCAATTATATTTTTTGGGGTCCAGAGGAGCGTACGATGTACGGTGATCATGTGCGCTCCTGGATGAAGGAACTCGCCAATGTATCCCGAGTGCCGGGCTATGAAGTTTACGCTGTAAAATAGTCCTAGCGCTCTGCGTATCGTTTTTTTCAGTCGCCTTTTTATTCTAATTTCTGCAAGATGCAAAGCCGGGACGGCGTTATGTTAGCTAGCCGGTCGATTTTAAACATGGGAGATAAAATATGATCATTGGAGTACCAAAGGAAATCAAAATCAGTGAAAACCGAGTCGGTATGACCGAAGCCGGTGTTCGCCAATTGGTGAAAGAGGGCCATTCACTTTTCGTGGAAAAAGACGCTGGAGTTGGTAGCGGCATTTCCAACGAGCAATACGAAAAAGCCGGCGCAAAAATTTTGGCAACGAAAGCTGAAGTTTATCAAAAAGTTGATATGATCGTAAAAGTGAAAGAACCACTTCCCGATGAATATGAATTGATGAGAGAAAATCAAATTCTTTACACTTATCTTCATTTAGCGGCAGAGCCAAAATTAACTAAAGTTTTGTGTGAGCGAAAAGTGAAAGCTATTGCTTATGAAACCATTCAATTGACTGATGGCAGTCTTCCTTTGCTTGTGCCAATGTCAGAAGTCGCAGGAAGAATGGCGACCCAGATTGGTGCTTTTTATTTGCAAAAAGATCATGGTGGAAAAGGTATCCTCTTGGGTGGCGTGACAGGAGTTCGTCCTGGTAAAGTGACCATTATTGGCGGTGGTATCGTTGGAACTAATGCTGCAAAAATGGCCGTGGGATTAGGCGCCGATGTGACAGTGCTCGATGTCAGTACTCCTCGTCTTGAATATTTAGATGATATTTTTGGCGGTCGAATCACAACTCTGTATTCGAACCAAGCTAATATTGAAACTTGTGTTGCAGAAAGTGACTTGTTGGTCGGTGGAGTTTTAATCACCGGGCATAAAGCTCCGACTCTTGTGACAAAACAAATGGTTTCTGGAATGCAAAAAGGCACCGTGGTGGTAGACGTGGCTGTGGATCAAGGTGGTTGCATTGAAACTTGCCGACCAACTTCACACACTCATCCAACTTATGAAGTCGATGGCGTCATTCACTACTGTGTTCCGAATATGCCAGGGGTGGTGTCTCGCACTTCGACTTATGCTTTGACCAATGTGACGTTGAAATACGCATCAATGTTGGCTGCCATGGGTGTTGAAGACGCGATCATGAAAGATAAGGCATTGTTCAAGGGTTTGAATGTTTACGGAGGACATGTTTGCTACGAACCTGTAGCAAAAGATCTTGGTCTTGAGTACAAACCATTCAAACAGTAATCATCAGCAAAGGTGGACATAAGTAGTTCAATTAACTTATGTCAATTTGAATGAAATTAGAGTTCAAAAATTATGGAACCCCAGTCTTCGGTGAGAAGAACTGGGGTTTTGTTTTTTTTGAGTCGAGTCAGCACTTCTGGATGGGGGTGGCCATAACGTTTTTTTCTCGCCGTGGCGATGGCCCAGCGAAGATTCTTTAAGTGACTGACGAGAATCTGTGAAGTGCTACCGTGACTCCCATGATGACCGAGAATCAGCCCTTTGATCTGGCTCAGTTTTGCTTGGTTCTCTGTTTGTGAGCTCCATTTTTTTTCTTCCTTTTTTGTTGAGTCACCTGGAATCAAGATACCCTGCGTTTCCACCACCTGAGAACTGTCATTGGAACTCGCCTTGCGAGAAGAGTCTCCTAAGAAAATTAAATGGTAAGCGGCTTCGTCTGAGTGTTCGCAGAGAGGAATATTTGCAAGCAGAGTTTTTTTGCGAGTTGAGGCCTGACCCAAAGGTATATTCCACAGGCAAGGCGAAATTTTTCTTTGGAGCAATTTTTGGATTAAACCCATGTGATCCCAGTCCCAGTGAGAAATATGAATTCGGTGAGCGCGCCCCTCACAAATGTGAATCACTTTTTTTGAAAGATCAAATTCACCTCCGATATCGAAATGATCACAATATTTTTTTGTGATGAGCGTGGTCCACTGTCCTTGGCCAATATTCCAAATTACAAAGCGATCTTTTTCAGAATTTTTATTTTCAGGGCGAATGAATGAAGCACTCAGGGTTATCAACAAAAAAATAAATATAAACTGATTCATTTTGATTGTCTTTTATAGCAATGAAAAGTCCAAAAAATCAGAAGAAGACTCCAAAAAAAGAACCAAAGCCACGAAACTGGCACGTGGGAGTTGCTTCCAACCGCAGGAATTGGTTCAAGTAAGGAACTCACTAGAAAAATGGATCTCTGAATCACATAGTCAGAAATAAAATGCCAAGTTGGAATGATAAAAGTAAGAAGGGAAACTAAAAACCATACAATAAATAATAAAGGAGCTAAGGTCCAATTGATCAAAATGGTAAGCGGATGAATATTTGCCCACCCCCAGAGGAAAGGAGTCGTTAATACAAAAGCGATGACTCCTTGCTGCCATTTTAGGGTGGTGCACCGTTGCCCAATCAAGAAGGCCAAGGCACAACCTGAAGAGTGGAGAAGGGAGAGGCTGTTGTACCATTCAAAGTTAAAAGCCAAGCTGAGACAAGTCGCTAACATCAAAATAAAAAAAGCACTCCATCCCAAACGAAAGTATCGCGAGGCAAAGTGCATCACGAGAAAAACTCCTGTTCTTACCAAAGGTGCTTGCGGGCCACACATTAAAATATAAAAAACAGTAAAGAAAATGATGAAGAGGCGAAGGCCACGATCTTTTAAAAAACTGCCGAGAAGCAGTAGAAGTGTCGATAAAAATTCAAGATGAGCCTTAGAAACAATAACAAGATGAAAAAGTCCGCTTCGTGAAAAAAAATCGGTGAGTTCAGCGCTGCGAATTTTTTCTCCGCAGACAAAAGCGGAAGTGACTTCATAAGCATCACTCGTAGGCAATCTGTTAAGACAGAGTGAGTGAAAATCTTGTAAGAAATTTGCTACGGAACCATGCAAATGAAAAGGAAGCAGAATAGAACAAAGGATGAAGATGATAAAAAAAACCATGATAACATGTGGTTAGCAATTATTGAGCCCATTTCAGATATTTAATAATCTTAAATTAGAGTAATCTATCGGTCGAAAGTCGCCGGAGACTGAAATGTTAGATTCTTAAATGACCAATGTTTACAAGTGAGTAAATATTAAAAATATCTAGTAATATAATGTATTTACAGTGTGTTTAAACATGTAGCATTTCGCTGAAAGCGTTGATTTCCAATAGGTCTAAGGTCTAGATTAAATGAGTTTCCCCAAAAAATGTGGATAAGTATCTTAATAATTAAACTTGAGCCTGATTTCTTACGCGTGTCATACTTCAAGTATGGCAAAAATAATGATTTTAATATCAGCAGTATTGGTCGGATGCTCATCTGTTCAGCAGTCACAAAAAACAAACTTACGAGATTCTTTTTCTCAGTTGTCGGCAGATCAGAAGGCCCAGCAGAAAAAAACTCGCATGGAGAACGAGCAAGAAGCTCGGGACCGGAAAATGGTTTTAACTAGACAGAGTCAGTTAGGGGGACCTTCTTATCCTCAGGCTTTGCCCCAAACCTCCGCAAAATTAACGCCGTCTTTAGCTCAACGAGGAAAAGTTCTTGAGGTCAATCCTGATTCAGTCATTGCTCGCAATTATGAAAAAATGCCGGAAGGCCAATTGTATGCTGAAATCATGGATCGCTATCAGGCTCATGATCTTTGGGGCTTTGAATTGCGTTCGAAAGCCTATTTAGGAAAATTTGCAAAAAGTGATCGGCGTGACGAAATCATTTACCTCAAAGGCATGATGGATTTGGGAGAGCGCAACTATGGTGGCGCTTTGGCTCAATTCAATCGAGTGCTTCGAGATCATCCGAATGGAAAAAAAGCGCCCAGCGCGATGTTTGCCAAAGGCATGACCTATCGAAAAATGAATTTAGCTCGAGAAGCAAAATTAGCTTTAAGAGAGGTCCTTCAAAGATATCCAGGGAGTCCTGAATCGATGAGGGCTAAAGCAGAGTTGAAAATTATTAAGTAAGCTTCGTTCAACAAGGATGTTGGCAGCGTGATGAAATTATTTTTCGTAGTGGTGTTTTTATTAAGTCAAATCTCATTGGCCGATGGTGTAGCTAAGACCTACACGACAAAGAAAAAAGAATCTCTGGTTGAGATCAGTGAAATGCTTTTTGGAGATTCTCAGTCTTGGAAAAAACTGTGGTCTTTGAATAAAAATATTGTTAATCCCTATGAGATTCCACCGGGAACGACGATTACAATCACAGATGCGACTTCTGATTCTCCTCCCAGTTTAGGCTTTTCTTTCAATCCTATTGGACAAGAAAAAATGGGAACAATGGCCAGTCCAGATCTTTTGGGCTATACGCTCAATGTGGAAATTCCTCCGAACAGTCATGAAAAGGCAAGCGCCTTGGATGAAATTCCTGAGACCTTACCTCACTGGCGTTTTCGGAAAGATGCGTCCACTTTGACAAAAATGCAGTTGGGACGAGTGCGCCCAAATATTCCTGAGTCGATAAAAAACTTAGATTTTTTTGTGACAGAGAATTCCACTGAAGGGCTTGGTGAAGTGGTCGGAACCGAAATGAATCTTAATGCCGCCGGTGAATTTCAGTATATCTATGTTCGATTAAATAAAGCGTCCAACGAAAAGTTCTACATCGTAGTTAAAGATCTCGGCGAAGTTCAAAGCAGTTTTGTCTCTCAAAAGCCAATGATGGTGCAGATTCAAGGATCGATTGAAGTATTAGAGTCAGTGGACGTGAGCAAAGGGATCTATCGAGCTTTGGTCAAAAAGGCTCTAGGGAATGTGGAAGTTGGCGCTAAATTGGTGATGGGCCGTCTCCCAACTTACGTGTTCACCGTGAATGATCAATTGTCCGCGGCTCGAGCGACGATCATTGGAGGTCATTTTAGCACCAGTCGTCATTTGTTTGGAACAGAATCGGTGGTATTTTTGGATCATGGAAAAAAAGAAGGCTTGGCCGATGGGCAAATGCTACCGATTTATCAATTTCAAAGAGCAAAATTGGACAATAATTTTGTAAAAGAACATCCTCGTCTTATTGGTAAGCTGAAAGTTGTAAAGACCACTGAGCATTTTTCAACGGCGGTGATTGTTGATTCCATCTCTGAAATTGAAGTTGGAGACGGCACCTCTCCAGATCTGAAAAAAAATTAGCAGCAAGTTGGCTTTGGTCCGAACTCCGGCTCCTGAATCCTTTTAAACCTCGAATTAAGGTTTTTCTGACAACGTTTAAAAATTGCATTTGTTTTCTTGAATGAAAGCACTTTGGTTAGCACATCTTTTTTCACTGAATTGTACGGCAACACTTTCGGAATTCTTCACTATTCAAGAGGCTGTGAATTCGGGAACTAGT
Organism: uncultured Bdellovibrionales bacterium; assembly: GCA_903926205.1. Classification (GTDB taxonomy): domain Bacteria; phylum Bdellovibrionota; class Bdellovibrionia; order Bdellovibrionales; family Bdellovibrionaceae; genus CAIYID01. Next base: position 17,223 of record CAIYID010000067.1, read on the forward strand.
ATTTTTGATCCTCACTTGGTTGAACTTAGCTCCGCTTGGAGCGACATCAGACAAGATTCTTTTCCAATGATTAAAAAAATGAAGTTTGAAGAATTTTGTCGTGAAATTGAAGCCGCTCTTGAAAGAGGAATAAAATTTTCTTACCCGGGACAAGAAGATTTTCCCAAAGAATTACTGACGCTCAATGAAATTCCATTTTTTTTAACATATAAAGGAACTCCCGTTTGGAAGAAATCAGTGGGTTTCTCGGTAGTAGGAAGTCGTGAACCGAGTGCCGATTCAGAAGCTTGGTGTGAAAAGGAATTGTCACAGCTGCTTTCTGTCCTGCCACTCTACACTGTGAGTGGAGGAGCACGAGGCGTTGATCAAATTTGTCATAGAGTCAGTGTTCGGCTCGGATTGCCCACGGTGGCTTTTCTTCCTTCAGGAGTTGAACAAATCTATCCTGCTTCACTGGAGGTTTTGACGGAGGCGATTTTATCCTCTGGGGGAGCTCTTGTGAGTGAGTATTTACCCAAGACTTCGATGAAAAAACAATTCTTTCAGCGGCGCAATCGTCTGATTGCCGGCCTAGGACAGGTGTGTCTTATCATCGAAGCAAAGCGACGCAGCGGCACTCTTATTACGGCCTTGCAGGCTCTTGAGCAGTCTAAGCCATTGCTGGTGTTGCCCTCGCATCCTTATGATGGTCGGGCACTTGGAGGCTTAGATCTTTTGTTGGATGGAGCGACGCCGGTCAGAGACGCTGAGGATTTAGTCAACTTTCTGGCAGCAGAGCTCAAAGGCAGAGTGCGTGAAGATAGAGATTTAGTGGCAGAACCTCACCACTAACCACTACCATTAGTGGAGCGCCTTTTTGTCACTCATGATGCAAGTAGAAAAATGCAAAATAATTAAAAAATCTGAAAAAAGCTTTTGCATCTGCTGATCGTTTATTTCTACACTTAATATCAAGGGAGGGGCGATGTGGTCAGGGACGACCATGGTTGTATGGATGCAACTGCATCGCTCTCATTTTCGGTGTAATAACCTCGAAAAATTCTAATCCCAGATTTTCTTAAGTCTCCATAAGGACAATAACGAAAACAGAATATTTGGAATCCAAAGAGCCGTTGAAACCGCGAGCTGGCCAGATCTGGCGGTGCCTTCAGCGGTTAGGTAAATTGCCCAATATAATACTACCACTATCAAAGACAGGATGAGTCCGTTGTTTTTTTGCTGGCGAGAATTGGCGGAAGTTCCCAAAGCGACTCCGAGAATTGCAAAGACGATACAAACGATACTGACGGCCCAGCGTTTGTGAAATTCTACTTCTAAATCTTTCCGATCCTCTTTGTTTAAGCTATTGGTCGCTAGTTTTTCTGAGACTTCCTCGATGGTCAAAGAGGCGGGGGACTTTTCTTTTAATTGTTCTTTGGTGGGATCGAGTAAGCGAACGTCGAAACTATTGTACTTAATTTTTGTGTGAGTTTCTCCCTGACGATGAATAGTTCCATCTAACAAACGGAGAAACATTGAGCGACCGTTGGCATTGCTTTCTTGAACCAATTTACCTTGGCGGGAAATAATAGTGAGAGGCAGGTCTCCACTGCGTTCGTCATAGATAAAGATTTTTTTTAGCATTCCACTTTTTGAGTCCACCTCATTGGCGTAGACCACCAAATCAAAAAATCCTTCAGAGAAAGTGCCTTCTCTAATGGTGGCACCCACCTTCGTTTGATCTAAGTGAGAGAATAATACTTCAAATTGTCGATTGCCCCAGGGGGCTAAGAAGAAGCTCGTTTGAGCAGAGACTAAGGAGATGATAATTCCTAAAACTACAGCCGGGGAAATAATCCACCACATACTATAGCCAGCAGCTTTTAAAGCGACAATTTCTGAATCTTGACTAAGTCGTCCATAGGTCATCAGAACCGAAAACAGCAAGGCCATTGGTAGCAGAGCGGGTAAAAAACTAATACAAATATAGCCCATCATCTGCAGAACGACAAAAAGGCTCACGTCGTGAATGAGGACGAACTCAGTGTAGTGAATCGCCTGAAACATAATCATTATTGAGAGAAAGACCAAAACGCCTAGAATAAGGGAAGGCCACATTTCGAAAAATAAGTACTGAGTCGCTTTGCGTGGAAATAATAGTTTCATTAGACTCAAGTTTAGAACACAGTTTCGTCCGGCACAACAAGCAAGAAATCGTGGCCTAAGAGGATGAGACCTGAGAAAATAGCCAAACACAGGCCAAGGATAAAATCGTGAAAAAAGTTCTCTTGATCTTTGAAGATTTTCAAGAAAGTGGTCAAACCGAGACGGATTTGAAGAAAGTTGGTTTTGACGTTCTTGGTATCAATAATTTGATCAGTTTATCTGATCAAATTTTGACTTTTGGCCCTGATGCTGTGATTTCCTGCGGAATTCAAAAAATTCCAAGTCTTATGATTGGTCGAGAGTTGAAAAAAGTGAACCATTATCGGGGAAAGTCGATTCTGATTTTGCCAAATGGAGCGCGTCCGGCTCCGTCTGAGATCGCAAAAACTCGTGTTGATGTCTTGATTGAGGCTCCCGTTTTGCCCTTTCGCCTGATTGAAATTTTAGCAAAATTATTATCTTTGGATCCCGCGCCCTTGGTGGAAAAATTTAATAAATCTAAAATTCAAGAGCATGCGGCGCCACCATTACCTCGAATTAACTCAGAGACTCCTCCTGGCCTCTCTGATTTGATAAGGGTTAAAGGAGGGGGCAGCAGTAGCGGAAGTAATACCAGTACTGCTGCTGGAAAAAATCTTATTGAGGATAAGGAAAGGGTTGCCGGATATCAAAAATTCGTTCAAGGGATTAAAATTGATGTTCAGGAGACTTCTCACTCCAAAGTTGCAATTAAGGAACGACAAGAAGAACTTAAAAAGGGCTGGGATTTCCAATTATTAGAACAGCTCGACAAACTAAAACGACAATTTGCGGAAGCGTTATTCAAAAAAAACAATTGAAGAGGAAGCCGGGCTTTCCTATCTTTCCTACAAGGAGAACATATGGGACAACACACTCAACCAGTCACTGACTCAACATTTGATGCGGATGTTTTAAAATCGAGCACACCTGTGCTAGTTGATTTTTGGGCTGAATGGTGTGCGCCCTGTCGTGCTTTGGCTCCGACTCTTGAAGAAATCGCAGAGGAAATGTCGAGCAAAGTTAAAATTGTGAAACTGGATGTAGATAACAACCAAGAATGTGCAACTAAGTTTGGAATTCGCAGTATTCCAACCATGATTCTTTTCAAAAACGGAAAGCAAGTGGATCAGATCATGGGAAAAGTTTCCAAAGATAAATTGGTGGAATTCATTTCTAAGCACTTATAAACTGGGCCATTATCGTGGTGATATTTTTTCTTTTTATGATTTATTAAAAATGGCATTTGTTAATGATTAAAAGATTTAAACGGTAGAAATTAGATTCCTGTTAATTAGGATGTAGTAATACTAAATTATGGAATAAAGCGTAGATAGCAATGTGGTAACTTAAACGATCCTGAAGCTTTGTTGTGCACCAGGTTCGCCGAAATAAGCGATTGATATTGGCTCGAAGCATGGCGCAAGTATGATTCAGGCTAAAGAGAGGGTCGAATCCACCACGTTTCAATTCCCCCTGGCCAACCACGCAACCTCTTCGACCTTTGTGAGTCTCATGTCTTGCCTTTGGAAAATACGTTTGCACATCAGAGACATAATGAGGGTTTTGATCTGACTTGATCAAGGCCTCTTCTGCAACAGTCGTTCGGAGTTCTTGAAATAAATCCTTCCGAGCTTTCTTTCGATCATCTTTTCTCCGCCCATATCTTTTCCGAGAAATTGCGCTGAGCTTGCCTTTTGCTGGCATAGAGCTTACGCGAAAGCCAAGAATTCTTCGCGAGTTGTGCTCCACAGCCAAAATCACCGAGAGTGGTTTGCATTTACTGTGCTCGAAAGTCTCAAGGTCATCGAATTCCATGATGTTCACTTTTGGATGAAGATCGTTGAGTCGGGGTAAAAAAGTATTTGCGGCTCGACCCAGAAAAATAAACTTACGTATGACGGTTTTACGATTAATCCCTAGAAGTAGACTGGTTCGTCTTTGTGAAACACCACTTACCAAGTGTTTTAAAATGGCTCCATTCAACTGTCTTTTTTTTTGACCAAAACAGGCACTAAAACTTGCATCTGAAAATGATTTTTTGCAATTTTGGCAGCGATACCGTTGGACTCTGACTTGGTCGCTTTTTCTAGAATAAAACCCACAGGCGACAACGAGCGTCCGACTTTCAGATAGACGTAGGTTTGAACTTGATGAACATACACATTCTGGCTTCATATGCCAAAAGGTCAGCAAACTCTAAGCCATCACCATGACAGTGGGCCAGTTTAAAAAATATACCTTCGATACGCCACAGCTGACACCAGCCCCAAGCCAGTCATAGTCGTCAACATGCTTGATCCGCCATAAGAGAGTAATGGCAGAGGAACTCCTACGATGGGCAGTAGTCCAATGACCATTCCGATGTTGATAAACATATGCCAGAAAATATAACTCAAAACGCCCACGGTGAGAATCGCACCAAATTTATCTCGAGCCGTGGAGGCAATCCGAACCATGATGAGAAAAAGCCAGCAAAAGAGTGCAATGACAAGGGAACTTCCGACCATGCCAAATTCCTCACTGAGAACGCTGTAAATAAAATCAGTGTGGCGCTCAGGAAGAAATTCAAGCTGCGACTGGGTTCCTTTGCGAAAGCCTTTGCCAAAAAAACGACCGCTGCCGACCGCAATCTTCGACTGAATTGAATTGTATCCAGACCCTTGTGGATCATTGGTGGGGGAGATAAAATTTTGTATGCGGGCCTTTTGATAATCACGCAAGGCATATTTCCACGCCAGCGGAGCCGCCACGACACCGCTAATAATAAGAATAGTCAGGATCCATTTTTTCACTTGCATGAAGAGAATCATCGTACCAGAAATGGCAGCGATCAAAAGAGCAGTTCCTAAGTCAGGTTGTTTGACGATCAAAACAAAAGGAATGCCCATTAATATGATCGGCCAAATTAAATCTTTGATGCCAAGACCTTTTCCGTCTATTCGTTTGTGTGCCATTGTTTTTGCAAAAACCATGATCATCGCTAGTTTCATAGTCTCGGAGGGTTGATAGCGCATGAAGTGCAAATCAATCCAACGTTGGGCTCCTAAGGCTACAGCGCCGTAGAAAGTAACAAATAAAACAGCTCCCAAATTTAAAAAATAAATAAAATATGCTAATTTTGAGACAAGATTATAATCGATGAAAGTAAAAATGAAATAGAGGCTCCAGCCAACGCCAAGCCAAATGATTTGATTGGCAAATAGTCCTTGAATATCTTGGGAGTGAGGGCCGTGAGTGGCGGAATATAAATTGAAAAGCCCCACAATATTGAGTGCAAGAACAAAGATCACCAAGTTCCAATCAATCCGTTTGAAGATAGTTCTTTCTTCGACTCGTAAGCTATAATCCATCATTCACCTTCAATGTTTTCATTGAGTCCCGCAGCCGCCTTGGCTGCTGATTCTTTTTTCATAAAGTCAGCAATGAGTTCGGGATGATATTTTTCGAAGTAGGCTTTCATGATTTCACGGACAACAGGGCCTGCACCGGAAGCTCCGTGGCAAGAATGTTCGGCCAGAGCCGCAACAGCAATTTCTGGATTTGCTGCTGGAGCGTAGGCCACAAACCAGCCATGATGGCGTTGGGCGATCGGTCGTTTTTCGCAAAGTGTGTAAATATCTGAGGCTGCAAATCCCATGACTTGAGTGGTTCCGGTTTTTCCAGCGATATCAGCACCCGGAATATTCACTCGTCTTCCTGTGCCTCGAGGACCTTGAACCACTCGACGCATGGCTTCCCTAACCACGTTGAAAGTGGCTGGATCCACATGAATTCCATTGGATTGTGTTTGTGTGAGATCCCGAAGAACGGAGGGCTGAATCTCACGAACCACTTTTCCTTCATTATCAATAATGCGTTTTATTACGAAAGGTCGAACTACTTTTCCGCCGGTTCCAATCGCATTGTAACCAACGGCCATTTGAATTGGTGTTGTCACCACAAAACCTTGTCCAATGGCGGCGCTGAGGTTTTCACCTGGTTGCCATTCTTCTCCCAAGGCTTGTTTTTTCCACGTAGAGTTTGGCATGAGTCCCGCATTTTCTCGAGGCAACTCAACTCCCGTTTTTTGCCCGATACCAAACTGAGAAATGTAGGCATACATTTTGTCAATTCCTAAAGCGATACCCATTTTATAGAAGAAAATATTTGAAGATCTTTCAATCGCCTCATACACGCTGATATTTCCATGCCCGCCTTTTAGGGAGTCATGGTAATCGCGTTTTCCGAAGTGAATTGAGCCTGGGCAGTTAATAATAGTGGTTGGTGTAATGATTTTTTCTTGCAGGGCTGCCACCGCCATATAGGGTTTAAAAGTTGAACCGGGAGAAAAATAATCTTGGATCACTTTGTTCCGTAAGGGTTTAAAAGGATCATTGACTAAGGTGGACCAGAGTTGAGGAGTGATGCCTGAAGCAAATTCGTTGGGATCAAAAGCGGGCGTGCTCACCCAGGCCAAAATTTCTCCGTTGGATTTCATCGCAACAACACCGCCCATTCGCCCATCAGCCATAAAAGATTTATAAGCAGCTTCTTGAACGGATTTGTCGATGGTTAAGACGGCCGTGTAGCCGGGAATTGATTCTTTGTCTTTGATTTGTTCGTCATAGATATTTGGTGTTTGTGTCTGAGTTTCTCGTCCATAAGCATCGACCTGGACCAACTGCATTCCATCTTGCCCTCGAATTTCGCGTTCAAGAACTTCTTCAAGACCACTTTTTCCGATAATATCGCCTTGGTCAAAAGTGAGACCACGATAGAGCTGATTGTAAAGAGGGATCTGTTTCTTTGAAATCTCTCCGACGTACCCAAAGAGCGGAGCGCCGTTGCTTTTTAAAGGGTAAGAACGTAAAACAGTTTCACGAATTTCCAAACCAGGCGTGTCCAAACGAATACGTTTTAATCGAAAAACTTCGTCTCGTGAAAGATTGTCTTTCATTCTAACAGGAGCATAGGGGCCATTTTGCCTCTGAGATTTTTGAAATTTACTAACTAACTTTTCTTTTTCAATTCCAAGAATCGGAGCTAATGCTTTTGAAACTTCTTCGACATCTTCCACATATTGTGGAGTCAGGACTGCTTCAAAACCCGGTCGATTTTCAACGAGCATCTTGCCCTCTCGGTCGAGCATTAAGCCTCGAGGGGCCGTGTTTTTAATTTGTTTAATACGATTTTTGTCAGAAAACTCTCTCAGCTCGGTGCCTTCAATGATTTGAAGATACCAAAGTCGCAAAACAAAGGAAAAAAAAGTCAGAGCGATGGCCACATAAAACAAGCGATAGCGAGGCAATAACTCCTTCGCTTCTTCTGGATTCGAAATATATTCGCTCAATCAGTCACCCCCTGGATTTCCATCACCTCAGGAAGAGTCAAGCGATCAACGAAAATTAATAACCAATACACCGGAGCTGAAAATAAAGTGGTCAGAATAATCTCATTAAAACGTGTAAACAAAGAAAGGCTGGCGGGATTTTCCTCGAGCAAATGCGATAAGGTATAAAAAAGAATATTGAAGGTGATCGAAAAAACAGTGGAGGCGATAATAAAATATCGCGTGCTGGACCAAAAAAACCGACTTTTAACGAAATAAGAAAGGCTTCCTAAAATAAAAAAACATGACCAGAGTAGTCCAAGTGGTACAGTTGAAAAGGATTTTAAAATAAAAGCCAAAAAATAAATTAAACCCATGGCTGCAAAATAGGGACGATAAAGTGATATATATAAGAGCACTAAAAGCCAGAGCTGCGGACAGGGAGCGCCGTCAGTGACTTGAAACCAAAAGCTCGATTGAAATCCGCAACAGACTGTGAGGATCAAGGCCATCACTGCTCCATTGAGAATTTTGTATTTGGTTTGAATCACGGATGAGGGCCCTTTCTTTATTTTTTAAGCACTCGGCTATTGAGATCTAGGTCTTTGGCATCAGTGATGATAAAAACTTCTTCTACTTTGTCTGAGTCAACAACCGGATGAAGTTCCACTTTCAGCGAAACCGCAAAGGCTTTATTTTCGACAGACTCCACAACGGCCACAGGGAAGCCTTTAGGGAAAATATTATCCAAACCGCTTGTGACGATAAGATCGCCTTTTTTAACATCCTCAGATTTTTCCACATAGTGAAGAGCCAATCCATTTTGTGCCTTACCTTCCACGATGCCTCGGGAACGGCTGCGACTGATCAATCCATCCACCACAGAGTAGCGATCCGTAATCAATAAAACGTGAGAAGTAAAACTCTCAGGCCTAAAAACATGTCCAACTACACCCTCAGTAGTGATCACAGCCATCCCTGCTTTGAGACCATGATTGGTTCCTTTATTAATTCTCACAGTGGCATGATCGGAGAGCAAATCACGGGACATGATTCGAGCCGCGACTAAGTCCATTTTATTTTTTTGTTTGAAATCCAAAAGCGCATTGTAGCGCTGGTTTTCTTTGGTGAGTTCATCCATGGCTAAAAGTCGAGTCGAAAGCTCTTTGTTTTGAGAGCGTAAACTTTGATTTTCTTTTTTTATGTCGATGAGATCGATGTAGAGTTTAGTGGTGCCGCGAACCCCATCACTGAAGGTGAAAAAAAATTGTTCAACGGCGCCTGCAAGGAAGGCAAAAGGTCGATCATACCAGCCCTCGGCTGTGGGGTTTTGCTGCGTATTAATTGAAATCAATGGCAAAATGACCAGTGCCGTCGTAATAATTGCTTTTCGTAAATCAAAATTCAGCCAATTCAATGAACACCTCAAGGGAACGTTGAAAAAACGGTAACAAAAAGCGTGCGGGTTTCCAACCTTTTCGGTTGAAAAAAAGCAGAGGGCGATGTGATATTACCGAATTAGAAAAAAATGGTTTTTGAAAATCTAGCGAAAGGTTCAATATCATGGTCGAAAAATTGAAGAAATATTTGAGCGGTGGTTCAAAAAAGCGTGCAGGCTCAGCGTCGGAAAAACGGGCAGTAAAAAGAATCACAGCCATGTTTGTTTTTGGAGCCATCATTCTGGTTTTCGTGCTTTTCGGCATCCAAGGGCGACACACAGCCATCGGGATTGGATCTGCGGCACGAGTCAATGCAACCTACGTTTCTGTGTCTGATTTGCAGGCCGAGAGTCAGCGAATGGAACAAATGTATGGCCAATTGTTTGGCGGCCAAATGGGCGGAGATGCGCAGCGTCAGTTCTTACGAGGACAAGCTCTCGAAAATCTCATCATGAACGAACTCATCTCTCAGGCCGCTAAAGATCAAGGAATTTTAGTCACCAATTCCGAAGTGAGGGACTTTATTTCTAAGGATATGCCGGTGTTTCAACGTGAGGGGCAATTTCAGCGAGATCTTTATGTGCAAATTTTGGAGGCAAATCATTTAACTCCTACTGATTTTGAAGAAAAAATTCGTAAAGAGCGAAAAAGCATGCGCCTTCGTCACGTCTTTGAAACCGCTTCTGAGCCTTTGACTCTTGAAGAGGCTAAAATCAAAGCGCTTAAAGAAAATAAAATCAATATCGCTTTTGCAAAACTAGATGAAGATAAAGTGATTGAAGGAATGACAATTTCGTCTGCAGATATTTCTACAAAATTAAACCAACCAGATTTTATGAAAAAAGTGGAAGCGGACTTTAATCAAAATAAAGCAAGCTATTCTTCTGAAGAGCAGGTTCGTGCTAGTCATATTTTGATCAAAGTAAAACCTGGTGATGCAGCTAGCGAAAAAGCAGGTCTTGAAAAAATCAAGAACTTACAAAAAAGAGCTGAAAAAGAAGACTTTGGAAAATTGGCGGCAGCGAGTACTGAAGATTTTGGTACGAAGGCAAGTAAAGGAGACTTAGGCTTTTTTACTCGAGGAAAAATGGTGCCAGAATTTGATCAAGCGGCTTTCACTCAAGGTGTAGGAAAAGTGGGTGAGCCCGTAAAAACCAGCTACGGTTATCACTTGATTAAAGTGACAGAGAAAAAAGAAGCCGTCACTTCAACGCTAGAAAATTCAAAAAACAAAATTGCGAAGAAGTTGATCGGCAAAGAAAAATTTGCCCAAGCTTCAAAATTGATCGAAGAAGCCCTTCAGAAGTCTGACGAAGCCGGTCTTCAGACGGCACTTGGTTCTATCGGTGCTAAATGGGAGGAAACTGGATTTTTTGATTTGGGCTCAGAAGCAGCTCCAAAAGTAGGAAGCCGTTTAGCAACACAGGCGGCCTTCGAAGTGAATTCGGCCAAACCTTTACTTAATCGTTTGGTGCGAGATGGAGCGACCAGCTACCTGATTAAATTTAAGGGAATGAAGTCCGAAGCGAGTGCTTCAACTCCAGACGTGAATGGAACGAAGGAGCGCGCCAACGAAATGTTTAGCCGCTGGATGGATTCAATCAAGAAAACCGCAACGATTGAAAAAAATCCTTTGGTGCTTCGCGAGTGAATGCAAAGAGTTTTCAATATTACTTAGGCTTGCTGAAATAATTGAAAATTATCTTCGAGTAAGATGACTTGGTCCGAAAGCTTCTGGAAGAAGTTCGGCCAAGTTGTAACTGGTTTTAATTTTGTTTTCGTCAGCAAGATGGATTTTAGTTTTTGAGGTCGCAAACTCGGCAATCACTTGACGACAAAATCCACAGGGCGGCCAGGGCTTTTTCTCTGCCGTAATGACCAATAACTCTTTAATTTTAATTTGTCCTTCAGCCGCCACCGCCGAAAATATGGCGGACCTTTCCGCACAAATGGTACCACCGTAGCTTGCATTTTCCACATTACAACCAGCATAAATATTTCCCGATTCAGTCAGGAGCGCCGCTCCGACTTTGTAATGGCTGTAGGGTGAATAAGAATTTTTTCGCGCCGTAATGGCTTTTGCATGAAGTTGTTCAGAATAATTTATTTTATTTGCGGACTTTTTCATATTTTACCTTTTGTTTCTTTCTATGAATCTCAAGTAATATGCTTTAATTTTTTTTTGTTTTAAAAGGAATGATGTAACCAAGTTTCCTTAAAATTTGACTTAAATTTAAAAGGGGCAAGCCTTGAATTGCCGTAAAATCCTCGGTCTCAATTTTTTCAAATAAAGTGATCCCGTGTTTTTCAATTTTGTAAGAGCCTGCACAGTCTAAGGGAAGATCTAGATTTACATAATTTTGAATTTGTTCCGCGCTTAATGGGGTCATTGTCAGTCGTGTTCGATTTAAAAATTGGTGCAAGTGGAGTTGGTGATAAATAGAAACCGAGGTCAAAAGTTCATGAGTCCGTCCCTGCATTTTTTGTAATTGTTGGCAGGCGTTTTCCTTTGTTCCAGGTTTACCGAGAATTTCTGTTCCTAGAACCAACATCTGGTCTCCGCCAATGACACAATTATCAGCCTTGGCTAGGGAACGGGCTTTCTCCTGACCTAAAAACTGACAAAGCTGATCGGCAAGCATTGGTTGCGTTTTGGCGGAATCTTCATCAAAAAGAGGGCGTTCAGCCACAAAAGGGAGTCCTAGCTTTGACAAGAGTTCTTTTCGATAAGGAGAGGTGCTGGCTAGTACAAGGGGTGTCATAGGTTAAAGCTATTCAAAGGATGAAACATTTTCAATCTTTCTTGCGCAGAAAGAAAAAAATCCCGACAATTTCCTTAGATTCTGTTAGAACTTCTAGCTCTTATGCTTGAAAAATCAAAATCTCAATTCAAGTCATTGCCTGATATTGCCTCTGAATCAACAGAGTTAGCCACAGGCGTACTTCAAGCCGTAGGTATGAGTGGGATTGAAGTGCCAGTGTCATTGGTTGATTCTCAGGGACAAGTGCTGCGCTTATCGGCTCGTGCGGAAGCTTTCGTGAATCTTTACCAACCGGAAGTTCGGGGCATCCACATGAGCCGCCTCTTCCGTGATGTGCAGTTGGGATTGTCGGCGAAAACCTTGAGCCTCGGTCTTTTGGCAGAGATCACTAATGATTTTCTGGAATCCCATGAAGGTTTGAGTGATTGCGCGGAATTGTCGGTGGCCTTCGAAGCTTTGCTTGAGCGACCTGCTTTAAAAAGCGGAAATTCTGGCTGGAGAACTTATCCTGTGAAGCTCAGTGTGAAGCGCCAAGCTGGTCAATCTCCAGATTTTTTTGTGGAAATTTTAGTGACCTATTCTAGTACTTGTCCGGCGTCTGCGGCTTTGGCTCGGCAATTGATTCAACAAAATTTTAAAAAGCAGTTTAAAGAGTCAGAAATAAAAGCCGAAGAAGTTTACATGTGGCTCGGCACTTCTGAGGGAATCAACGCCACACCTCATGCTCAGAGAAGTTATGCTCGCGTGCAGGTGCAAGTGAGTGATGCGGCTTTTAATTTTACCGAGTTTATTGATTTGCTCGAAAATATTTTGCAAACCCCGGTGCAAGCCATGGTGAAGCGGGAAGATGAGCAAGAGTTTGCTCTCCGTAACGGACAAAATCTCATGTTTTGTGAAGATGCGGCCAGACGTGTGAAGCGTGATTTGGATCAAATGAAAGAAGTGATTGCATACGAGGGCGAGTTCCGCCATGCGGAGAGCCTTCATCCTCATGATGCGGTTGCAAGAATCAGTAAGAATAAAAACTAGATCGAACAAATCACCGTAAAATTTGGATGATATAAATATTCGACACAACAACAGTGTCGTGAAATTTGGTTGAACTTTTTTTATACGCTAAGCGTTTAAACGGAACAAGCCGAGTACAGTTTGCCTGTTGGAATAAAGTGGCTAGATTTTTGCTTAGAATTCATTTAGGCAAGGAGTGAAATGAAAATAACTAAGCTACCTCGAAATATACTGTCACTTTTTTTGACAGTCGTCTTCCTCTTTTCAGCGGTGGCGCCCATCCATGCCTATTCTACACCATTACCTTTGGATGGAGAAATATACCCGGAACTCAAAGAACTGGGTCTGACTATTTTGAAGGAATTTCCTCCGAATGAGTACGCATATGTGGGTGTTGGACGTTCTCCAGCTCCTCTTATCGCTTTTTTTCAGAACATCCCGGAAGTTGAAGCAATCAATTTCCCCTTCACTCTTAGGGCTTTTCGACACGTAGACAGGGCAAGAACCATTTTAATGGATGAGAGTTCATCGACTTCACTTGATTCTATACCAGAGGAATTGGATCGCCAACGGCCGCTTCGCGAGCATATCGAAAAATTTATTCCATTAGATCTTTTATCAAGAAAAAAAATTCTAGCTATAGATGTCGCTCTTCTCGGCACGAGTCTTCAAGCTGCTAAACTTATGCTTGAGGCTTACGCCTCTCTCAATGGACTACCAGAAAATCAGGTTCATGCTCTAGCTCTTAAATTAGGACGATCCTTAGATGAATTCCCCACCAATGATACGTCTCACGTTCTAAGTCTTTCTCAATATGAAACTGTAGGAGAGATGTTCTATCATGAAATGTTTAAAAATCAGGGAGTGAGCGAGTATGAACAGTTTTCCTTATGGCGCACTCAATACGATTCCAGCACATTCTATATTAAGTTTCGAAAGCGATTACTTCAACTTATGCGAGCGGACAAAATTCTGGGAACATATTTTTCCAATTTATCTGACAAGAACTCAGAGTCACCGTCCCAGCGAGTGGAACTCCTCGCTCAAGTAAAGAAACACCGGATTTGGCGTACACTTGGTCTCCGGCAGAACAGCCCCTCAGGGGCAGTTCTTTGCTCTGAGGCGCTTATTCCTTAAGTTGATCTCATCTAAAACTAGATCGAACAAATCACCGTAAAATTTGGATGATTTTTTAGAAGAGTCGCAGGCAGAGTGCCAGTGGGTTCTGTCGCTAAAAATTTTTGGTAAATTTCATTTTTTCCTTCGCCAGTGACAAGTAAAATGATTTCCTTGGCTTTTAAAAAACTACCGGCGCCAAAAGTGAAGG
>CAIYID010000068.1 GCA_903926205.1 uncultured Bdellovibrionales bacterium
CTAGAATAAAACCCACAAGCAACAACGAGTGTCCGATTTTCAGATGCACGTGGGTTTGAGTTTGATAAACACGAACATTCTGGCTTCATATGCCAAAATATCAGCAAGCTCTAAGCCATCACCATGTTAGGGGGCCAGTTTTTAAAATTTAAGAGTGTATTGTAAAATTCCTTGAATTCCACTCATGGTATTTCCGACATCAGTACCGTTATACTCTAATTCATGGCCAATGGGGCCAGTGAGTGTTCCGTTCCAATTTCCGCTGGAAGAACTGATGGTACTGCGCGGGATTGCGTGATAACGAGCATCACCTTCAATTGTCATGCATTGATGATCGGTAAAACAAAACTCTGCACCAAGGCCGGCAAGAGCACCGAAATCACTTCCGGAGTAGGTTATTGAATTACCATTGAAGTTCGTCGTTCCGGTGAGAGAGCCCCAGCCAATACCACCTTGAATAAAGAAATGAATAAATGAGTTCTCCAGTGGATAAATTCTAAGTATGGGGTACAAAATAATACCTGTGAGCGAATTATTCACTCCGGTGGCTCCGGCGGACTCACTGATGTAAGAGGGACGAAGTGCCAAGGCAAACATTGAAGAAGTGAATCGGTAGATATAAGTGAAAGAATATTCAAAGCCACTTGTTAATTGGGCCCCGGCCGCATTTTGAGCAGATGACCAAGAGTTCAAGTCCGTTTGGCTTGCGCCTGTATAGCCGACACCGAAACCAATGGAATGACTGCCGCTACTTCCGCTAGCTGCATGAGCTGACAGATTTAGACAAAATAAAATTGGAAAAATAGAAAAAAATATTTTCATAAGAACTCCCTCTGATTTATTTTTATTTCACTGTTTATTTTGAAAGAAAATTAAGAGAGCGTCTATTGATGAAAATGAATTCCTCGTCGAAGGTCGAGGAATTAGTATAATCTAAAAGGAGCTCACCTATCGCGCTTCCTTCAGAAGTTCTTGAGCATGAGCCAGGGACGTTTTGGAGATTTTCTCTCCAGAAATCAATCGCGCAATTTCGTTCACGCGTTCTTGTTTACCCAGCTCTTCAACTTCCATTGAGACCGCGCTGAATTTTTTTGCGTTGGTGGCCGTCGGATTCGATTTGTGAATGTAAAAATGTACGTCACCGAATGCGGCCACTTGTGGAAGGTGAGTGACGCAAATCACTTGTTGTCCTTGGGCAATTGAATGTAGTTTGCGGCCAACTTTTTCGGCCGTTTCTCCACTCACGCCAGCGTCGACCTCATCAAAAAGATAAGTGCGAGGATGTTGACCTGAACCCACGACGCGTTTGAGTGAGAGCAGAATTCGACTGAGTTCTCCGCCGCTGGCAAACTTAGCTAAGGGGCGATGAGGATCTTTGGTAGAAGCTTGACTCATAAATTCAACATCGCTGCCGCCGGTAATATTTAATTCCGGAAGCTCCGAAACTTCGACATGGAAACGCACGCCTTTCATGTTCAAGTCTAAGAGTTCATTATTAACCGAATCAGCCAAAAGTTTTGATCCTGCCAACCGACGTTGATGAAGTTCTTTCGCTAGTTTTTTTAGTTGAACGTGAATTTCTGAAGCATTTTTTTGCATTTCAGCAATGTGAGTATCAATGTTTTGTAAGGTTTGAATTTCACTTTTAATTTGTACAAAGGCTGAAAATATTTCTTCAATAGAAGTACCAAATTTTTTCTGAAGCTTGCGAAGTCCGCTCAGACGTTGTTCCATGGATTCCAATTTTTGCGGATCGGAATGAATTTTATCTCCATACTGTCGAAGATCAAAAACAACGTCCTCTATCAAGGTTTTTGCCTGTCTGAGTTGTTCCGATTTTTTGGCGAACTCAGGGTCCATTTGCATGAGTTCAAAGGCGCGTTTTAAAATCACCGAGAGTCTTTGAGTCGCAGCATCGCTGCCTGAAACTAAAAGATCCTCGGCTTGGTCGACGAAATTCAATAGGCGAGATGAATTTTTCAGTCGCTTGATTTCAAATTCTAAGTCAAGATCCTTCACCGGATCCAGATCAAGGGTTTCAATTTCGTCCCGCTGAAAGGCTAAGAAGTCCAAACGCTGGGCTTTGTTTTGAGAGTCCGCGAGCAAGCGTGAAATCTCTTCCAGTAAGTTTTTCCATTCAGCGAATTTCTTTTGAAATTCTAAGCGTTGCGAAAATACACCGACATACTGATCCAGCAGATCCAGATGATAACTTTTTGAAAGAAGATGACGATTGTCAAATTGACCGGTCATTTCAATCAAGGGTGCGGCCTGTCCGGCCACTTCAATCAGGGGCGCGACAAGGTCTCTTAAAGTGTTCAGCGTGTTTAAGGAGCCATTGATATAGATTCGTGATTTATCTTCAGCTAAGACCCGTTTAACAATAAGGAGGTTGTCTTCTGTTTCAATCGCCAGATCTTTTAATTTTTTTTGAATATCAGCGCGATGAGAAATATCAAAGGAGCCCTCGATGGCAGCCTGTTGAAAACCTGTACGAATAGATTCACTCGAGCCTTTGACTCCCATAAGAAGAGCCAAACTTTTAAGTAAAACAGATTTACCGGCACCGGTTTCACCGGTCAGGATGTTGAGTCCACTTTTAAACTGAAGGTGAACGTTTTCGATGATAGCAAAATTCGAAACTTTGAGCTCCATCAACATATTTTTTCTCCTGTCTAATTACTTTCGGCTACTTCAAATTTCAAGGCAGCCAGTCCTCTTAAGTATTAAATTCTAAGTGCGGTCACCAAATTTTAATTTTTCACGCAAGAGTCGAAAATAATCGTGGTCTTTGTCTGTCACCATCAAATGATCTCGCTTGTTTCTTTGGATAATGACTTCGTCGTCATTCTCAATTTCTGCAATTTTCTGACCATCAACGACCAAATGAGCTTTTTGCGCTCTTCCGACCAAGCAGAACGAGAGTCGTCCATCGTCAGGCATAATGAGTGGTCGATTGTTCAAAGAGTGAGGCGCAATCGGCGTCACCACGAGCGCTTTCACCTTAGGATGTAAAATCGGTCCACCGGCCGCGAGGTTATAGGCGGTTGAACCTGTGGGACTGGAGATAATCAGGCCATCGGCTTTCACTTCGCTCAGCAAATGACGATCGTGAAAAATTCCAATATTGATGAGCTGACTCAGTTGGCCTCTTTCAATCACAATGTCATTCAAAGCTAAAATCTGATCTTTTTTCGATTTGGATTTTTTTCCCTTGTGCTGAAGATCAACATCGAGAATTGCTCGGGGTTCCAAAACCATTTGATTTTGCAGAGTGCGCTCGACTGCGCTCAGAGCCTCATCAGCAGAAATTGGGGTCAGAAATCCCAAGGACCCTAGGTTAACTCCCAAGATGGGAGTGGGCAAACCTTTCAAGATGCGAATCGCACGGAGATAGGTTCCGTCTCCTCCAAGAGCAATAACCAATTTCATTTCCATCATTGCTGCCGGCGAAGCCAAAAGAGTCCCTGCAATTTTTTTTTGGCCAGGAGCTGTGTAAACTTTGTAATCGTTTTCTCGCAACCAATGGCTGATAGTTTTTGCTAAACTCAATGCCTGTGGCTTCTCACCACGATAAACAAGGGCAATTTTTTTATTTGAAGTAAAATCCAATTTAGTCATATTTAAAGTAATCCCTGTCTACGAAGCAAAGCTTTTGGGTCGGGCTCTCGACCACGAAATTTTTTATACAATTCCATAGGGTGTTCGGTTCCGCCGCGGGACAAGATATTTTCTTTGAATTTGGTGGCAACCGTGGGGTTGAAAATTCCCATTTCTTGAAAATATTCAAAAGCATCTGCATCCAAAACTTCGGCCCATTTGTAACTATAATAACCGGCGGAATATCCTCCAGCAAAAATATGGCTGAAGGCGCAAGAACTATTTACCCCTTCCACGACTGGAAACAGGCGAGCCCTTTCTGTGGCCTTGATTTCGAAGCTGGTGACATCAGTGATTTCTGCAGGATTGGCTGTCCACCAAGCCATGTCGAGTAAGGAAAAACTCAATTGTCTTAAACTGTAATAACCGGCTTGAAATTGATTGGATTTTTTTATTTTCTCAATCAGCTCAAAGGGAATCGCGGCATTGCTTTCATAATGTTTGGCGAAAAGATCCAAACCTTCTTTTTCTTTCACCCAATTTTCCATGATTTGAGAAGGGAGCTCGACAAAGTCCCAATACACATTGGTTCCAGACAAAGAACGATAAGTGCAATGACTGAGTAAGCCATGCAAGGCGTGGCCAAATTCATGAAATAAAGTTGTTACTTCGTCATAAGTGAGCAAAGAGGGTTTCGTCGGAGTCGGTTTGGTGAAATTACAAACAACACTGATATGAGGCCGGCGAACCTCGCCCATAAATAAACCCTGATCACGATAAGAGGTCATCCAAGCTCCATCGCGTTTTGTTTCTCGAGGGAAAAAGTCGGTGTAAAAGAGACCGATGTAGTTACCTTGAGTATCAGTGACTTTGTAAGTTTCAACTTCGGGATGATACTTTGGAACATTCGAAACATTTTCAAATTTCAAGTGATAAAGTTTTTCCGCGTGCTTAAAAACGCCTTGAACCACGTTTTCTAATTTGAAAAAGGGACGAAGCTCTTCTTCGCTGAATTTGAATTTTTTCTCTTTGAGCTTTTCAGAATAGAAAGAAAAATCCCAGGGCATAAGTTCTACGGGGCCATTCAATTCTTTGGCAAATTCACGAAGCTCTTGTAAATCCTTTTTTGCGGAAAGCAGAGAAGGCTCTAAAAGTTGATTAAGAAAATCATAAACTTGTTTCGGAGTTTCGGCCATTCGTTCAGTTAAAGTGATTTCTGCATGATTTTTATAGCCGAGCACTTTGGCTCGTTCATCACGCAAGCGAACCATGTCTAAAATAATTTTTTGATTATTATTTTCACTGAGGTAAGCCCGGGCGCCGTATGCCTTCCAAAGTTTTTGGCGAAGTTCTCGGTTGTTTGAGTACTGCATGAATGGAATGAAACTCGGTCCTTGTAATGAAAAAATCCATTGTCCATCTTTGCTTTTGCGTTTTGCTTCTTGTGCACCGGCCTCAATGGCAGATTCTGGCAGTCCGTCCAAATCCTTTTTATCGGTGATCACTAATTCAAAAGCATTTGTGGCTTTTAAAACATTTTCTGAATATTGAGGGCCAAGTGCTGCGAGTTCCTGATCGATTTTTTTGATTTTCTCTTTTTCTTCTTGATTTAATAAAGCTCCATTGCGGACAAAGCTTTTATAAGTTTTTTCGGTGAGCATTTTTTGCTCTTCATTCAGCGAACTTTTTGCCAGGTTTTCATAAACGGTTTTAATTCGAGCAAAAAGCTTTGGGTCCAGAGAAACTTCACTGGCGAAAGCGGCGTTTTTTGGAGAGATTTCTTTAGCCAAAGCCTGCAGTTCTTGCGAAGCTTCTGCGCTAAAGAGATTAAAATAAATAGTTGAGGCGATTTCTTGAAGTTCAGAAGTTGATTCCAGAGCTAATAGTGTATTTTCAAAGGTTGCTGGCGCAGAATTTTCTCTGATTTTACGAATATTTTCTCGCGCGACGATAATTCCTTGTTCAATGGCAGGAACAAAATCGCCAAGTTGAATTTTGTCGAAGGGGATGCATTCGTCAAAGGTACCCCAGGTTTTGGCTTCAAAGGCGGCTAAAATGGAATTTGGTTGTGTTGTATTTTTCATTTCCTTTGGTTATCACTATTGCAGCGGACTGGCCATCATTGCGCACTGAATAATGTTGGCTTTCTCTGTACTTTTGCCAATAGGAATCTTGCCTCCCTGAGTAATTTGCGCTTCCATAAGTCTATGAGTTTAAGAACTAAATATCAGATATTTTTTATCCTTATTTTTAATGCAATTTCTACTATTTCATGGGCGGCGAACACTCAAAAGCCGGTTCTTCAGCCCGCACTGAAAACGGTGAGTGAACAGTGGTTGAGAGGCAATGGCGCTGTTCGCGGAGGAGTTTCCGAAAGTTACATGAGTCTTTATGATATTCGTAAATCGGCTTCACAAAAATTGAAAACAGAGAGGCTTATCCTTGACTGGGGCGATGCCATTGGCCGTCCGGCGACGAAGGGTGGGTATTATCAAGTTGAGTATCAAGAAAAATCTCATCGACTGATTATTAACATGGCTTTAACGCTCAATTCGAAAATTGAGGGAAAAGTTTTAACCGATCGTTTGTCAAAGGGACTCTATATTAAGCAGGCTCAGCTTGAATTCGACCGTATCAGCCAATCGCAAAATCTGGTGTTGGATTTAAAAAAATCCGTTCGTGTACGAGTGGCCTCCTACCCCAGCCATATGCAAGAGCCAAAATTTCCCGCTCGCCTGGTGGTGGATTTAGTTGAGTGATCAAGACTCAAGAGTGGGGGACAATATGAGGAAAATTTATTTTCAGCCGCTTCTGCCGAAGTCATTCATTGTGAATTTCATCTTTTTCCTGAGTGCTGTACTTTTTTTTAGTGCAACGCCTGCTCACGCTGTGGTTTTTGATATGGGCAAGGAAAAATTTGGAAGTTATTTGCGTAGTTCTTATCTTCCTTCATGGCAAGGTGCGACGGATCCCTTTGCTCAGTCCTCTGGTGCGAACCTGGCCTTTAATGATCAGTTCACAAATCTTTGGTCTTATGAGTTTGGATTTTTGATCAATGCAGGTAAAGTTACTTGGCGTGTAGGACTCGAGGTTCTGCAGCCTCCGACGCTTTCAAATGTGTCGGGTAAGGATGCGGCCTCAGGCACTGTTTATTATACGATGAATAGTCAGATCACTGTTTACACTCCTAAAATTGGTTTTGAATTCAATTTGAAAACTTGGAAAGAAAATCGCTTGTGGTTGTGCGCGGAGGGTGGTTACTCCACCATCACGGTGCAAAATAATTATAATTTTACTGCAGCGGGGAATACCCAATTTCCGGGAGTTGCAAATTTTCGCGAAGTGGTGGGTGGGACACAAATTTCATATGCGGTGGCCATGGGCTTTGAAACTTTAATGAGTGATTCCACAACGATCAGTATGGAATTGGGTTATCGTATGATGGATTTTGCAAGCATGACCGAAACAAATAGTGTGACAAACTTTCAAGGAAATCAGGCTGGTGGCGCGAAAGCTCTTCGTAACGATGGAGTCACCAATCGCGACATAAATCTCTCTGGCTCCTTCGTCGCCTTGAATTTGCGAATTTGGGTTTATTAATCGCCTTTGCTACCGCTATAAAGCGCATCAATTTCACGTTTGAATTTTTTGTCGAGCACTTTACGTTTCACTTTCAAAGAAGGAGTGAGCTCTCCAGCCTCAACCGTAAAGTCCTCTGGTAACACCGCAAAACGTTTGATGGTCTCAAAGGAGGCCAAATGAGTGTTTGTCTCAGCGACTCCTTTGCGAACAAGTTCTAGCACCTGAGGACTCTGCAGAAGCGAAGCATAGTCAGAGTATTTAACACCTTTGTCTTTAGCAAAATTAAGAATGAAGCCTTTGTCCAAAGTTAAAAGCGCAACAATGTATTTTTTTTGATCACCATGAATCAGAATATTGGAAATATAGGAGTGGGCTTTTAGAAGGCCTTCCAGTCGTTGAGGAGCGACATATTTACCACCGGCGGTTTTAATTAAATCTTTTTTACGGTCAGTGATTTTTAAATCACCCGAAGAAAGAATTTCACCAATGTCGCCGGTGTGAAACCATCTTTCAGAGAAGCTTTCCTTCGTGGCCTCATCATTTTTGTAATACTCTTTCATGACCTTATCAGATTTAACTAAAATTTCTCCGTCTTCGGCAATTCTCAGCTCGACATCACCAACGGGTTTGCCAACAGAGCCAAAGCGGTAGTCAAAAGGTGCATTCACCGTGATCGCGGCGGTGGTTTCAGTCAGGCCATAACCTTCCAGAATTAATATTTCACAAGCGTGAAAAAAATTGGCAATGTCTCTTGGCATCGGGGCCCCACCGCTGATGGCAAATCGTAATTTGCCACCAAAAAGCTCGGTCACTTTATGAAGAGCCAGCGTTTTTGCAAGTTGATAGGGCGCATACAAAGTCAAAGGGATGGGCTCATGCTTGAGCTTATGATCAGCCACTCGGAGACCAACCGCCAAGGCCCAGCGAAAAATCTTATTGGTGGCAATATTACTTTCAACCTGTGCCCAAACCGAGCTGTAGATTTTTTCAAAAATTCTGGGAACCGCCACCATAATGGTCGGGTGAATTTCAAGAAGGTTCGAGCGAATTTTATCGATCGATTCCGCGAAAGCAAGGGTGTATCCAATGTAGGCTGCGCCCCAGTGCTCAATTCTTCCTAAAATATGGGCGTAGGGTAAAAAAGTGAGAGCACTGTCTGCAGAGGTGACTCCCACATAATTAAAGCAATCGTGAACCTCGCTGATGGCTTGTCGGTGTGCTAAAACGACGCCCTTGGGTTGACCCGTAGTTCCTGAGGTGTAAAGAATTGTGGCCATATCATCAGCCACAGGTTTTTTACAAAGATCAGAGAACTCTTTTGGATTTCCATTGTTTTGATTTTTTGCGCGTCGGTCACTTCCCATTTTTTGTAATTGAGTCCAAGAGAGAAGGTCAGGCTCGGTGGACGTTTCGCTATCAAACATAATTATTTTTTCTACAGTTGGACAGCGATCTTTGATTTGATTAAACACCTTCATCGTATAGCGGTTTTCCATAATAAGAATTTTGGACCCAGAATTATTAAGTACAAACTCCAAATCTTCCGCCGTCATTGTTTGATAAATTGGCACAGTGATAGCGCCAATTCCTAAGATGGCCCAATCAGCGATGCACCACTCAACTCGAGTGCTGGCAAAGATGGCGATTCGATCGCCCGGCTTGACTTGTAAATTTAAAAGACCCAAAGCCTGGGTTTCAATTTGCTCGAAATATTCCTTCCAAGAATAAGACTGCCAGCCTTGTTTGGTTTTGTATTTGATGGCTGGGGTTGTCGTTGCTCTTTCGTACATGTTGAGGATAACTTGGGGAAGTGTCTCGGCAGTTTTTTTCATTTTTAAATCCTAAATTGAGTTACTCAGTGATGGTGGCTGGTTTATTAAGTGGAACATCGAGGTTGCGTTTTTGATTTTGTTTAATCACGACAGTGACTTGCCCTTGAGTGCGTAAATAAGGATTTATGAGAGTGACGGTCACGGGAGTTCCTGCCGCCACTTTTGCAACATAAGGTAATTGATTCGCCACTCGCTGACCGTTGATTTTTACAATTGTATTCTGTCCCGTTTGAGAACTTGTATTGATGACGATAGTTCCAGTGGAGGGTTCTGGCATCATCACGACATTTCGGGAGTAGCCATCCTTTTCAGCGACCTCGCTGACGAATTCAGCAGGTAAATAGCCATCTCTGAAAAGCGCTAGCTTAAAGGGCTTTCCTTGATCGACATGTGAAATCACTGGAGTTACACCAATTGGAATGTCATTTATGATGACTTTAGCTCCAGAGGGAATGCTCTGGATATTTAAGGAGACTGATTGCTGCGCTGGAGTTTTCGAAGAATACTCTGACAAGCCTTGCGTGGTTTCATTGGGGATGGCGGCGTAGATTCCCGAATGACTGTGGGCTCTTCGATTTTGTAAAAAATAATACCCACCGATTGCGATGGCCACAGCAATCAGAAGTGTTGCAAGCCAATTTGAATTAGATTTTTTAAATTCTTGAGGAGGATTCCAACGAATATTGGTGCCGGTTCCTGGATTATAATTGACTTGAGTCCCGCCCGAGCGATGTTGAGTGTTAATGTACTGACCGGTGGTGACATTGGCGAGGTACTGATTTTTTTTACTTTGAGAAACAATACCACCGTAGGATTTTATTCCGTCCTCAACAATGAGTTTACTGAGATCTACTTTATGGCTCAGAGACTGATCAATTTGTAATGAGTTTTCATCTTTGCGATCGTCTTCGGAGTCATTTTCCTCTGACTTTTTATTTTTAGCGGCAGTTATTTTATTTTTTAAATTGGCATTAATCTGTTCATTTGTGTACGAAGTCGTTATGCTTGCATGGTCGGTATTTCCCTCTAATTCGACTTCGACCTTTGCGTATTCTGCCAATTTTTTTCGATTTTCTTGGTACATGTCGCTGTAAACTTGCTTCATGAATTTAGAGAATTCTTGCTTGGAAAAATCTGGGAAATTGGTATTTAAATATTTACTAAGATCTTTGGCAAAGTTCTCTGCAGATTGATAGCGAAGATTGCGATCTCGGGTGAGAGCTTTCAAGAGAATTTTTTCTAACTCAGGCTGAACGGCAGGATTCAATTGTCGAATGGGTGGAATCTGACATTCTTTAATTTTTTTCAAAACAGCCTGTTCGTTTTGAGCGGTGAACAAGCGGTCTTTCGCCAAAAGCTCCCAAAGAACAATTCCTAAAGAAAAAATATCCGTGCGAGCATCGACGGATTGTCCCTCGGCTTGCTCTGGACTCATATATCCAAATTTTCCCTTGATCGTGCCGACTTGAGTTTGTTCTATCTGGTTTTCAGCTTTAGCAATGCCGAAGTCCACGACTTTGACTTCGCCTTCAAAGCTGAGCATCACGTTTTGTGGGCTCATGTCACGATGTGTGATGTTGAGCAAGCGTCCTGTGGAAGCGTCCATACAGCGATTGGCATGATCTAAACCTGAAGCGACTTCCTTTGCAACGTGGACAATTTGATCAATCGAAAAGTATTTGCCGATTTTTTTCATATGATTGAGAACTTGCCTCAAATTTTGACCTTCCACAAATTCCATCACTAAAAAAAACTGTGAGTGCTCAATACCAAAATCAAAAATCGAAACGATATTTCCGTGATTCAGATTCATCACGAGCTTTGCTTCTTCTTTAAACATGCTGATAAATTCTTCATTGTCAGAATACTGAGGCAAAATTCGCTTGATCGCGACAAATTTGCCAATTCCACCCGCGCCCACTGACTTCGCAAGATAAACCTCAGCCATACCACCAGCAGCAAGACGTTCCAAAAGCAAATATTTTCCAAATGTTTCTAGAGCTTTACTCACTGAATTTACCTTTCCTTACGGCCTCACTATCGGTAAAATCTTGAAATAGTTTAAGATTAGTTTTAATTCATCAGAGTGAAGTCAGGCAATACGTCTGTGCTTTGAAGCAATCTTGTTTCAGCATGAGACAAAATTCCAGACAAGATTCTGAAAGGCCAATATGCTTTGGATAGGGCTCACAGGGGGGATTGCCTCCGGTAAATCAACAGCGGCTAAAATATTTTATCAATTGGGATTTCCTGTTGTTGATGCTGATCAGATAGCTAAACAGGTTGTTGCTTTGGGAACCCCAGGGCTTGCACAAATTGTAAAATCATTTGGTCCAGGGATTCTCAAACCAAACCAAAGTCTAGATCGAAAAAAATTGGCCGCACTTGTTTTTTCAGACCCAAATAACTTGAGCCAACTGGAAGCGATCATCCATCCCCTTGTTAAACAGTCGACGCTTGAGGCGAGGACAAAAGAAGAGAAAAAAGGCGCAGCAATGGTCTTTTATGATATTCCTCTTTTGTTTGAAAAACAGATGCAGGATGAATTTGACTATATAATTGTGATTTCCTGTAGTGAGGCTGAGCAAAAAGCTCGCCTAAAGGCTAGAGACGGCATGAGTGAGCAAGAAATTACTGAACGACTAAAAAACCAAATTTCTCTGAGTGAAAAAGAAAAACAGGCGGATTTTGTGGTACGCAATGAAAAATCACTAGATGAACTTAAAATAGAGCTTCAACGAATTTCAGCCGCCATTCAAAGTCAATCGCAGCAAAATCAGAAGGCATAACTGGCACCAAGGTAAACCGCTGCACCGAATCCTGACCATGAAAAACCCAACTCAGTTCGCAAACTTCTTGAGCGATTAAAAAGATCTTCGCAACCAATTTCCCCGCGAAGCTGATAGCGTTGCCAATCAATCAATGTTGCGGGTATTTGGCCGCCAGAATAAAATGCGCCAACCGCCACTTTCATATAAGGCTCGTAGAATTTACCCAAATCTTGTAAAAATTTATAGCCCGCACTCCAGCCAAAATTGCCGCTGGTGCTAAGATCAAGAGTGTATTCCGTCGCAGTATCTGCAATGTCATAAACACTTTTTCCAATTCGTAGATAGGTGATAGAATTGCTCATTGAGTTATCAACGACAGAACCAACCCACATCCCCGCTGTGAAAAAAATGGCTTCTTGCGACAGTTTTCGGGTCGGAATAATTGGAATCTCCCCAGTAGAATTAAATTCTTTGGGTAGTGGTGAATTTGTTGGGGTGATAC
Organism: uncultured Bdellovibrionales bacterium; assembly: GCA_903926205.1. GTDB lineage: Bacteria > Bdellovibrionota > Bdellovibrionia > Bdellovibrionales > Bdellovibrionaceae > CAIYID01. The sequence goes on from CAIYID010000068.1 coordinate 12,288, forward strand.
TTGTTGACTCAGAGAAATCAGTTCGAGGTCGTGGCTCTTCTTTGGGTTTAGGATGAAGTCCTGAATCAATTTGATCAGGTGGAAAATCAGTGAATGGCGCGGCGTGCGCAAGAAAAGGTATAAAAAAAAGCACATAGACAAAGGTCAGAATGTAATTTTTTGAATGCTGATACATCGAAGAAATTATATCTTAATTTCATGACAAAACATCTCGGAATTTTTTCACTGGTATTCGGTCTTGTTTCCACGGGCTCTGCAGCCACCGGAACTTTCGATAGTATTCATCAGCAATACCAATCGATTCGTGCGGTGGGAATGGGAGGCGCGTTTGCGGCTGTCGCAAATGACTACTCAGCTTGGGCCTACAACTCGGCAGCTTATTCGCGATTCACAGAGGGGCAAATGCAAGTCGCACCTGTGGATGTGGCGGGATCGCTTGGTTTCCAAGATTTTAATAATAAGATTCAAGGATTATCTGGCACGGGTGGTGGTGCGAGCAATCTTGCCAGTGTGGTAAATACTTTGAATAGCTTGTACGGTAGTCAATATCAGGTGCGAGTGAAATTGCTGGAAATGTCTTGGGCTCGGCCAAATTGGGGCGTGGCATTCGTTCCTGCGGATTTAACTATAGATATGGCGGTTCACAATCAAGGCGCGCCGGCTTTGGATATCCGTGCTTATGCAGATACAACTTTGGCTTATGGGTTTGGAAAAAATATAAAAAATGAATCTTTGGGTTTACTGAGTTGGGGAGTAACGGCAAAAGCCATCATGCGCGAATATGCTTCAAAGGAATTGAATGCCTTAGATGTTGCAACAAGCAGTAATACCCTCTCACAAAATGATATGACCAGCGGAGCGACCGGCGATTTTGATTTGGGTTTGTTGTACACTCCTTATTTACCAGAAGGAAATGCCTGGGATTGGATCCGGGGTTCTCGGCCAACTTTTGCTTTGGTTGGACGAAATTTATTGGATGGCGGTTTTACCACTCGTGCTTTAACGAATGGTTTTTCAACGGTGAATCAACCTGAACAATTATATCGTGTTTTCGATGTGGGTTCGCGTTTCGAAATACCAAAATTTTGGATATTTGGTGGACGTTTTGCTTTTGATGAAAGAGACATCAATCATCCGGCTTGGAATTGGCAAAAAGGAATGCACGCAGGTTTTGAATTCGATTGGATGATGACTTCATGGTGGAAAGGTCAGTGGCGCGTGGGTTATGGCCAAGGTTGTCCTTCTGCCGGGTTCTCTGCGCTCTTCACGGTTTTCCGACTTGATCTAGCGTATTTCGGAGAAAATGTGGGCTCGATCAACAATCCACAACAAAACCAAATGTTCGAACTTCGTTTGGTCGGGGAATTGTAAGTGCTTTTCAATTAAGTCCACAAAATAATCCAATCACTACTGGAGAGCCCTCTCAATCGATTTTTTTGATAAGAGATTTTTCCTTCTTCCAAGCTTCTTGTGTGTTGAGCTGGGGGTATCGGTGGGGTATCGGTCACCGCTTGAAGTTGCTGGTCTTTGCCAGTTCAAAACCTGTAGCTGAAAACCGGTAGTTCAGAATTAATTTAAATGTTGTAAAAAGTAAGTCGCGGCAGCAGAAGCGCTCGAGGAATGAGTCAAGGCGGCAGCATACTGAGTACAAAAAGATTGATCGGCGGAAGAAATAGTTCCTGAGCAATTTTGCTGATAGGTCGTTGTTAGTAAAGAGGGCACTTGGGGATAAGTGCTAACAATTGTCGAAGCATTCGTGTTGATATCACTTAGACTTGGAGTTCCTGAATGACCAATAGCGCTCCCAATTGTTGCAACACTTGCTAATGAAGCTAAAAATGAAAGACCAGAGGAACCAGAAGCTCCACATTGAGTCGCAGCATCAGCGGCTTTACTCAAGTCAGCAGCGGAAGAATAAGCAAAAGCACCTTTATCAGCTAAAAAAGCTAGCGCAGCCGCTGCATTTCCTGCTGACGAGCCCGTTAATTGAGAGGAGGCTGTTTGCAAAACACTTGCAGAGCCAAAACCTTCATACACTAAAATTGAGGCACAGCGAATAAGAGAAGCGGCGGCTGAAGAATCTCCATTCACTTTCGCGTAGCAAGTCATGGCTGTTGCTTGGGTGGATTTATCTAAGCAAGTTTGGGCATCATAGATATTATCCAAATTTGAATTGGCACAGCCGATAAGGAGCGGAACGAGGGCCAGTGGGGAAAAAGCCACAGACAATTTTGCACTCCAGAAATTTTTATCCATGAATTTTTTTCTAGCACTTTGTGAACGTAAAAACCTCATACACGCCTCCGTTAATTAGGTTCTCTCGAGTAGAGATCAAGGTCAAGAACAGGTCCTAAAACTGTGCTTGGACCTTCGTCTGATTTTATTGAATTGATTCATATTGGGACATAATTCTGAGAAAATTGTAAAGTGAGTCAAAACAGGTCAAGAATTCTATTATTGCTATCGGCTTTACTCGTGAGCTTTCCAGGATGGACTCAAGAGGTGCACAGTTTTTTCACCGGCGTTCGAGCGCTTGGAATGGGTGGAGCAAAAATTGCGGTAGCGAATGATGAAACTTCTTTGCTCGCAAATCCTGCGGGATTGGGCAAATTACGTGATTATTACGGTACGCTTTTGGATCCTGAATTGGAGTTTTCGCAAAATTATAATGGCATTTACAATAGCGGACCTTTTTCGGCGCCGACGGATTTGGTGCAGATTTCAAATTCACTAAATAAGTCTCCAGATACCTATTTTCACATTCGAGAGCAAGTCTTCCCTTCCTTTGTAGTGAGAAATTTTGGTATCGGAATCTATTATCGTGAAGTCCTTGATATGATCATGAACACGGCAAAAACATCGACGAATATTTTTTATCAAAAAGATGAAGCCATTTTGCTGGGATATAATTTTCGTTTTTGGGATGGACGAATCAAAATTGGATTCACAGGCAAAGCCATCGATCGTGTTGAAGTCGTGAATCCTGCGCTGGCTTACCCGGGGAATTACACTCTTCAAGCCAATGCTTCGGAAGGCGCCGCAGTTGGCGGAGATGTTGGACTGAATTTGACCGCTCCTTGGATCTGGTTGCCAACGCTTTCTATTGTCGCTCGTGATGTCGGCAGCACACAATTCACTTCAGGAAAAAATATTCAAATGACAACGACAGGGATTCCAAATCCGGTCACGCAAGATTACGATGTCGCCTTGGCGATTTTTCCAATTCATGCCAATCGCGCTCGCTCAAGTGTGACCTTCGAGGTGCAAAGCCTTTTAGCTTCACAAACGGCGGCAGATCCTATTCGCTACTATCACGCTGGATGGGAAATGAATTACTCTGATTTTTTCTTTTTGCGAGCGGGGATGAATGGTCACTGGTGGACAGCAGGAATGGAGATGTCCACTCAGAATTTGCAATTTCAATTGGCTTCTTACGGAGAAGACGTAGGACAAGGAAACGCATTAACGGAAGATCGACGGTATGTTCTTAAGTTCGCCTTCCGTTTCTAAAAATGCATTATTATTTTTTTGGTTATTGATTCCCTCTATGGTGACATTGGTGGTGACATCTTCTTCGGTTTCACGAGCACAAGATGTCATTGAGTACACTCAAACAGTGAAAGATCTTGGGCGAGGTGGTGTACGAATTCCTACAGAGACCGATGCGGGAATCATTTTTTATAATCCTGCAATGCTTGCATTCACAAAGGGTATTCGTTGGTCAATCGCAGATCTAGGATTTGGAGGAGGGTGCGGTTCTTGTCAAGTGAGTGGTGGTGGCAATAATCCTGTACAAAATCCTCCTGCTGCGGGAAATCTTAATTCACTCTACGGTAACAATGTGTGGCTTGGTGGAATGGGACGTTCGGCTCTTGCTATCGGTAATTTTGGATTTGCACTTTATGGAAGTTTAGCCATGGACTTTTTAGTTCAAAATCCAGTTTTTCCTTCTGCGAATCTCACGGGTTTTCAGGATTATGGATTTGTTGTTGGTGGGGCTTTTAATTTGGGTCCTTCGCTTGCGTTCGGAGCTAATTTTAAACGAGTCACAAGAACTGGCGGCACGACGACGGTTGGTGCGGCGACTCTGTTAACGGCGACGATCAATCAAAACTTTCTACAAAACACTCTCACGGCAGGAACGAGCACGGGAACAGGTTATGGTGGCGACATTGGTTTAATTTGGAAGCCTCAGTTTCCGTTCAATCCAACAGTTTCCCTGTGTTGGCAGGATGTTGGCTATACCCCTTTTTATGCCAGTGTTGGCGTCAACCCTCCACCGCCCATCGAAGATAATTTAGTTTTGGGTTTAACGGCGCACCAAGACTTTTTGGGTATTGGTTGGGGCGCAGGGCTAGAGTATCGTCACATCAATAATGTCGATGTGGATCTAAGTAAAAAATTTAACGCAGGTATTGAGTTGGATTTAGCTCTGATCGACGCACGCTATGGTTTTTATCAAGGCTGGCCAGGTTATGGTCTTTCCGTTGATTTGTGGCTGCTGTCTTTTGATATAGCTTCCTACACCGTCGAACGAGGAGCTGTTGCAGGGCAGCTTCCGGATTATCGTTACCAAGTTGGACTTTCCTTTGAAGCAGGATTTGATCCATTTTTTAGTCTCAGTGAGTTTGGTGGAAAAAAGCGTCGACTTAAGCAACGTCGCTAAGATATTTTCTTTTTCATGCTAGAAATAATTAAAATTTATTCTTCTCAAGAACGAATGAAAATTTTGTCCACCTTTGATGCTAACAAAGAAACTCTGATCGTTTCAGATTTGCGCAGCAAATTTGAAATGCAGAGCGAGCTCATTAAAAAACAAGGATATTTTGAGGATTTTAGTGTCCTCCGAGCCAGTGAATTGTGGCGTCTGATTTTACGTCGGAATTCCCCAGACATGAGATTAGTTTCGAAGGATTTTATAAGAACTTGGTTGCGTGAAAAATTGGCTAACAGCTCTTTGGCGGTTGCTCGTCATCGCGGAGAAGAAACTCTTCTAGAATTTTTGGAATTGATGATTCAAGTGATCACACATCCGATGGGTCAGGAACAAATGAAGGATTGGCTTGAAGTCAATCCAACCTCTGCTGAGAAATGGGAAGTTTGGTATGATTTGGCACAAGAGGTGGGTGAAGAATTAATTTCCGGCAACAAAATAACGCCAAAATGGGTGGCTCCTTATCTGAGTAATCAATCCTCTTGGGAAAATCATTGGAACCGTCAACTTGTTGTGGATCTTGGTGCGGAGCTAACAAGGGTTGAAGCCGAATTATTAAAAACATTGTCGCGGACAATTGATGTGCAAGTGTTGATGCCAATTTTTTCAGGTGATCAGAAGTACAAGTATCTAATGAATGCTTATGAAGAAATTGAAGGTTTCGGGAAAGTAAGTCTTTTCGCAGAAAAGACGAAAATGTCCTCCACCGGGAGTTCCCTTGACCACGCAGCAAATTGTTTTCGATTCACGGGGCCTTTGGCAGAGATTAAATTTCTGACTTTAGAAATTAGAAAACTTCTGGAGTCTGGCGTCCCTGCTGATGCCATTGCTGTGATTGCTACTGATATTGAAAGCTATTGGCCGATGCTTGAAGTTTTTTTTAAAGAAGAAGGAATTCCTTATTCCAAAGAAGGTACTTATAGAATTCAATCTTTGCCACTCGTGCACTGGTGGCTCAGTCGTTTGAGAGTCGCAAGTCATTCTTATGAATACCCTGATCTTGAAACTTCTGCTTTTCAAAACTCACCTTTATCATTGCGCTTCGAAAAGTTTTCAGCACTTTTTTCTAATATATTAGACCATGAAGATTTAGCTCGAGATTCTTCGGTCTTAAAGGCAATGACTGACGAATCTATTCCAAAAGAACCCATCGATTTGAAATATTTTATTGGTGTATTGACTCGTCTGTGGCCCAATGAAGCGCCGGTGGCACACTTTGAAATGGTGTTGAAAGAACTCCTTTCGGTCAATGATTCGGAGTTAAAGCTTAAATTTATTCATTGGCTCTTTTGGCTTGAACAAATTGTCAGTAAAATGGAACTTCATCGTAGTTCCGGAAATCGGGAAGGCGTACAAATTATTTCTCTGTCCTCAGCTGATTCAGTTGTCTTTACTCACCGATTTTTTCTGAGTCTAACAGAATCTTCATTTAAAGGTAATGGCTCTCAATTGGTGTCGTCCCCAGAGGTGGAGAAGATTTTTCGAGATACAGGCTTTCAACTTTCTAGTCCGGAAACCTCGGCTGCTCAGTTTCAGTTGGAATGGCTGGCTTCTCAAACTCACACCAATGATTATTTTCTTTTTCCTATGACGAATTTTTCAGGGGCGATGGAAAGTCCTCATCCACTTTGGATGCAAAAATCTAATAATGAAAAAATTTTGATCACGATACCTTTTGCTAACCGTCTTGATTCAATTATGAGCCAGCCTTCAGTTGAAAAACTTGTTCAAGCGACACATTGGACGCAACAGCTTTCTGAGTCACGGGCGTTACAGATGCACGAGCGAATTTTGCAAGATTGCGGTGAACAGGCTTTGCCACCAATGGTTCTTAAGGAAATGCCGACTTTGTCAGCGTCGCAGTTTGAGCGGTATTTTCAATGTCCTTTTAAGTTTGCAGCTGGGAAGCTTTTTCATTTGTTGGATGAAGCTCAAGTTGATTTAGATCCGGATCAACGTTCCCTTGGAAGTATTGTGCATAAACTGTTTGAGCGTTTATCTTTTGAGCCACGAAAATACGATTATGAAAAATCCGAAATTTGTTCAATGCTTGATGAAATATCAAAAAAATTCATTCTCGGTGACCCACGTCTTTGGCCACCCTTAAGGGAAAAATACACCCAATTGGCTTTTCGTTTTTTGAAGTTTGAAAAAGAAACTGCCGTCACAAGAAAACTCACTTCGCATCGTGAACTAAAATTTAAAAAGTCGATTGATGAGTTTCAATGGTCTGGTTCTTTAGACCGTGTTGATGAGCAGAATGATGGAACCGTCGTGATTTATGATTATAAATCGAGTGACAAATCATTTGGTGTTAAAACGTGGATTGCAAAAAATCATCTGCAATTGGCTTTTTATGCTTGGTTGATTAAAAATCACCACATTGAAGAGTTGAGTGGGAAAACGCTCACTGGTGCACTTTATTATGTCTATCGAGATTTTAAATTGCGAGGCGTCCATCCCGAAGAACCAAAAGAGCAAGAGGCTCTGAAAGAAAATATTTTTCAAATTGAACAAAAAATGGAAATTCTAAAGTCAGCGCTGAAAAAAGGTGAATTTGCACCAAAACCGTTGACCTTGAAAGAATGTGAACGTTGCCAATGGAGTCAGCTATGTCGAGCACCACACCTCAATCAGTAAAATCTCCACTAGATAACAAAGCCTGGCTTGAACGTTATTCAAGCATGAACTCTGTCGTGGTGCGAGCGGGCGCTGGAGCAGGTAAAACCACCGAGCTCGTTCAGCGCGTTCTTGCTATTGCAAAAAAATATAAAACGGGCAAAGAGCAGTGGCCGCGGCTGGTCGTCACAACTTTCACGCGGAAGGCGACTCAAGAATTGCGTGAGCGTTTGATGCATGAGGCACTTGCAAAAGAAGATGCCGAGCTTGTCGAATTCGTACAGAAGCAAAGTCTTTTGCATATTTCTACGATTCACGGTGTGCTGAGTTTGTATCTTGCTAGGTATGGATCAAGAATCGGACTTAATCCAAAATTTTCCTTTATTGACCAGCAACAAGAAGAACGCGCTCTAAAAAAAATAGTTCGCGGATGTCTCTCACAGGTCGAGGAAGCACAAGCTTTAGAAATGTTACTAGAACAAGTAGATTTAAAAAAGATTTTAAAGGCCCTGCGATCCTATGCGGAAGCTCGTTTTGAGCAGAATCAAAAACTAACGCCTGCAAAAATTGAAGACAGCTTTGATCTTATTCAGCGAATGGATTTGGAGTGGATTCAAGAATCTGAAGACTTTATCCAGACCGTTTCACGTGCAGAAAAACCTGAAGCTTGGCATAACTATCTAACTCTTTTGCAACAGGCGATAGATAAATTGAAGGAATCTTACCGCAACAACACAAATCAAAATCGAGCAGAAATTTTACTTCATTTTTTCGATAATAAAGGTCGTCCGCAATTAAAAAACTCTGAGGAAGCGGTCTCAAAACTTCGAGATAAAATTCAAAATTATGCAAAGGGAAAAATAAAATGGGTGGACACACCAGAAGGCTGGGATGAGCATCAACGACTCACTTTGGGTTTTCAAAATTTAGCTGAAGCAGTTTTTGAAAAAATAATCGCGCAAAAAATGTCGATGGCAACACTGACAATGCAAGATTTAGAATTGCTATCTTTGAAACTGGTTCACGAATATCCAGATTCAGCAAAGCATTTTTCCAGTGAATGGGATTTTTGGCTCATTGACGAGTATCAAGACACTTCGCCTCGACAAGTTTTGTTATTAAAGAAATTGATCGGAGGGGCCAATAGTTTCACGGTGGGGGACCCGCAACAAAGTATTTATTTATTTCGAGGCGCGCGTTCTGAAGTCTTTGAACAAAAAGAACTCGAGAATGAACAGGCTGGTGGTCAGTCTTTACAAAAAATGGAGAATTATCGGTCGCGGCCTGAACTTTTACATTTTTTTAATCACTTTTTTTCTCGGTTGGGAAATCAATTTCGACCAATGATAGCGGCAAATTCGGACATTCCTTCAGAGCTGCCGGCGGCTATATTTATGGCCTGTCCAGAGCCAGAAAAAGAACCAAGTCCTGAGCGCTTAACGGAAGAAGACGAAGAGTCCGGAGGCAGTTTGGAACATCAAGCAGTGATTGCTCGATGTTTGCAATTACTCCGAGAGGAAACTCCACCGGAACAGATTTGTGTATTGAGCCGCACGAATGGAGAACTCGATAAGATCGCAGAACTATGTCATCGAGCAGGGATTTCGGTTCAAGTGCATGCTTCTTCTAAATTTTATTCTCGTCGTGAAATTAAAGACGCTTTAGCTCTCTTAAAGTTTTTGGTAAATCCGAATGACAACTTGAATTTGTTGGAACTTTTGCGTTCACCTTGGTTTCTTGTTTCAGACACAGATTTAATTAAGTCCGTCGCAAATTACTCAGAAAATTTCTGGCCAGAATTGAAAGTTAAACTTGCCGAAAATGAATCTTTGAAACAACTTTTGCAGTTACAACAGCTGACTGAAAAGGTGGGTATCGGTCAAGCCTGGGCCGAAGGGGTACTGGGATGTGGACTTTTACTTAGTGCCCGAATGGTTGAATCCACGGGTCGAAGAGAAGCTAATCTTTGGAAGCTCATTAATTTATTGAAGGCTGAAGAAAAACGTCCGGGCTTTAGTTATCTTGAATTTTCAGAGAGGTCTGAATCTTCTATTCAAGATTTGGAGGCCGGTTCTGATGGAGACGCCACGCCGGTGGAAGTACCTCAGCGAGTGAATTTAATGACCATTCATGCTTCCAAAGGTTTGCAATTTGATCATGTGATTCTTCCAGCGATGGGAAAAATTCGAAACCAGAAAAAAAGTGAGTTTTTTTCCTTTGACGAGGAAAGAAAACTTTTCTGTCTGAGCGTCAATGATCCTGAAACCTCTAAGCCTGAGCAAAACATGGTTGCCAATGATTCTGCAGAAAAAGTTAAATCGCGAGAGCTTAAGGAACACGATCGACTTTTATATGTAGCTTTGACTCGCGCGAAAAAGGACGTCACCTTGATTTGGTCCAAAGTTTCGGAAAAATCATGGGCGGCAAGAATGTGGCGCCCGACAGACGAGGCCTTACAACGTCATCAAGAATTTTCGACTCTTTATTTTCCAAATTTTCAGGCGAGCTACGAGCCTTTACTTCTAAGTTCAAAAGCGACTGAAAAAATTCCCAAGGCATTGCCTCTAGCGGCTGAAATAAAATCAGGTTTGATTTCTGTGACACGTTTATTGGAAGCCGGAATATCAAACTCTCAAAAATCCCTCATGTCCCAGGAGTCTCTAGGAAAAAACGCTACGGAATTTTCCAATAAAGAAAGTTCCGAGGAGCGGGTGAAAAAAACTGTACAGGGAGTCGAATCTCATCGACTCTTTGAATCTTTAAAATATCGAGGCGAAAATCTGCCTGAAGCGATTTTAAATTCTTCTGAATTTCAGTTTATAAAAAATTGGCAAGAGGGTCGAATGCTCAACTGGATTCGGCAAGGTGAAGTGGAGTGGGGCTTTTGTGTGACTCTCGGGTCCCACTGGATTCAGGGGCAAATCGATCTTTGGGCAATGGAAGAAAATGGTCAGATAGTCATTGTGGATTATAAAACGGGCTCAACAAAATATTCTGAGAAAGCCTTTGAACAGCTCGAAATTTACGCGATGGCGCTTCGCCAAATGAAGAAGGCCCAGGAAAAAATTAGTCTAGTTGTTGTTTATCCTTTCGAAGAAAAAGTCATGGAAAGAGTTGCTCGATCTAGCAAAGAGATTCAAGATGATCTTAAACAGAGACTTTTGGATTTGAACTAGTCAAAGGGAAGAATAAAATGAGTAGTGAGACAAAAGCCATTCGCTTTCCAATTGTGATTTTTACTGACGGCGCCTGTTCGGGAAATCCCGGACCTGGCGGTTGGGCCGCCGTCGTTGCTGAGCAAACCGGAACTGTGACTGAGCTCGGTGGGCGAGCAGAAGAAACCACGAATAATCGCATGGAAATGCTTGCAACCATTAAAGCTTTAGAATTTGTACAAAAGAAAAAGGGAGCCATCGCTTTTTACACAGACTCAACCTACGTGATTCGCGGAATTACGCAGTGGGTTTGGGGTTGGAAAAAAAGAGGTTGGAAAAATGCCGAAGGCAATGAAGTTCTTAATCGTGATTTGTGGGAATGGTTATTTTCGTTGGTAATGGAACGTAAAGGAGACGATAAAATTGAATGGAACTATTCACGCGGTCACGTAGGAACCCCAGGAAATGAACGCTGCGATGAAATTGCCGTGGCATATTCCCAAGGGCGTCGACCTAGCCTGTATCAGGGGCCCTTGCTTCAGTACTCAGTTGCTATCTATGATTTGCCGGAGGACTCAAGTTTGCCAGAAATGCGACCAAAGCAAGAAAAAAAGATTGCTTACTCCTATTTGTCTTTACTTGGTGGAATTGTATATCGTCATCGTGATTGGACTTCTTGTGAACGTCGGGTTAAAGGAGCTTCTGGCGCTAAATTTAAAAAAGCCATGAAAGCCGAAGAAGAAGCCTCTATTTTGCAAGAGTGGGGACTTTCATCTAAAACAGATATAAAAGAATGAGACAAAAGCACTCATTTCTTTCTTTTTTACCTGTCAAAAATTCTAACAGTCGTTATTTTTCGGTGGCTCATGTATTTTGTGCCACGGACATAAATTCAATTCCGAGCTAGGAATAACGGGAAATTAATTCTGGCAATTTCGGAATTACTTAATTTGATTAAGGAGATTTGAAATGAAAAGTTTATTTGGTGTAATAGTTGTATTTGCCTTCGCGGCTAAGGGTTTTGCCTCTGAAGTCGATCAAGAAGCTGGGCCTGAAGGAGGAGTGCATTCACAAATTTGTGAAAAGATTAAAGAAGCGAAACCAACGATTGATTTAGATTCTTGTGAACGTTCAGGCCAAGTTTTTCTTGGTGGATATAATTCTGAAGAGGCGGTCTATCAATTACAAGATGTAAAACTTTATAAAAACAAAAAAACAATTTATTTTTGTATTGCGAGTGCAGGCGAAGCGGGTTTAATTTTTGAACACTGCGAAATTCAGAGATAGATTTTTCTGACTTTTTTGTGTCAGGTAATGGTTTATGCAAATAATTTTAAAAATTCAAACTATAGTTTTTTGTTCACTCGTAGCTTTTCAGGGCCAAGCTTATGCCAGTACCTCAACTGAAACGATCGAAACTCAAAGCTTTAATATAATGACTGAAGGGGCTTTCCAAAAACTTCAGTTCACTACAAATAATCCAAGAAATATTCTAGAAAAGTTTGAACCCGGTGGAGCCATTATTACGAATAAAAAAGTTTACAATAATTCAATTGAATTCACGGCTGAAAAATCTGCAAATGGGTTTACAAGAATTACGACAGTCAGAGGAGACGTGAAAATTAAAGAGGAAGCCAATTTATGTCCTGGAAAAACGGCTAGAGGTTATTCCATAGTTATGGATTTTTCTAATTCTGATGATCTTATTAAAGAGCACTGTAAGGACATTCAACTACTTCTTTGCGTCACTGAAAAGTCTGATGATTTTCTTGAAGCAAAACTTTCTGGGGCAATTACAATAATAGACTATCCATTTTATGATGTCGTTAATCGAGTGACAGGTTCAGTGGTGACTGATGTCATTAAAGATCAAGTGAAGCCCATTGAAAAAGCTCTTATCGCTGCGGTTGAACAAAAGTAAGCTCAGCTTATTCTACTTTTTTTCAGTATTAAATTCCATCGTTGTCGAAGCCAGCGGGCTAGTTAAGGTAAGCACGGCTTTACCAGCTTCTGAAATTGAAGTCGGGACTGGAAAAATCAAACGGTAGGGCGTGCCCCAACGAGTGTGGTTGGGGTAAAGTGATAAAATTTCCGCAAATTGAGTTTTGATTTTAATCACCTTTGGCTCATACCGTTGTCCAGCAACGTCCAAAAATATTTTCCAACGAGTGGACCTTTTCGCGAGATCATCGAATTTTTTATCTGGCACAAAAAAGCTGAGGAAAATTTCTGTTTGTTGGCCGAGGTTATTTTTCGCCGTGCCTTTTTCGTTTTGATATTGAGATTCGTTGTATTGGAAAATTCGCGCATTGTGATCAATTTGCGCAAAAGTTAAGTCAGCAGACATGAGCGTGGCAGAAGCATCTAAAACATTGATCATTCCGTCGTACACAATTTGCTTCGCGGATCGTTGCTCAACAAAAGAGTAGTATTCACTTTCTGGCACCAAACTCGGATTATTTTTCAGCGACGTACGATCATTACTCCCAACACCCATAGTTCCGCAGGAACTTAAAAAGAGTAGGCCGCAGGAACTTAGAAAGAGTAGGCCGCAGGAATTGAACACAGATTTCAAACGCTGGACAAAAGTCCGGGATAATAAATTAAAAATTGATTTTGTCATAGGACGATTTTCTCTACAGGAACAGGGTGAGGTCAAGACTAAGTCGATTAGACAAGACCTCGAAGAACCACTGTGTCTTTTCCTGGTTCTGATTCCTTGGCTGTTGGATAGTCGATATTGTAATGAATGCCGCGGGATTCTTTTCGCAGCAGGGCACATTCAATTGTTAAGTGAGCAAAGATGGCAATATTTCTTAACTCAATAATATCTGAGTGAATTTTAAAATGAGAATAATATTCTTTCACTTCAGATAAAATATTTTGCAAACGATGGGAAGCTCTTTCAAGTCGCTTATTCGAACGCACTATTCCAACATAGTTCCACATGAGAGTGCGAATTTCATCCCACATATGAGTAATAACAATCATTTCGTCCGCATTGCTTTCTGAAGGGTATTTCCAATCAGGAGGAAGTTTGGCGGAGATTTTCAAATCAGCGTACTGTTTTTTTATTTCATTAACGCAGTTGTGAGCCATCGCCGCACACTCAAGCAATGAATTACTCGCCAAGCGATTGGCTCCGTGAAGTCCGGTGCAAGCCGATTCGCCCAGCACCCAAAGTGATTGAATGTCTGATTGGCCATTTTTGTCAGTGATAACTCCACCGCAGAGATAATGGGCGGCAGGCACAACCGGAATGACGGCGTTTGACATATCAATTCCATATTCGAGGCAGCGTTGGAAAATAACCGGGAAGCGAGTTTGCAAATAGGAACGTTCATGTTTGCGCATATCCAAGAAAACACAAGGCGCACCAGAGAGTTTCATTTCAGCATCGATTCCACGAGCAACAATGTCTCTTGGGGCAAGGGAACCAAGTTCGTGATATTTATCCATGAAGCGTTCGCCTTGAGCATTGATAAGTTGTCCACCTTCTCCGCGCAAAGCTTCACTAATTAAAAAATTTCGAGAGTCTTTGTGGAACAGCACTGTGGGATGAAATTGCATGAATTCCAGATTGCCAATGCGAGCACCTGCACGAAAAGCCATAGCGACACCGTCGCCTGTAGCTCCGCTCCAATTTGAAGTATAGAGATAGGCCTTGCCTGCGCCGCCTGTGGACAAGATGGTGGATTTTGCTAAAAATATTTTCACTTCAGAGTTGTTGCGATCCAACACATAAGCACCGATGCAACGAGTGGCACTCATGTCGGAAGGGTCCGCCTGTTTGTTAACAATCAAGTCTATGGCAAAATGATCCTCAATAATTTCGATGTTTGAATTTTCGCGACACTTAGCCAGGAGAGCGCGATGAACCTCTCTTCCGGTATTGTCCTCAAAATGCACAACGCGTCGAAAAGAATGGGCTCCTTCGCGGGTAAGATCGATTTTCTTGCCATCTTTACTGAAGTCAAATCGAACGCCCCAGTTCATCAAATCTTTAATTCTTTCGGGAGCTTGTTCTACAAAGTTACGAACGACAGCTTCGTTGCAAAGTCCCGCGCCAGCACGCAGCGTGTCAGCGATATGTGACTCATAGTTATCCTCATCCGACATGACTGCGGCAATGCCTCCCTGAGCCCAAGTCGTATTGGCAGAAGGAGCTTTATCCTTGGTGATGATGGTCACCTGTCCTTGTTGAGAAGCCTCAAGCGCAAAGGCTAAGCCGGCAAGCCCGGAACCAACGACAAGAAAATCTGTTTTTACGACTGTGCTCATAGGATCCTCAAGATGATTCTTCTTCCATTTTTTTCGTAATTTGGCAAATACCTTTGATGGATTCTTTAAGTAAATACCAATGATTGCGGCAAGTGCTTGCATCTTAAATTTCCCTACCCCTACAATAAGAAAGGGCGGGTGAATCAGATGAGATCCAACATTATCGCTATTTTTCTTTTAGTGGTTGTGACCGCGCTGACTGCTATCTATTGGAAAGTGGATCAGGATTTTTTTAGCGAAAAATTAATATGGAATGAAGTGCAATCGCGCTCTCAACTTTCGGCGCTGACACGCTCCGTGCAATCAGAGCTTGAAGGTTTCTCTCAGGTTTTAGATCTGACTCTTCCTGGTTTGCGTGATTCAAAAAAAGACTATGATCATGACCAAGTGTACAGCAATTTTCAAATGATCGGAACTCTGTCTGAGCAAAATAGCGAAATTCGAATCGATCAAAAATATTTCCTTGAAGGAACCACTGTTAAAACATGGGCCCCCACCTATATTTCTTTGGCCTTACAGGGGATGCATTTAACTTCGGAGTCGCAAAATTTTTTATTGACGATTTTAGATCCGAAGCGAAGAGCCTGGATTTTATTTGTTACAACCTCTCGTGTGACTCAAAAACAATATGCAGCGATTCTTTCTTCGGATGCTATGCAAGGAATTATTGATCGGCAAAAAGGTCAAATGGCGACTCTGTCTATTTTGAATGGTAAGACTCAAGTTCTTGGGCATACAACCTCTGAATACATTGGCAGTCTTTTAAAAGAAGACCCTCTGGCGCAAGAGTTGATCAAGACCGGTAATGGGAGTGGTTCAGGATTATTTGAATCGCAAGGCGAACGTGTTCACGGTTTTTATGAGCAAGTCGAAGGGACGAATTTATTTGTAACAGTGGAAACACCGCTTCGTCTTCTGATGGCCGATCGCGAAAAAATTAAAACAAAATTTGTATTTATGGGGTTAGGGATTTCACTTTTGGGTGTCGCGATGCTCATGTTGCTTGGTGGTAGCTCCGCGCTCAGTCAAACCGCACAAGCTGTGGCTTCGCCAAAGGACTCTTCGAAAGTGGTCGCAAATCCAGTCGCGGCAATAAAACTAGAGGCTGCGGCAAAATTGTCTAAGATGCCAATAGCAGCAGTTGCGGCCACACCGCCGTCAGTGTTGTTAGCATCAGTGCCCTCTGCGCCTCCGGCGCTACCCGCTGAGGAAGAAAAACTTCCTGCACCACCTGTTGATAAACATAAAAGTGATTCCGACGAAAAATTTGCGGTGTTATTTAATGATCGCAAAATCCAGGAAACTTTCGAGATGATTGATCAACTAGATTCTCCGCCTCAGCCACC
>CAIYID010000069.1 GCA_903926205.1 uncultured Bdellovibrionales bacterium
CTGCCCCTACCTTTGGTGAAGAACCCATATTGTAGCTAACAGAAACCGTGACTGCCCCTACCTTTGGTGAAGAACCAGAATGGATGAGATACAGAATAGAGCCTATGGAATGCATAACTTTGGAAATTATAGAATCAGAGTGAAAGCATATTGTAGCTACCTGAATCCGCCGACCATTGCCCCAAAATTTCTGTAAGTTATTGATTCGCTTTTGAAGATTTAATTTTATATTGGCACCCAAGGGGTGAAGGCTATTTCGCAAAATCCAAAATGATGACGACGCCAAGATCCGGTGGTACTTCATTGTGCGAGGATCACACATCATGTCTATGCATCAGGATGAGCTACATAAGATTAAAATTTCAACGACCAAAAATAAACTAACCATGGCCGCAGGCCTTGGAACGCTGATCGAGCTTTTTGATCAATCACCGTTGAAGAAAGAATTCATGTCCTGTTTGCCGGAGAGAACTTCGCATCGTTCGGTGGGAAGCTATCAGATGGCACTGACGCTGATGGCGGCCTTTCTTTATGGCTATGATTGTCTGGAGGACCTGGACCAATTTCGGAATGATCCAAAGCTTACTGAGTTATTTGGCAACGAAACTGCGGCGGCTCGAACGCACGGAGATTTCCTGAGGGATTTTGAGCCAGAGCATATTCAGAAACTCAACCAATTTTTGAATCGGATGTCGCGCTATATTTTTGAGCAAATGCAGATTCAGTTGTCAGAAGAATTCAAGCCCAAAAATCTAGTCATCGATGTGGATTCGACTTCTCATGTTCAGCACGGTGAAAAGATGGAGGGCCTTGCTTTCAATTACAAGAGCGAATGGTGTTTGGATTCGCAGGTGAGTTTTAATCAAATTGGCTTGTGTCATGGGTTTCAGCTGCGCTCTGGGAATACCAGATCTGGTGTTGATGCCGAAGCCTTGATTAGGCAATCGTTTATTGACGGTAAAAAACAAATCGAAAGAAAATTTCAGTTGAATGATTTTTTCAGAGCCGACAGCGCCTACTGCAAGCAGGATGTGATCAAGAGTCTGACAGAGCTAGGAGTTTTGTTCACGGTAACAGCCAATGACGGAACCACGAATTGGAAATCACTGTTAGAAAAGACTGGAGTTGATTGGACTGAGTGGGTTTATTCCAAGGAAGAAATTGAAAAAGCGCAGCGCAAGCAGCAAGAGTTGCCACAGATTCAGATGACCAGAATGTACTGGACACCAAGATGGTCGAAAAAGGAAGAGTCCAAACTGATGTTTCCGATAGTTATAAAAAGAACTTGGAACAAAGACCGCGAAGAAGAATTAAGAAAGAAGGGTCACCAGGTATCGCTATTTCACGAAGATGGATTTAAGCACGAAGATCCATGGGATTATTACGCTGTTGTGACGAATTTCCCTCTGGATTTACCGAGAGCAGAGTTATCCACAAATCCACATGTGGAAAAGTCAGAAAAAAATAAAAATTGGTCGATACAAGAAGTTTTCAAGCACCATCAGAAGCGTGGTAATGCGGAGAACTTCATTCGGGAGGAAAAGTACGGCTATGATTTGAAGCACTTTCCATGTTTGAAGCTGAATGCTAATTACGCCTACGGGCAACTGGCGATGGTGGCGCACAATATTCTTCGCTGGGTTGCGATCATGACAAGACCTGATAAGCCCCATTTTTCAAAAAAGCTTCGCAAGCATTTTATTTTTATTCCTGGCAAAATTGTCCATCACGCCAGGCAAACATTTTTAAAGTTGATGGAACATCACTACAGGGCGGTGCAAGGACTCAGAGAGAGATTGGGGTTCAACTCGGCAACAATTCCTCAACAATATTCGTCGGCATAGAATTAAGTCCGATGAAGGAAGTCAGATCCTTGAAAATCAAATAGTACAATCGACAGGAGGTAACAAATGTGGATTAGAAAATTGGTGGAAAAGGATTTGAACCAGCGATCAAATTACCAGACTAACGAAACCCCGTAGGAGTTTGACGGAACTTCGTTACCAAAATTTGTCCTTCGGCCCAGCCGAGCAGCTCGCCGCACGTAAGTCCACTGCTCCCACGAGGAAATCTGTCGAATTTTGGGCATGACAGGGCCTCCTACCGACCGCCGGTCGGCATGGAAATAAATTTTTTGAATTTTAATTTTTGAAAATCAGATTTGACTCGGCTTATCCACCGATTCCGGTAGCTAACAGAAACCGTGACTGCCCCTACCTTTGGTGAAGAACCAGATAGTTGGCGTTCCCAAGGGGATTTGAACCCCTGTATCCTCCGTGAAAGAGTGGCGGGTACGGTTTTATAAACATTTAATTCGACTCACATTTCGTTAGTTCTTTTATGATATTCGGAAGTTACGGTCAATTCATCTTTTGCCCTGTTTCAGGGCATTTCACGGTATTTCGGGTTGTTGTGGTAGCTAGTGGTAGCAAGAGTGCTGCTTTATTGGGCAGCTTTACGGCTGAAAAGCCAGAAGGAGGTTAGGGTGGTGGAGAAACAGAAATTGATTTCACTCAAGGAGCTCAGTGTTGTCTTGGGGAAGTCTGAAAATTCGATCAGGTACCATATCAGGATGGGCAGGATTCGGCCGGCAGCGAGGTTCGGGCGAGTTTATGGCTTTGATCCTGATGAGGTGCTGAGGCAGCTTAAGCGGGATGTCGTTCGAGTAAGCTAACGAAAATATTAACGGAGAAGGCCAAGTCCTACCCCCAATCATAAATCAACGTTTCCATGAATGGTCGATCAGATCATACAACCAACTGTTTGCGGCCGCAACATTCTGACTGTCGATGACCGCAAAGACCGATCTAATATCAATTTCATCATGTCCGCTTAACTTGAGCTGGTGATATTTCTGTCCTTTTCCGTTGCTTACAAAGACCTTGATAAAGTCGAAATAGGGATCAACTGGACCAAACTCGTTTCCTCGAGCCCTACTAACAAACGATACCAAATTTTCCACGGGCCCCAGAAAGTCCGGATGTCCAGCGATACTATAGCTTGGAGTATAAAATGAAGGAGCAACATCGTGTCTTCCGAAGTATTCGCCGTTTACAAGAGTTAAAATCAGCCGGAAATATGACTTCAGAAAGACTTTAAAGAAAGTATCGCCTGCGGTATTTAGATCAAAGTCGTCTTGAAATTTAAGAACTCTTCCTCGCCAGTTATATTGACTATTGAATTCGTTGCCGACAATTAAGTCACTTTTCTCAAGGGCCGACAACTCTGGATAATATCTGTATTCAACTTGGAGTAGGCCATTAAACTCCAAAAATTCTCGAATGTCATTTTCAAAATCTGTCGGAACATCTACGATAAAAATGGATCTATTTTTATTTATAGGTATGTTAAAATAGTCTTGCTGTGGGATTAAGAGTTCACAGCATGTGCTATATCCTTTTGAGTCTAAAAACTGTTTCATCCCGCGTAATACTTCTATACGTTTCACTCAGCACCTCTACTATCGGAGTCATGTGCCAGTTGTCGGAACAGATCATCAGCAATTATCAATCCAATCCGATTGTCTAGAAGTTTGGATAATTTCGGGAACTTATTAGCAGTGATGAGTTCTTTTGACGGCAATAAAATGAAAGCCAGCTCCTCTAAAGTAAATTCAACGGCGGAAACTGTTCTCCATTCTCTTTCTTGGTAAATTTGTTCAAATAGCTCAGAGTTATGATCTGCCGGAGGCGAGAAGGCTTCGTTGAGATTTGTGGGAATCTTTGTGTACTTGTCCAGTATGATTTTTCGGCCCTTATATTTCCACAGAATATTTTGTCCAATTTTTAATTGGTCCTGCGATAGCAAGGGAAAATATCTTACTGGCATGATCGCCATCTCAGTTTTTTGCGTGATCACGCGCCTCCTTATTCCTATCCCAATTTCACCATAGTGTTTCATGTGAAGCGGAAGATGAGAAATTGGAATGTCGCAGAAACATACAGCTTTAGGTTCGTGTACTTGATACGCCTTTATATCTTTTGCACTAACGGCGCTGCCTAATTTTGTTTGGTTAAAATGAAGAACTCTTTCGTAAAAATTTGAATCGACCACATAGGGTTTTAGAGTAATTTTATCGCATGATTTTGAAATGTACGACTCTAGCCGCTTCAATGCTTTTAGATAAGAATTGTCTTCGAACTCTTTAGGTCCGATGAAGTGCCAAAGGATATCCGATACATGAGTTAAGCTCTGGTACTTGTTTCTCTCCGGAAGGGCCTGCACGCGCTTTTTTTTGAGAGTTTTTTTCTTTTTTTTCATCGTCACTCACTCGTGGTTGTATGCTCGTTCCATCAGTAATGGCAATAGCAGCCGCCAATATGTTGTGGTCAATTCACTAAAATCCCGAAACCTTTTTTGCGATGTCTTTTAAGGCTGTCCCATCCATCATCTTGACTGCGCCATGAATTGTCGGAGCAATATAATTTTTAACGTAATGATCGACATTTTCTTTGCTGACTTCTTCAAATTCATGGACTGATAAAACAAAAGGTTCACCGACTGGAAGTTCGCCGATAAACACTCGGCCTTTGAATGTAACTTTCCGTTTGTTTTTTATGAAGCCTTTTGACTCAAAAGCATCGTGTGAATATACAACTTTGATTTGGTTCAGTTTGTGCTGAGTTCTCCAAACGTACGCCACGCAAAATGCTAGGCCAAACAAGTTCAAAATTCCAATAGCGATCAAAGTGGCTGATTTCATCGTGATCCACCACCGGCTTTCATTCGAGTGCACCAGCGGAGCGGCAGCGACGTGATTATTAATTGAGCATTTTATCCTGATCAAGTTTTTTTCCTACAGGAAGCGTAGTTTGCAATTTTTCCCTA
>CAIYID010000070.1 GCA_903926205.1 uncultured Bdellovibrionales bacterium
TAGGGAAAAATTGCAAACTACGCTTCCTGTAGGAAAAAAACTTGATCAGGATAAAATGCTCAATTAATAATCACGTCGCTGCCGCTCCGCTGGTGCACTCGAATGAAAGCCGGTGGTGGATCACGATGAAATCAGCCACTTGCAATTGTTTTTTTGAAGTTGCTCCCAGAATGACGGAACTCACATGGGGGTTTTTAAGACACCAAGCAATGGCCACTTGCGAGGTCTTTGCCTCTAGTTTTTCTGCGATTTCAATTAATTTTTTTACTTGATTGTTTTTCTCTTGTGTTAAGGCTTCGTCTTTAATCCAAGACATTCCCTTCATTTCTAACCGGCTTCCCGGAGGAATAGATTTTAAATATTTTCCAGTAAGTATTCCAGAGGCAAGTGGACTCCAGGTTGTAAGACCAAGGCCTATATCAGAGTACAGTCGAGAGTATTCTGCTTCTACTTTTTTACGTTCAAATAAATTGTATTGAGGCTGCTCCACGACAGGCTTGTGCCAACCATTTTGTTTAGCGATTTCGTAGGCACCAAGGATATCTTCAGCGCTCCATTCAGAGGTGCCCCAATAAAGAGCCTGGTTCTTCGTTGATTTGGACCATCAGCTAAACCCATAAAAAATTTTGTCGAAACGATGTATTTCAATCTCGGCCAGGCTAATTTTTTTAACGCTTGACCCATTATCTCTTCTGATTTTCCATCTGCATAAACTTCAGCGTTATCGAAAAAATTCACACCATTTTCAAAAGCTAAATTCATCATTTCAGTGGCTGAAGACTCATTCACCTGAGAGTGAAAAGTGATCCAGGAGCCGAAGGAAAGACGACTTATTTGCAAACCTGATTGTCCTAATCGATTGTAGAGCATTTTTCTCCAATAAATTAATTTAATAGAGCGTAAAGTTCTTTGCGTAAATCCGGAAAGTGAGTGACTGCTTTATTTATGATATCCTCAGCGGCCATTTCTTTTCCGAGTGATTTTGCGATACGCACTAATTCTCGATAAAAATCGGGTTCACCTTTCTCAAGTAGAAGCATGACTTTTTTTCCTCGATCTAATACCTGAACGGGGGCCAACGTCTGACATTCGAGCAAAAAACCAAGCATCTTGTATCGATCGGTGGACTGCGACTGGCGCGGATATTTTTTAAACAACTCAGTGGCGGGTCCAGGTTGACGAGCTTTCAAAAGATCACGAACAACGCCATCTAAATACTCTGGGTCTAATTGAGCAGAAATGGCTCCCATCTCGAAATACATAAGAGCCTTTTCAGGCTGATTTTCTTTCAACATGGTTTTTCCTGCAGTTTTGAAAGAAGCCGTAGCGACTTTAATTAAATCCGTCGTCCGATTTTTAATTTGACTGAATAACTTAAAATATTCAGGCATATCTTCAATGTGTTGACAATAGATGGAGCAGATCATGATTTGTCCTAAACGTTTTGATGATATCGGATAATGAATTCTTAGTGGTTTTATTAATTCATAGGCAACTTTAAAGTTTTGTTGTTGAAAAAGAGCATCAAAGTAGGCGGTTAAACAACGATAATGAAGTGGAGTTAGTGCTAAGCCTTGTTTAAATTCATCAATGGCTTGTTCTTTTTTTTCAAATTTTTGTTGAATGAGCCCACAATAATAAAAAGCTAAACTAGGTTTTGGATGGAGCTTTTTTGCTTCGTTAAATTTATTGGAGGCATTTTCAAGTTCACCATTAAGCAACAGGGCTTTTCCTGACTGAATATGGCTCATGTAGTTGGATGGTTTTGTTTTATTTAAAATAGTATCTTGCAATTTTTTTTGAAAGTCGCCCAAAGAAAATGGTTTAAGGATATAAGCATCAATTTGTTCTTCGGCGGCCTCGGCGACCGAAGTAATATCAGCATTTCTAGTAGCAAGAATTGCTATACGATTTTGCTCGCCGACCAACTGGTCTACCTTATCAATGAGATCGAGACCGAATTTATCGCCGATTTGATGCTCAGTAATAATAAGAGTTGGTTTATGGCATTCAATAATCTCTAAGGCATCTTCCATTCGAAGTGCAGTATAAATTTTGTCTTTTTTCGCTCCTAAAGAAATAAGAGAAGAAGAAATATTTGCTATAAAAGCGGAGGAAGGCTCGACCAAAAGACATTTGGTGTTAGCTAAGTAACCTGCAATTGAATTGACGAAAGGGACTTCGCTCATTCATCACCTTTAATTTTTCGAAAAACATCATCAACTTGATTTTGTGCTTCCTGGCGTAATTTTAGAAAATCATTCCAAAGGACACGGTCGAAATCATGTAATTCAATTTCAATGGTGTAAGTTTTATCAAGAGTGGGTTCGACTTTTATTATTTTTCCACTGATGATAAAAGGATTTTTTTTTCCATTAAGTAATAACGTCGCATCAATATTAACCAAGAGATTTTTACCAGCTGGTTTTGGTAATACAATGGTGATAACCTCGGCACCATATTCCGTAATTTCCATGATCTCATTTTGCTTTGATTTATGTAAATCAATACCATTCGTCAAATTTGTAATACGCGTAATTTGTAAATCAGTAGTTTTATTCATTGCTATAGTACAAACAGAATCATTTAAAAAGTCAAAACAGGAATATAACGCATATCAGACTAAGCGATAGAATGTTTTTAAAAGTAGCTTTTTGGTCAGCTTGAAAAGGTTAATTATGGTCAATTATTTTTGGTACTCGATAGATTAAAAGCTGATCGCTGGAACAATTTCTAGCAATCTCGGCGAGCCTTTTGAACTCTGCTTTTTGTAAATCTGCCACCTTAATCCAGCGTTTTTTGATGATGAGTTTGCTCTCTATTCGAACAGGTCGAGATTTTGAAAAAATCTTCATTGAAAAATCTAGCCAAGGACTTTTTATATCGCAATTTCGAATTTTATTTCCAATGATTTCAAAATTTGAAATCGAACCTCGACTTGTCGTGATAGAAGGAAGTCCCAAATTGTAATCGGATTTTCTATTAATGATATCAATACGATTAAAATCTGAAATCACAACCGGCGTACGTAAGGTAAATCCTGGACCAGTAGATGTTGAGGCTTGACGATAATGATGATCGACTTTCCAACTGAGATTAATTGGCGTAACAACTCTGGATTTAAGATCAAAAGGTGAAACTTCGAAATAATTAATATCACCTTTGTTTATATTGCCAGTGATTATTTCTTCTTCTATTTGTTGTTTTGAATAGTTGAGACTAATTCCAGTGTATTGGGCCGCATAATAGCCTGTGCGAGAAAGAAAAATTTCATCAAGGCGATGGTCGGGATTGTTAAACTTATAATTATAAGTGGAATCTTCCTGCGTCTCGTTGGGTTCCGTGAAAGAGATGAATTGAAGCTCTGGAGCTGGAGATTTAAGGATGAGGGATGTCCGATCCGAAATGTCTTCCATCACACCTTGAGAGTAACTTTGAAAATTTGTAGGATCTAACCATAATCTTTTTTCCTGAATTCTTTCTTGGGGTTTTGCAGGGAGTAAGACGGTGACGATGGCATGGTTAAAGGCATTGTAGGGAATATCTGGAAGTATCTCTGGCGAGGTCCCGCGTTGCACGAGGCTAATGTTTGCGGTGTAACCCAGTCGTCGGAGAATCTTCGTTGTTAGTAGTGACATGTCCTTACAATCACCAAAATGAGTGGACGCAATCAAGGATAAAGGTCGAGGAATAAAACCCCCGTCAACTGAGCGCCAATCTCCCATGTAACGAATTTTATCTGCGATCGAGGAAAGAACCGTGTTCATTTGTTGATAGGGGTCTTTAATATTTTGTGCGGCATCCACAATATTCTGGAGGCTCGCGGGGAGTGGTTCCTCAAGCATTTTTTCATATTTAGCAGATAACTCTTTGAACATACTTTGAAAACTCTCTTTAGAGGAAATCACTATCCAGGTGTCAGAATTAGTTGGTAAAAAACTGTGAATTTCATCGGTGACTTCGTTGAATACAGGTTTTATTAATTTGAAAGAGTAAACAAAATCATTCGAGGATTCTTTTTTTGAATATTCGATAGCTTTGGTCGGATCATTCATTTGAATGTAGAGCTGAATTTTTGAATGTACGATCAATGAGAGCTGATTTTGCGGGTAGCGGTCGCCAAAAATAAATCGATTCGAAAATTGATTTTTAAATACGGGCTCGATAACTGTCGTCTTGATTTTATAATTTAGTATGCTGCCAATTTGAACATGAGGAAAGGAAGTTACAATTTCCCTGAGCTCACTAAAGCCACTTTCGGTGGCTTGTATGGGAGTGTCAACGATGTCTTTTTCGTCCACCTGAAAATTTTGAGTGGGGTTGATGGTTTGGGGAGATTTGATAAGAAGTTGATAATTTTTCGGGATGTAGGAATAGCGAAGCGTTCCATATTGAATGCGACCTTTTTCATTTAAAATTTTTAATTTAAATTCACTTTCTTCAATGTACCGACCGTCTTTTTCGATGTTAACTTGGGTCTCTTGAGTTTCTAATGCCGCGTCCGCTTCTTCCGAGGTCATCCAGCGAGCCTGGGCGAGCAAAGAAGAAAAAATACAAAAGCTACAAATGCTCAGCTGAGCTAAGTGAAAAGAAAAAAAATGTTTCATATGAAATATTTTTCTGGCTCTGCAAAGCACTCTTTGAATTTTTTTACCATCGATGAGGCATGAACACCATCCATAAAGCGATGATCGAAGGTCACGCCGATGGAAAGGATCGGGCGAATACAAAGTTCGCCATTTTCCACCCAAGGTTTCTCTCTAATAGCACCAAGAGTGAGGAGCAGAGGCACTCGACTGTAGGGTACGAGGGGAGCCCACGCCTGCTCAATTCCAAAATTTCCAACATTTGTAATCATGGCACTGCCAAAGGGGTCTTTGGGGATTCCGAGAAAACTTAAGTTTAGATTTAATGTGTAATTGAGGAAACTGGTTAAATCTAATAGCCAACGACTCATCCACCAAGGGGTCCAATGGAATAAGGAAACGGCTTGATTGAATTCATTATCTTCGTTGGCTCGAAGACGAGCTGATTTTTTTTGCAAATCGTCGGCGATTTCTAAAAGACTCAGTTTATCAACATTCCGAACAACGGTACCCGCAAGGCTGGCGCCTTTCACGGAATCTTTTTCTTTTCCAGGAACATTCACTTGAAAAAAAAGATCAATATTTTTCCTCTGATAAATTCCGCCTAACCGAATCATACCGTTAATTTCGGGCCGTTTTTTTAAAACGATAGAAAGGGCTTTTGCTACTAAATGTGAGACAGTGACTTTTGTTGAGTGCTGTTCATTTAAATTTTCTAAAAATAAAATGGCTTTTTTAACGTCAATATCAAGCGAGCCGTAAACACTCGGATCACCCACAGTTTTCCAGCTGCCAAAAGCAATTTTTCTAAAAACAGGGGCTTTGGTGATTCGATCAAATTCTATTTTTCCCATATTGATGTATTTTAGTTTGAAGGCTTTTTTTTAGTGAGGCAAGTCGTAGATTAAAGTCTTTTGTCTCATATTGAGACAAGTTCATTTTTTGTTTCAAAATGGCATACCGCTTGCAATGTTTCATTATGAATGACAATAACGAATGGAGTATTTTATGAATTACGGAAAAAGATTAATAACAATTCTAGGGCTACTTGGCTTTGTTTTTTCTGGTCTTGTCGGCTGTGCCAAGGGCTCGAGCAGTGCTTCTAATATATCTGGGAACGTTTCCATCAGTGGTTCTACGATTACGTCCTCAGATACGGTGAATGGTCAGATATTGAATGTGAGTGTGTCTGGTCTGAATATGCCTTACAATGCTTTCAATTCAGGATACAGCGGCGGTCAAGGGACATTAAACGCTTCGGTTACAGTGAATGGGAGTGTTGCGAATTTACCAATTTCAGTTGTGAGTGCCGCTAGTTATCAAGGGGCTTATTCAAATTATGTAGGCCCGTACATTGTTTATTCAACTGCTCGATGTGTTGACACGACTTGTGCGAACGTGGCTTTGGTTATTTGGGTGAGCACTTCTCAGTACAGTAATTCTCAGCTGAAACAGATTGGTATGATTGAGAATTTATCAACAGGCACCATTCGCGCAGCCATGGAACAAGTCGGTTACACTTCAAACACTGGAATGTCCCCTGTATTACCTAGCGCCGATCAATTAATAGCAAGTATGCAAGCAGTGATGCAATAAGCGGTATCACTGAATGGTTAGAGGGTCTGAGTGATTTTTTAAAGCTTCAAGCAAAAGTTTTTGATTCATCGGCGGGTAGGCCATGGTTTGGCAGTGAATCGAACCATGCATATCATCAGACAAAGAGTTAGTTTGAATTTTAATCACTTGATATCCTAATTTTTCGTAGACAGATTTTGCTTGATCGTCAGTTTTGACTCCAAAGCTAGGCATAAAGACGGTAGCGCCCACGATCAAAGAATTGGCATAAGTTCGGTAACTATTGGAAATAGACGGCAACATGATGACTTCATAACCCCAAGACTCAAGGTCTTTTTTATAAGCAGCCGCATTGGTGAGAATTCTTTTTCCTGGCAAGGGTTTTAAGACTTCATCCACATCTCCGATACCAGAAACATGAGGCATGATATGATGAGTTTTGCAGCCATAGGCCGCGATAATATCCGCTGAAGTTGTCCCGAATAAACGATAACTATCAATAGAAAAACAATTCCCATTTTCATCGGCAATGAGGTTTCCTCCGACAAGAGTGAATTCTTCTTTTTGGTTGTGAGCGCCGACAGACGCGGCGACAGCATCCCCAGAGCTAAAATCTCGATAGTATTTCGCATTCACCAAGGAAACTTTTTTACTATTTGTTGTGTAGACAGGGACGGGAAATGAATCACGGGCCCAAAGGCCATTTTCTGTTGAGTTATCAGTGGCAATAATCAAGCGATCAGCGCTGATCCATGGTTGGTATTCTTTTTTTATCAAATCTACATCATCAGTGTTTGCGAGAATCACAAGTTTCGTTTTAGCAGGAAGATTTTGAGCAATGATGCGACGTAAATTTGTGACTTCGCTGTTGGGCTCTTGTGCGCTCATGAGTACATAGCCAAAGGTAGCCGTGTCTTCAACGGGGCGAACTGTGGCTCTACCACGCTGGTCTGGAATATTCGCAAGCCTTTTATGATATTCAAAATTACTTTGAAATGCTCTTTGAATTTCTTCCTCGGTGGCCCGGTGGTCGAAGTAGCTACCAGCGAAGGTTTCAGTGCAGAAGAAAAAACTTCCAAGACCTGCAAAAACAAGAAGTGAATTAAAATATTTTTTTAAAAGAAAGTGAGTTTTTTTCATTGCTTAAATCTTAGGCTACAAAAAAATGATCAGGCAAGAAATTTGTTCAAGGGTCGTGAAATGATTTTAAAGAACAACTTTTTATTCAACAATGAGGAATTTTTCACGAACGTGTTTTGCGGGCAGGGCATTGAAGTGCCACCACTCATGAGGGAGTTGTTCAAAGCCAGCTTTTTCCATTATTTTTCGCAACAGTAAGCGGTTTTTAAACTGTTCTTCAGATATTTTCCCTAAAGATAAATTTTTTTCTTCCAATTGCGGCTGAGCCAGCTCCGTGAAATCATCGAATTCTGTTCCCATGTCGACTTCTCTGTCGATACGAGTTCCCAATCGATGATTTAAAGTGAGATCGATAGCCATTCCAAAATTATGAACGGAACCAAGTTTTGGATTGGCGACATATTCTTGCATTGGAGTATTTGTGACATAGTCATACATGATTTTTTGGACCGAACGAGGGCGAAGTGCATCAAAAACTCTAAAACTTAAATGAGGAGATTCGATTTCGAGAAACTTGAGGGCATTTAAAAATTTTTCATAGGCCACTTGATGGAGAAATGCGTTTTGAAATCCTCGATAAAGATCTTTTTGCATAAAATTATTGATTCCACAGTAGCGTAAATCAATGAAAACCGAAGCTGATTTTTTTATTTCTATCAGATCTTTGTGAAATCGAGATTCAGCTGTACGGAATGGATGGCTCATGAATTAAGATTTTTTTGCCTGATCTTCAAGTTTCTTTTGATACATTGTCTTGATAGCTTCTATATCTTGCTGATGTTTTCGATCATACTGAGTGATTTTTTCTTTCATTTGCGTTCGACTCTCATCGATCACTGAGGAAGCTTGATCCCGAATGTGTTCGAGTTCCTCAGAATGAGTTTTTTTTAGTGTTTCAATTTCAGTCTTATGTTTGCCGTCGATTTCATTCTCTCTGCGGGAGTAATATTCTCTAAGCTTTGTCGGATCATTAGGATTAGAAGAAGAAATAGAGCTCATACTTCTATTGTGATAGATTTTATAAATTCTGTATCAGAATAAGACGAAAATAGAATAAAAATAAGACGAAGGGCTGGTTTTTTATTTATCATTTTGTTGAATTTGATAAATTTGATGAGCCAATCCAATTCCGGCGGCTTCTAGGTGTCGAAGTCCTGCAATCAAAACTTTGTCACCGATGGTGAACTGTGAACCATAGGAATCAATGTAATAAATCACTTTCATTCCGAGCCAAGAATCTGTGGATTCAGAAATAAAAACTAAAGGTTGAGGATCTTGACGAATAACACTCACTTCTTTAAGTGAAGCGTATAAACATTTTTTTGCCTTTTCAGTATCGACATTGAGAGGTAGTCTGAAAATTTGACTGCGAATAAAAGGCTGATCGCCTCCTTGAAAGTTAGAAATTTGTGAATTGGCCATGGTGCGATTAGGAAGAGTGATGATTTCGTCACTCCAGCCGACAAGGCTTGTGGCACGCCAGGTGATTTCTTTGACTTGTCCGATGATCTTTTGTGGGCCATTAATAATTTCCAGCCAGTCTCCGATTTCGAAAGAACGATCCAATTGAAGCGAAATGCCGGCAAATAAATTCCCTAAGGTGTCTTGCAGTGCCAATCCAAGAATGATGGAAAAAGCGGCGGAAGTTGCAAGCAATGGGCCGAGTTGAATTCCAAAAAGAAAGCTGGCGGCCCAAAGTAAGAGTGTTAAAGATAAAATCAAAGAAAAAATATTCACAAGTAAAACCGGAACGCCGGCTTTCATTGATCCAAGAAATAAGTATTGAAGTGTTATCAATCGAGAAGTTTTAACGAAAACAACCATGCCCCAAAAAAGAGTGGTAAGCCCTATGTAGGGAAGAGTGCGCGGAAGTCCGAATTCAAGATTTTCAGTTTGGTAAATAAACTTAAAACTGACAAAAAGAATTGAAAATAAAATGGAATGCCGAAGAAGATTTTGAAAATGATTGCGAAGATTTTTGTGTCTTTCGGTACTTGCGTCACGTAAGAACAATTTATAAAATGCCCAGGCAAAAAAGACCAATGAAATTAAAATAACAAAGGGCTCGTAATCAATGAGGCCGTAGAGAGCTTGGGCTTTTAAAATCTTTTCATTCATAGACCCTCACGGAGTTTGTCATCTGGATATAAAATATTCTTATATTAAATTATCCTTTTTAATCGGGTTTATCAACCATCTGTTAGATAAAAGCTCGACCAACCCACTTGTGAGTTTTGTGTGGGCACAGGATGGGCCTTTTTGAATTTTGTTTGAAGGGGAGAAAGTTTGAGAGCGAAATCAAGGTCTGTATTTCAATGACGGCCATTCCTCCGTGACGTAATAGGCGACGGAGGTTCATAATTAAAGAGATTTTATCTCGAATATTTCGGACAGTGGCTTGAAAAAAATAAAATCAAAATAATTAATCATTTCTACAAAAGGAATTTTTTTATTTAAGTCGAGCTAGATAATTATCGGTCGATGAGCTTGTGCTCGGTGGCCGATTAAGCCGAACGGATCCAGTGTCTTTCATGGCTCGGCCCAATCCAAAAAAACTCCGAACTTTTTTTAAGTCCTCTTTGTCTCCAGGCATGCAGATTCCGTGAACTTCTGAATTGGGAAAGTCACGCTGGATTTCGTACTATTAAATGTAAATGAGATTTTTTTATTATTTAACTGCACAAGGCAAGTTTCCTTTAAAACCACTTTGGATTGAAGTAGAAGGTCTGTTATTCAAGAAAACAGTGTTTAAATAATAGACTATGGTCTGTAAGTTTCTAGAAAATCAGGTATTTTTGATGATTCGTCCAGGTCGCACTCAAGATTTGTCTCAAAATGACCGAAAGAAGTGCATAAGTTGTTAACAAGGAGTTCGGCATGTTCCGACGATTTGTCATTTATGTGAATATCATTAGCTTTACTTTTATTCAAAGTGCCTTCGGTATTACGACGGAGCGCATGTCAGCTTACAATGATTTTCTGAAGGAATCAGGTGTAACAAAAGGTGAAGTTCCTTTAAAAGAGTTACATAAAAAATTTGGGAATCAACTTCCGAAAGCCGTTCGTATCCAGATGGATGCACTTCTTAAAGAAAATCCCGATATTATGGTTCCTCAGATGGACGTCAAAAAAGTCAAGATGAATGGACAAGACGAGCTGCAAATTAATGTGAACACGCCAGAAGGTTCTTTGGTTGTTACAACATCAAACTCTAAAAATACTGTCTATTCAGTCATAGGGCAAGTGAATGGTCAAAAAGTTAAAGCGGAGCTCGGTTACGACGCCTTTTTGAGTGAAGATCAAATGATTTATCAAGAGCGAAAAGAACAAAAAATCAGCAGTGAACCCGTGATTTACACTCCAGAAATTTTTGCAAAATTAAATATTCAGCAGAAGAAAGATTATATCAAGCAAATGAGAGGCTTACTTGAAGCCACCGAAGCTGTACAAAACGCTCATCATAATAATAAAAAGCCAGTCAGTAAATACGAGTTTTTCATAGAAAAAACATTACTGAATGAATCTCAAGCGGCGAAAAACGAAGACGATCCCTGCATTGTTGCAGGCTGGACGACAGGAACTTGGACAACATATGGAGGAGGAAAATGTATTCCTCCTGCGGAAGCAAAGCCAAGCAGTGAAAATGATTGTCACCCAGGAGAGTGGGCTTGTAATACAGCTCTTTATGGCCAAGGGGCTTGTGTTCCTTCTTCTCAATCGAAAGTTGCAACACAGAATTGTAATATCAAAGATAATGATTTTCAAAGAATTATTAGGGCTTATGATAAAGATGTAGATAAAAAAATGAATAAAGAGGCTTTGGCTAAGATATTTAGCGATATAAAGACAAATGCAAGACAAGCGG
The DNA here is from genome assembly GCA_903926205.1 of uncultured Bdellovibrionales bacterium. Taxonomy (GTDB): domain Bacteria; phylum Bdellovibrionota; class Bdellovibrionia; order Bdellovibrionales; family Bdellovibrionaceae; genus CAIYID01. The sequence continues at coordinate 11,167 of CAIYID010000070.1, forward strand.
TTGAAGATTGTCCTACTAGCAAGAAAGCCAGTGTGCATCCAGATCAAATTTCAACTTGTAAAGAACTTAGAGAACGGATTTCATCATTAAACAAACTAAGTTGTGATTATGAAAAAACAAAGTGGATGAAAGACAGTGTTCGTTTCAAAGAGGCTTGCAGTCAGGTGACAGAGCCAGAGCCTAAGCCTCTTGAAGTAAAAGCAGCGGCGGCAATAGAAGAAAAGAAGCCGGAGCCTGCCAAAGTAGCAACAGCAGAAGATCCGAAATGTAGAGAGATCAAAGGTTTGGGCGCGGAAGTTGAACATTGTCTTTATCAACAAACAGTAAAATGTCCTGATCCAAAAGGGGAGGGAACTGTTGTAAAAAATTACTGTGAGTACTGCAAACCAGGATTTGATCCAGTCAAAGATGGATCACAATTTGTAGTTAAATGTGAAAAAGCGAACAGTTCAAGTGGTGATGATCGCTCGAGTAGCAGAGACTCTTCCGGAGGAAAACGTGCCAAAGCAAGTGGTGGATGGTTTTCTGAGAATAAAAGCTGGCTGATTCCTTTGGGGATTTTTGCAGCAGTGGGTGGGCTTATGTACATGAATTACCGTTCTAATCAAAATTATCTGGATCAAATGAATGCTTATAATCAGGCGATACTGAATCCAACCACAGTGCCGACGGTCATTACGGCGCCAACCACAGGAATCGTGGCACCGCCCGCAGCTAGTCGCACATTTGAAGTTCCAGGTGTAAGGTAGAATTTTAACAATGATGATAGAATCACCGCGACCCGATTTTTTACCGCAGCGACCAGAAATTGAGCCCTTGCAACCTGAAATTTCGCCCTCGACGCTTAAGCAGAGTGTGAAAATTCCATCTGGGCAGTTAAGTCGTCTTGATTTTGCTCATCACTCAATGGCTTTTCATCGAGGTCCTAATCGTCGAGGCCAAGGGTACCGACTCATTTTATTTAGTTGGGCAGCGGCCTCGATAGATATTCTCTTAGGTCTAGCTTTTAACTCTGTCTCAATCTTGTTGGCGTCTTTTGTTATGCGAGTCGAATTTTGGCGCTGGATCGAATTTTTCCATGGTTCAATTATAAGAATGAGTTTTTTTTCTTTTATCTTTTCAGTCTTTGTTTATCAAATGATGGTACGAATATTTTTAGGTTTTACTATCGGAGAGTGGGCCTGTGGTTTACGACTGGGTTCGCTCAAAGAACGCCTATCAAAAAACTATGTCTATCAAGTGTTATTAAGATCGGTAGTTAATTTTTGCACTGGATTTGTAGTGCTTCCGCTTTTGTCTTTGATCTTTGGTCAGGATTTGGCGGGAAGAGTTTCAGGATTATATCTCATGAGCTCTCAGGATTAAGAAGTCTCCCAATGAGAAATAATTTCATAATGAGTGCTTTGAGGAAATTGATCGATAATTTCAATTTCTTTTAAACGGTATTTTAAATTATTTAAAATCACTGAATCTTGAAAAAAACTCTCTGGATAACAAGACATATAAATAAAATGTCGTGGTAAATTTTCAAGCTCGACCTGAGCTATTTTTTGCAGAAATTCATTTAAACCCGAACGTGGTGGATTGGCTAAAATCATTTCAATTTTTGATGAATTCCAAAACTCCGATTGCGACAATTGAGTTCCTACGATCTTTGGCTGAAGAATCTTTATTTGAGAGTTCAAGCTTTGCTCTTTAGCTGCTTTTTCTAAGCTCTCAAGTGCGAGTTTATCCGTTTCCAAAATTAAAACAGGTGAAGACTCGGTCTTTGAGGGAGAAGCTTTCATCGCAGGAAAAGTTAAATTTCCATTGCCTGCACCATATTCAAAAAATGCGGAATAAGAAATCGAGTCGGACATTCTGGCTACAGTAGATGTGATGACTTGATTGGCGGCATGTCCAGTTTGAGAAAAGCTGCCCACCGTGGAATAAAGTGGAATACTTTGATTGAGATATTGACTTTGTGTCCAATTTTTTAGCACGGGATCGCCAAGACTGAGTCGATCAGGATGAATCTTCAATGATTTACGGCGTTGACCTATTTCAACAAAGGCAAATTCACTCAAAGTAAGTAAACTCTTTTTTTCTTCTAGCAATGTTTTGATGTCCAAATTTGAAAAATCGAGCCAAGCTCCTCTTTCCCCAGTGGGGCTCACTCTCAGACGAAATGACGCTTTTTTTAGGGGCCATTTGATTTTTCTAAAATCAGTATAAAACTCTTGCAGAGTGGGAGTGAGTAGAAAGCAGTCAGGAAGATCGAGAATCCCTTGCGTCTTTTTTGAGTAAAGTCCCAAGCGACCGTCCTCAATTCCAAAATCCAGACGATCACGTAAATAAGCAGGGCCTACCGATTTTACCTGAATGGGTGGCTGATCTTGAAGGCCAATTTGTTTTAATCCGTTAGTCAAATGCGCAATTTTTTTATCAAGCTGTAATTCATAGGCAGTCTTCCACTCGCTACATCCGGCGCAGGAATCTGAATGGGGGCAACTTAATGATTCCATGAAGTGATTTTTTCGCTTTCGCCTTGAGGGTTGATCGCTGTCAAATCAAAACGACAGTGACGAGTGTCTTTAATAATTCCGTCAGACTCAAATAAGTCCCTTTCGGTAAAGCCAATCGTAATATGAGGATGAAAATTATTAAAATCAAAAGCCTTGGGATTCCCCCCATTTTTTATAAATTGGAGGTGAAGTTCTTTTCGGAGTTCGAGCAAGCCTGGAGCTTCGACCACAATATAGTAAGTGATCATTTTAGAGTTGAGCGGATTCACCGCTTGAGCGACACAAAGGGGTTTCCACTGAATTTTTTGAAGCTCCATTTTCTGCGCGTGAAGGTCTAAATCCTGTCTGCTTATTTTAGCTTTGAGTTGGGAAAACTCTGGTGGGGTTATAATAGTGATATGGGATTCGCCGCGGGATTTAAGTGTGCTTTGGCCAATGGACTCTAGTTGTTGGCGAAGCTGTTCGACAGGCTGAGGGTCCAAGTTCATTCCAAGCCAATCCGAGTGACTAACAAAATTTTGTGGTTTCCACTGTTTCTGCTGTGTTGTGGCAAGGGAGGCTTTCGCATTTTCGGGGTGAGAGGACTCCAAAATTGAAGAAAAATGACGGCAAGAACTGAGTAAAAACAGGAGAGTGAGAAAGAAGAGAACTTTTGTTGAATTTAGCATTTTTCTACCTTTGACCTGAACCTTCGGTTTTGTCATAATTCCGCCCATGAAAAAACAACAAAGTTCTGCCAATGTATTATCATTTCGAGTCCTTATTTCAACCTTCTTTATTGGAACTTGCTTAACTTTTTTGGGTTTAAGTCTTTTTTCTAATAAAGCGAAAACACAGACGACTGTTGCTGCATCAGCTATTGTTGAGATTTCGGATCCCCATGTGATAACAGGGACTCATCAATTGACTTTTGTAGGCTCCCGTTCAGGGGAAGGTTATTTTTCCAAATACGGAAAAAAAATGATCTTTCAAAGTGAAAGAGAGTCCGGAAACCCCTTTTATCAAATTTATCTGATGGACTTAGTCACCGGAAAAACTGAACGCGTCTCACCGGGAAAGGGTAAGACCACTTGCTCTTGGATTCATCCCCAAGGGGATCGTGTGATGTTCTCTTCCACACATTTAGATAAAGATTTTGAAACCAAAGTGAAAGAAGAATACGAAACTCGCAAATCGCCGCAAAAAAACAAGTATTCTTGGAGCTATGATCCACAATTTGACATTTATGAGTACAGTCTGAAAACAAAAAAACTGAAACAACTCACTCATGAGTTTGGTTATGATGCAGAGGGAAGTTACTCTCCAGATGGGAAACAGATTCTTTTTGCTTCGAATCGAGCTGGATACACGGATAAATTGTCGCCTGAAGATGAAAAACTATTTAAGCAAGATCCTTCTTACTTGATGGATCTTTATATGATGAATTCTGATGGCTCCAATATTCGACGCCTAACGAATATGAAGGGTTATAATGGAGGACCTTTTTTTAGCGCTGATGGGAAAAAAATCACTTGGCGACATTTTGCTCCGAATGGTCAGACAGCAGAGATATGGACAGCTGATGTGGATGGAAGTCACCAACAAGCCATCACTCATTTAGGATCAATGTCTTGGGCCCCCTATTTTCATCCGTCCGGCGATTATATTGTTTTTACAACCAATCTGCAGGGCTTTTCAAATTTTGAACTTTATATTGTGGATACAGCAGGAAAGCACGAGCCAGTACGAGTTAGTTATATCCCTGATTTCGATGGACTGCCGGTGTTCACTCCGGATGGGCAAAAGCTGTCATGGACTCATCGAAATGAAAAAGGTGAGTCTCAAGTATATCTTGCGGACTGGAATGATATAAAAGCACGGGAGCTTTTACAGTTGCCGCTGCAATTACCTAAAATGTCAGAACTCAGTGCAGAGCCAAGTTCTGATAATGCAAAAAAGATCATCAACTTTCTTGCCAGCGAACAATTGGGTGGCCGATCCACCGGATCTCCTGGTGAAAAAGAGATGTCTGAGCAAGTTGCAAAACTTTTTAAAGAATTTGGTTTACAAGCGACCAAGGAAAATTCGGAGCTGGTGCAAACTTTTGAATTTAGTTCGGGAGTGAATTTAGGAGCCAATGAAAGTTTGAAATTTAAAATCCGTGATCAGGAAATCATTGGCAAAGTTGGGGATAACTTCACGCCGATTTCTTTCTCTAAAGTGGGAAGCTTTGCTGAGGCTCCTTTAGCTTTCGCAGGATATGGAATTGTTGCACCTGCAGAGGAATCAAAACCAGCTTACGATTCTTTTAAAGATTTGGATGTTAAAGGTAAATGGGTTTTGATTTTCCGGGATATTCCTGAAGGAATTTCCAATGAAAAACGGATTCATTTGAATATGTATTCGCGTTTGCAACACAAGGCCTTAGTCGCCAGTCAGCGAGGAGCTATCGGATTACTGATCGCGAACGGTCCGAACTCTCAATCAAAACAAAAAATTATGCGACTTCGCTATGATGGAACTTTTTCGACAACAGGAATTCCGGTTTTGAGTGTGTCTGACGAACTTGCTGAAAAAATGGTCTCTCTTTCTGGAAGAACTTTGAAAAAATGGCAAGATGTCTTAGATACCGGAGACGTGCAAAATACAGATATTAAAGACGTCAAAGCACAGGCGACGGTGGATTTAAAGCCGATTAAATCTTCAGGGCATAATATGATTGGAAAAATAGCAGTGTCAGGCGCTAAAACAAGCATCTTGATTGCGGCCCACGGAGATCATTTGGGTCGTGGGGAGGCTGGTAGTTCCTTGGCCCGTCAGGATGAGCAAGGAAAAATTCACTACGGAGCTGATGATAATGCTTCAGGTGTTGCCGGGGTGATTGAACTTGCGCGCTATTTTTCTGAGATGAATAAAAAAGGCAAACTTAAACTCAAGCAAAATCTTATTTTTGCCGTCTGGTCGGGAGAGGAGATTGGTCTTATTGGTTCAAGTTACTTTGTGAATAAAACTCAAGAAAAGATCTCAGCTAATATCAATATGGATATGATCGGGCGATTACGAGAAAATTTATTAGTTCAAGGCGTGGGCTCCGCCAAAGAGTGGAAAAAACTTTTTGAGCAGGAAGCTCGTCAAACAAAACTCGCAATTCAAACCCAGGAGGATCCTTATCTTCCCACGGATTCCATGGCTTTTTATATGAAAGAAATTCCCGCAATTAATTTTTTCACGGGCGCTCATGGGGAATATCACTCTCCGCGGGATGTGGCTTCGCTCATCAATTACGAAGGACTTACTGAGATTGTTCAATTGGTAAAATCGACGACGCTCACTTTGGCCGAAGCTCCCAAATCGCTTGTGACTTATGAAAAAGTTGAAGGAGGAAAAAGTCGTCTCGAAGGACGAAGCTTCCGAATTTATTTAGGAACGATTCCAGATTACACTCAAGAAAACGTCAAAGGAGTAAGGATCACCGGAACAACGAAAGAATCGCCGGCGGAAAAAGCCGGGCTCAAATCAGGCGATGTCATTGTTGAATTGGGTGGCACTAAAATAGAAAATCTTTATGACTATGTCTATTGTCTTCAGTCGATGAAAGCCAATCAAGCCATGGACATTAAAGTCACTCGACAGGGAAAAATAGAGAGTTTGAAAATCACACCAAGTTTTAAAGAATAATGGAGAAGCAAGCTCATCAACAATTATTGAAGCGGCATTTACTCACGGCAGTTCTACTCGCGCTTGGTTTGCGTTTTTTATCGCTTTATTATGTTTGGGGGCCACAGGCTTTAGATGATTATTTAGATAATCTGATCCCATCCTGGAGACATTTTCAGGGTAGTTATCCTGATATTCACAATTATCGAAGCCCTTTATATATGTGGCTTTTGTCTTATTGGTTAAAGCTGGGGTCTATTTTTGGTGTCGAGCATGCGATCTCTCAAATTCGCTGGGTATATTTCCTCCAAGCTTTAGCCTCACTGTTAGGGATATTTGGTGTATATCGACTTTCAGAAAAAAAACCAAAGGCTTTCGTTGGCATTATTGCGATGTATTTGGTTGCGGCCCATGGACTTATGCCTTTTGCGAGCACGAGATCTTTTATGGAATCTTTTGTTATGGGGCCGGTGACTTTAGGTTTTGCCTTATTAGCTGATCTCGATAGCGGCAAGAGACAAGATCTGAAAGCTTACTTAGGTTTTGTATTGTTAGGAATTTGCGCTTTACTCAGATTTCAAGCAGGTTTGTTTTATATTGCCTGGATGGGTCTTTTTCTTTTTGAAAAAAAATGGAGATATTTTTGGCTTGGAATGGCTTTTGGCTTTGTGCTTCTTGGAGTTGAAGCCGAGTTAGATTTGCTTTATGGGCGAAAGGCCTTTCAAACTCTCCATGATTATTTTGTATTTAATAGTGATCAAGAAAGTGCAGGAGTGATGCCTTGGTATAACACTTGGATCACCTGGCTTGGGTTTATGTATTTTCCTTTTAGTTTTCTTTTGGGAAAATCCTGGTGGCTCTCCATAAAAAGAAATTGGCGAATATTTTTGCCGATTCTTTTTTATGTGATTATTCATTCCCTTAACCCTCACAAAGAGGAACGCTACTTATATCCCATTCTACCATTGTCCTTTTTAATCTGGGCTGAAGCCTGGACGGAAGTTTTGACAGAGACCTTTATTTCTTTAAAATCCAAGTGGACGACTTATTTGTATTATTCGTTTTTTGGAGTATTTAATACTCTTGTTTTAGCCGTGGGATGTTTGGTGAATACCCAGGTGGGATTGATCGGTCCTTTTGGAGATATCGAATCCAAATTCGATCGAGTTCTTTACTTGGACTATGATGATATTGTCATGAGAAACGGCATGATGGGATATTTTGTTAGACCCCCTTCTCAACATATTTTAGTTAAAACGAACCCGGATTTTACTGATGCACAAGCGAGATTTGAAGAACACAAGGAATTGAGTCATTTGGTTTTGCTCTCTCGTCAGCAGGAAAACGAGAAGCCTTTTAAAGAGGTTTTTGGAAAATTAGCACAAAGTTATCAATGCGGTGAACTGCTGAGAGCCAACTCATTATCAGATCAAGTTTTGTATTGGTTAAATCCGAATATTAATGAGCGTCGGCGACCAACGGAATACTTTATTTGCCATCGTCCGTGATAAATCTCTAAATCATGTTATCGAAATAAATGTATTTTCTTTGTGAAAGCTCATTGTGAAGCTCGGTTTGCATTTGAGCACGAATCCCAGAAGTATATTCTTCAACCTGATGATCTTCCTCAAGAGCAAGTAATTTGGGAATTTGCACAGGTGGTAAGAACTTGATTTTCCACTTTGCAGGGAACGGAAAATAGTTAAGAGGAAGAGGGATTGTTTGACGAAAAACTTTTAATTGGCCCAAATTGATATTCGATTCTTCTGCACCGAGAATAAGTACGGGTACAATCGGAGCGCCGGTCTCAACGGCCATTTTTACAAAGCCTTTTCGGAAATTTCGCAACCGATAACGATCCTTGGTGGGCTTAAAGTTTCCTTGTTCACCTTCAGGAAAAAGCATTAAGATCTTTTTCTTATCTAAGGCAGAGACTCCATCTGCATAGGAAGCTTCGACAAAGCCCAATTCTTTCGCTGGACGACGCAGTAAACCACCTTCAAACCATAATTTATGAAGAAGAATTCTTGGTACGCGACCATGATTTTTGCAAATCCAGTGACTGAGTAAAAGAGCATCCAGCCCAATAAAGCCTGAATGGTTAGGAATCAAGATTACAGGTCCTGTTTTTGGGAGATGCTCTGCTCCTTCAACTTCAACTCGAAAATACTTTGCCAATACTTCTAATAAGTAGTGTGGAATAGTTCGGTAAAGAAGTTTTTTAGCCAATAAGCACCTCCATGTGCCAATTCACTCAAAGATCACGCGATATTTAATCGAGAATATTTCTTGATGCCTCGCTCTTAAAGAACGGACTCGCTTAAATATTCGGCCACGCTTTCATGGGATGGCTTGATGGCTTTTTTGCCAGCTTCCCAATTTGCAGGGCAAACTTCTCCGTTTTTCTCAAAGTATTGAAGAGCATCCACCATTCGAAGAGCCTCCTCAACGTTTCGTCCGAGAGGTAGGTCGTTCACAAGTTGGTGGCGCACAATTCCACTCTGATCCAGAAGGAAAAGCGCACGATAAGCAACACCTTCATCTGATAGCACACCATAGTCTTGTGCGATTTTTCCACCCAAATCAGAAATAAGTCCGTAGGTAATCCCTTTAATGCCACCGTCTTTTCGCGGAGTTTTTAACCAAGCAAGGTGAGAGAATTGGCTGTCTACACTACAGGCTAGGACTTCCACTCCTTTTTTAGTAAATTCATTGAGTTTTTCTTGGAAGGCGTGCAGTTCTGTTGGACAGACAAAAGTGAAATCCAATGGGTAAAAGAAAAGTACCACATGCTTTCCTTCGTATTGCGAAAGTTCGATTTCCTTAAAGTCTTTTTCGAAGACAGCAGTGGCTTTAAAGTTGGGTGCTTTTCTACCAATGAGCACTCGAGAAGAATGGTTTTCTGGTTTTGTGGGAGTTACTAATTGAGCAAAAGTTTTAAGATTACCTTGGAAATTATGTTTTTCTCTATCAATAAAACTTTTTACTTTTTCACTGAAGTCTTTAGTCGTTGGAGCAAAACGATTTTTGTTTTTTTTTCCGCTCGTTGTTGTTTCATTTTCATTATTTTGTTTTTGGTTAGGCATAAAATATTCTCCTGTTTGTTTCTGTAAAATGAAGACTATAGAATAAACCAATGTGATTCTCAATTAGGACTAGACCCATGAGGAAATATTATTTTTTATTAGATAATTGTTGTGTGTTGGACTTTGTATTCTACTGATATGACTTAATTAGCCTTCTGCAGCTAAAGAGAATCTTAAGTCTAATATCGCAAGTAAAAATAATTTATCAAAAAATGTTGACTAGAAAAATAGATTAACAGAGTACAAAAAATGATCTCGTTCGATGTTCTTTCAAGGAACGTTTAAGCTTACGCGACTCAGTATTGGATTTAATGTGAAAATTTCAAGGTACACTGATTGCAGTGCTAGACAGTGTTGGATTGAGTCGCTGAATGTTATGCGAGGAGAGTCTATGCTAGAATTTTATGAAACACTGAACTTTATATTTCTCTTTGGTTTGTTTTTTAGTGTAGTCGTTGTAATCATTGTGCCTGGTGTTGCCGTATTTTTCTCGGCCTTGGGTTATGCGCTAGTTACTACTGCACAGCTTTTAACCAAGGCCTATCGACGACTCACTTTTAGTTCTAGGATAAGATTTTTAGGATAACTTTATTGGTTCGTTAAATAGATCGTAAGTCCTATAAAATTTTCGGGCGGCTGCGAGGATTTGGTTTTCAGTTGGATGATCACTGTTTTCTATTCCGATAATACTTTTTGCTAAATCGCCGTTATGATGTTTCTCGAGGTGAGATTTAAAATGATTTTTCGCAAGACCAGGTCCTAAAATTAATAATTTTTCTGCATTTTTTAATTTAATAGCAAGGTCTCGAAAAAAATGTTCGGAAGCCGTGTCGGAATGATTGTCTCTTTTATTGTGTGTATGGTGATCCATTCCTTTTTTTTCCAAGTGAGATTTTTCAATCCCTGATGGTTTCAGTGAAAAGATTTGTGCTTTCTCAGAGTCTAACCAAATAACGTAATCTGCCATAAGATCTCCCTTCAGTATGAATTAGGTGTTTCATTATTCTCCAGTCAGAAAGGAAAGCAATGGTTTTCAGATGTACGATGGGGCATTTTTACCCAAAATAAGGAATAATTTGATTTTGATTTATTGTCGCAATGCTCAAATGACCTAGAGACCTTGGTCAAGCTTTCTTTCAAATGGCACAAAGTATGCAATTTAAAATCATTCAAATATTTAGTTTTGGTACAAAAATGTTCAACAAATGGGTGGTTATATGAATATGGAAATTGAAAATCACATTTTTTCAGCAAAAGACAAAAACACATGGCGGAAACTTCTAGAAGCGCGCAGGGAAATTCTTTTTTCAAGTGAAGAAGTGTTGAAAAAAAATGTACTGACTGAATTATCTGCCGCAGCAACAGGTGAGATATCGAATATTCGATTACATTCGGCAGATCTTGCAACAGAGAGCCAAGAGTTAGATATTTTAGGAACTTTGTCTGAAAAAAATCTTAAAGGTCTTCATGATGTTGAAGATGCAATGGATCGTTTGGAGCAAGGTTCTTTTGGGCAATGTGTTAGCTGTGGCGGGCCCATCATGGAAGAGCGTATGAAGGCAATTCCTGAAGCTAAGTATTGTGTCGATTGCGCTAAAGAATTTGAAAAAACCAGAAAAGAAAAACTTCGAGGGGCTTAAAAATACTTTTCATTTTCCGCATTTCGGATCGGAGTTCATAACTCAATCGAAGAAAGGAGTGAATGAGTCTTGCGCTCCCTTTGCAGTTCTCCTTGTTAACAATCCAAAAAAAGGAGGATTTATGAATTTCATGAAAATATTGTCAACAGCTGTGATCGTTGGATCTTTGGTGGGATCTGCGGCTTTTGCTGCTCCACGTGCAAGTGGCATTGAAGGACGGGGGCAAACAAAAATGGCTCCAGCTCATAAAGCAAAAAAGAAAACCACACGAAGAATGGCTCATTCGGAAAAAAAAGTGGTTAAACCCAATTTAAATAAACCAAGATTAAATAAGCCAGGACAAAAACTGGTTTCAAGAGAATAATTTTTCTCAGGAGTAGGTCACTTTCCTGAGATCAACAAAAAGCCGGGGTGATTTTTCACCCCGGCTTCGTATTAATATTTATTTCAAAATAATTACTCAGTTGTTGAGGTGCTAGGATCGATGTTTAAGCCAAGTTTTTCAACGAGGCCGGAAGTAATTCCGCCGATACTGTTAAAGAAAGATTGAGCATCAACCACGTAAGAAACTGTCGCGTGTGCATCAAGTTTTGCTGTGAGTCCATTTTCCCATGCTGCAGTGATTACGATGTTATTGATGGCGCCTGATTTTCCCCAGTTTTTTAAAGTTTGAACTTTGAAGTTGTTGCCGACACCAAGGGCAAATGAAGCTGAGGCGCCTGTCAAAAGACCTTTGAATTCTGAAGCAGAGTTCAATTCACCAAAAATGATTCCGGCTCCGATTCGTCCATTGGCTCCTCCGCCGACACCAACACCAGCATTAGCTGTGGGAAATACAACGAGGGCTGTATCCATTGATATGGAATCAGACACAATTTTATGAGTATCAATTTCCATGACTTGAACTCGTTGTGGAACGAAAATAAAGCCCATCATCACTGCGCCGCCAGCGCTGATCCCAAGATTTGCAGTCACCTCGACTCCACCAAATGCAATAAATGCCGAAGGTAAAACATTATAAAAATGAAAACCATATTGAACTTGATTGCCATAATATTTTTGCGTGAAAGCTAAAACTTGATCAATTGATTTTTCAAACGCGTCAGCATTTTTAATCAACTTATCGTCCATTTTTTGGACTGGTGTTAAACGAGGATTTTGAGCATCTAAGGAATCTAATTGGGCAACGATTCGAGCGGTTGCTTTTTTAATGGCTTCTTGTTGTTGTTGATCAAGGGTTAAGACAACAGGAGTTTTTATGTAGATATATTTATGATCTCGAGTGTAGATCGAGGTGGCCATTGATGTTGATGCGGTGAGAGCAAGAACAAGAAACACAAATGAACGATAAGTTTTCATTAAAATTCTCCTTTTGGATTCGACGAGTAAATACCTCTCTATAAGAATTCAGTGGAAAAAAACTGATTTTTTTAGGAATTTTTCTTTGTTTGTCGCTGGAATCCTATTGAAAATTCATGATTGTCTAAATTTTAGACGGCAATAATTTCATTTACTTTTGACAGACAAGGACTAACTGTCACAATAGAGAAATGAAAAGTAGTGAGAGACAAGAACATGGCAAAACAAAAACTCAGGTATTTTTACTAGGTTTTCTTTTCTTTTTATTTTGTTCTGAATTCGCTCATAGTGACTCTATTTTTTGGAAAGGACCTTTTTTTTGGGATGAAAAGCCAGAGATTTCTAAACGCATGAGAACAGAGCGGTATATTCCTGTTTCGGTGATCTCTAAAGATGATAAAGGGTCTGCTATTTGGTGGATGAAGGGTGCAGGCAGAGTTGAAGCTCCAGCTGAATATGTTTTTAACTATGCGCGGGATATGAAAAAACTGGCGCAGCAGAAAGAACATTTTGAAGATATTCAGTGGAAAGCGGAGTCTTCTGAATTAGTTTTTAAGCTCAAAGCCTTGGGTAAATCGATTAAATTTAGGCTTAAAATTTGGGAAACAAAGACAACTGGGGAGTTTATTCTTCACTTTCATTTTTCGGAAGGACCTCTTTCTGGGAGCGAAGGAGTAGTGATTGTTAAGGAAGTAGCGCGTCAAGAGGCTCAGGTGAGCCTCGTCATGTACCATGAGGGTGATTTATTTAGCTTTGGTAATTTTATTATGTCGATTGCTGTTGAGGGAGTTTTGCATCATATGGCAGAATCCCTGAGATCTTCCGTCGAACAAGCTTGGAAGACTGAAAAATAAGGTAGGTCGATGTTAACACAGAATTTAACGATGACTAGTGGATTTGAAGCCGTTAGTTCAAGGCAAAAAAGAAAGTTTCCTCGTTTATTTTTAGCTAATGAGGAACAACAATTGACCTCAATGGCAGGCGTTTTGTTGGTCTTACCTGATCGCACTTATTTGCCCGTGCTAGGTATAAGCTCAGCGGGTTTAATGATTTCTCCCGCAGGAATCTTAAGTAAAATCCGTTTAGGTCAATTTTTGGATTGTAAAGTGAAGTTTCTTTCCCAAATGGGTATGGGTGAAATTCCTCATGCGCGTTTTCGAGTGATTCGACTGACGTCAACCGTCGCAAGTTTAGCTCTTGATTCCTTGAACTTTGAAGAACGTTTGCGAATAGAACAGACTCAAAAAGATTTCCTGATTTTTTCGAATATAAAGGCTCATGATACACGCGTTTTGCCTGCCAATTTTCGCGAAGCCCAATGGTGGCAGGGGCCTTTTGATACTAATTTTTTGATTTGGAAAAATAAGGAAACTCAGCTTGAGTTTTTTCAGAAAGCTATTTTTGAATATGATGGGATTATCTTAACGGTTAATAGTTTTGATTCTAGAAAATCTGATGACTGGAGTTGGTCGTTGAAGAAATCCGTCACTACTGTTGATGAGGCTCGTGGATACGCCGCTCCTTGGTTGGAGTTGGAATCCCAAAAAATCAGCATGGGCGCGAGTTGGAGTTCTCGGTTGGTGAGGCTTCTTGAGACTTCTTCTAAGAAGAATGAACTTGTATCATTGAGAGAAATTTTGGTGAAAATTTAATGTATAAATATCAGCATCTTGTACAGTTTTATGAATGCGACATGATGAGTATCGTTCATCACGGAAATTATTTGAGATTTTACGAAGAAGCGCGAGTTGGTTGGGCTCACACACAGGGTATTTTAGATTATCAAAAGCCCGAATCAGCTTCTCATATGGCTGTTTTGGAGACCTGGGTTCGTCACCTTAAGCCAGCAAAATTTGGCGATCAGCTTGAAATTCTTGTGCAGGCCAAGCTGGAGGGGATACGACTGATTTTTGAGTATAAGATGTTATGTCTAAATCGAGGAAATGAACTTATTTCTATAGCAAGAACTGTTCACGCACCATTGAACAAAGAATTACAAGTCATTCGACCAAGTGTTCAGATGCGTGAACTCATTCAATCGGAGAAAAATATATGGATAGAAACCTGGCTCTCGAATTTGTAAGGATCACGGAAGCGGCCGCTTTAGCGAGCGCAAAATGGATGGGACGAGGGGATAATATTTCTGCTGATCAGGCGGCTGTTGATGCGATGAGGAAGGCTTTTGACTCGGTTCGAATCAATGGCACGGTAGTGATTGGAGAAGGAGAACGTGATGAAGCTCCGATGCTCTATATCGGAGAAAAAGTAGGCCGGAACAGAGGCGATGCTCCCAGTGTTGATATTGCTTTAGATCCTTTAGAAGGGACAAATATTTGCTCGTGCGGTGGCGTGGGCGCAACCTCAGTGATCGCGGTCGCTGAGAGTGGTCATTTTTTGCATGCTCCTGATACTTACATGGACAAAATTGCCTGTGGACCAGCTGGTAGAGGTGTCATCGATATTGATCTCTCTCCAACAGAAAATATTTATCGTGTGGCAGAAAAATTAGGTAAGCCTGTCGAAGACATGACCGTGATGATTTTAGAACGCCCAAGACATGAAGCTTTGATTGCAGAGGTTCGTAAATTGGGAGCTCGAATCAGTCTGATTGGTGATGGGGATGTTTCTGCGGCGATTGCTTCAGCGTGGGTCGACAGTGGTATTGATTTATTGATTGGAATTGGTGGGGCGCCCGAAGGAGTCATCTCGGCCGCAGCTTTGCAATGTTTGGGTGGAGATTTTCAAGGCCGTTTGAAGTTTAGGAACGAGGAAGAAAAAGCCAGAGCCAAAAAAATGGGAATTAATGATTTTCATAAAAAATACACCATTGATGAGTTGGCAAAAGGCTCGGTGATGTTTTGTGCGACAGGAATCACGGACGGCCCTTTTCTTCGAGGAGTGAAGATTCTTCCTGGACGCCAAGCTAAAACACAGTCAGTGGTGATGCGCTCGACGACGGGAACTATTCGCACGATTGAGACTCATCATCATTTATCAAAAAAACCAAATTTAACGGCCTGAGAATTTATGTCCAAACTGAGTTGCTTCAAATGTCAAAAAGAAGTTCCGGTCCTAGGAACCCTAGGTAGAAGGGATGAATGTCCCTTTTGTCGTGCTGATTTGCACGTTTGTAAAAATTGTATTCATTATGATTCAAAGGCTTATAATGAATGTCATGAAACACAAGCTGACCGAGTGGTTGAAAAAGAACGTTCTAACTTTTGTGATTTTTTTGCACCCGGAGCATCAAGTCTTGCTGGTGAGAAAAAAGATAATTTGATGGCAGCAGCAGAGGCTCTCTTTAAAAAGACCTAGACTCATTGGTTGATGAATTTTTTTTTACTTTCGGTCGCTTATTACGCGCTGCTTATAGCTTGATTTGAAGACCTTTGATTTAATCCTAGTAGAGCAAGGATGTGTCTATGGCTTCGGCGGAAACTTCAGATGTTTTTTCATGTACGACGGAACAATTTCATAAAATCGTCACTGATTACGAAAAGTATCCTGACTTTCTTACAGAAGTAAAAAACTGTAAGATACTTAAAGTTGAAGGCCAGCGAAAGCTGGTGGAATACACCGTTTCCGTGATGAAAGATTTTAAATACACCCTTTGGATGACAGAATCACCGACTCTGGTTTCTTGGGAATTTGCATCAGGAGATATTTTTAAAACCATGAAAGGATATTGGAAAATGCAAGCGGAAGGTGAAAAATGCCGATCCAGTTATGGTATTGAAGCTACTTTTGGTTTATTAGTGCCGAGTCCCATCACAAAAGCACTATTGAACGTGAATCTTCCTAATATGATCGCAGCTTATCATAAAAGAGTGGGTGAACTTTATGGCCGATGAGGACGACAAAAAGGATACTAAATCTGATAATGAAAAAGAAAGCTTAAAGCTCTCCGATGCCGTGAAGAAAATTTTTACAGCAGGAGTGAGTGCTGCATTTATGACCGAAGAAAGTGTACGAAGTTACCTTTCTGAAGTGAAACTCCCGAAGGAAATTATCGGAGTGCTTTTGCAAGGGGCTGCAAAAACAAAAGATGAGATTGCTCTGCGAGTGACTAACGAGATGTTGGGAATAGTTAGAAAAATTGATTTTGTCCAAGAAATATCAAGATTTGCAGAGACACATAAATTTAAAATCTCAGCAGAAGTTGAAGTTGTAAAAAAGGATAAAAACTAAGTTTTATTTTCGATCATAATTCTCGACCTAGGTCTTCTTAAGTTTGACTCATTTTGAGCCGATGAAAGAGTCATGGTGATCTTATTATTATCTTTTCTTAGTGTGAGTTTATTTTGTCTCTGTGCTCATCAGTTTATTAAGCACTTGGTGACTCCGATGCCGGCAATGAATTTTACTCATTACAGTCGGTTAGCTCTAAAAGTGAAACGTAATTATGAGATTTTCGCTTGGGCCGTGATGACCTTTGCCTTTTTGGTAGCTCTTGTGATTTCATTCTATCAAGTTTTTGTTGAACTTTGATGAATGAGGTTTTTCTTTGCAATTCTCAACTGTAAATCCTGCGAATGACCAAGTTTTAAAAAAATATTTATTTCACTCGGACAGTGAACGTCATGAAATGCTGGCTCGGCTACAGGCAAGTTATCAAGAATGGACGAATTCTCAAATTTGTGAGCGACAAAAGTTTTTACTGATCTTGAGTGAATTATTATTAAAGTATAAAGAGGCTTTGGCTCAGCAAATCAGTTTAGAAATGGGTAAGGCCTTGGTAGAATCTTACGCAGAAGTTGAAAAATCCGCTTCGGCAGTGAAATACTATGCAAATCATGCCGAGGAATTATTGTTTCCTGATTTTGTTAGTAAACAGGGTGACATTACGAATGCCTCTCAAGGTCAAGTCAAAGCAGAAACTCAAACGCAAATTCAATTAGCTTCAAGTGGAATCATTTTGGCGATCATGCCGTGGAATTTCCCACTCTGGCAGCTCATTCGTTGCGCGATTCCTTCCTTTTTACTGGGCAATGTGGTGCTTTTAAAGCATTCCGAAATCACCGCCGGAGTGGCCGAGCTCATTGTGAGTTTGATGAATGAGGCTTACGATAAATTAGGTGGTAAAGGAAAACTGATAGAAAATCTTCGATGGACGCATTCGCAAACAGAAACACTCATTTCAGATCGACGAATCAAAGCTGTGAGTTTTACCGGAAGTCTTCGTGGTGGCTCACAAGTGGCGGCGCTGGCCGGAAAATATTTAAAGAAAAGTGTTATGGAATTAGGAGGCAGTGACCCTTATCTCGTCTTATCAGATGCTGATTTGGATCAAGCGACGGAGCTCTGTGCTAATTCTCGCTTACTCAATGCAGGGCAGAGCTGTGTGGCTGCGAAAAGATTTTTTGTTCACGAAAGTCTTTATTCTGATTTCTTGCACTTGATGAAAATAAAATTTGAGAAAATGAGGATAGGAGATCCTCTAAGTTTAGAGACTCAAATGGGTCCCTTGGCTCACCTAAGATTTAAAGAGCAACTGTTGCTGCAAGTGAAGGAACTTAAAGGAAAATGTTTTTATCAACGAAGTGAGTTCTCTTCTTCGGGGGCGTTCTTCTCGCCACGAGTTTTTGAAATGGAGACTCAAAGCGAATTGTGGATTGAGGAACTTTTCGGTCCGGTGGCTTGTGTCTGGAAATTTAGGGAGGAATCCGAAGCTTTGGCTCAAGCGAATAACACTATTTTTGGATTAGGTGCTGCCGTTTTTTCGCAGGACCTAAATCGAGCAAAAAAAATTGCAAGTCAGCTTGAATGTGGAATGGTCGCAATCAATGACATGGTTAAAAGTGATGTGCGGTTGCCTTTTGGGGGAATCAAAGACTCAGGCTATGGACGGGAGTTGTCCAAGCAGGGTTTGCAGGAGTTTGCTAATATCAAAACGATTGGGTAGAATAAAAACATATGAAATTAAAAATGATTTTCATTCTGATTTTACTCTTCATCAGAGGGTCGCTTTTTGCGGAGTCTCATCGGGATAAAACCTTTTTGAAAACCTCCGTGAAAGATTCAGACTCACAATCTGATTTCACTATCAAGTATTTTGAATCTGGCGCTAAGTTTCCCTACGCTTTGATTCGTTCACAAAAAAGCTGTCTTTTGGAATATCCTTCAAAAAATAACAAATTAAAGGAATCAAAAAAACTTTCTCTGGCTATTTGTGATCAGTATTTTCATAAAAATCGCGGAATATTTAATGAACAACCTCCGATCATTGCTGATGTTGGAGGCTCGGGAGTAGGAAATCTCACTTTGAATTTTCAGGGAACCTCTTGGGCCATTTCAGCTCGTCCCATTGATTTTGAGCTTTGTGATATCAAAGCAGAATGCCAGACCCCCAAGTCTTCAACACAAGGAGAAGCCGCGAAGGCACTTCTTCAGGTGGCGCATGAGGTTGGGGTTCATAATGAAGAGTAGGAACGCTGTCATTCCATGAAAATGAGAAGTTTCCTCATTCTACTTTTCCTTGGTACGCCGTTATTGGCGGAGCCGAATAGGCCCGAAGTCGTCTTGGACGTGACGAATCGGTTAATTCAGTACTGGCAAAACATTCGTTCTGAGGCAAGTGATCAATCTCCTGAAAAAATCATTCGGGATTTTATGCATGATCCTGCAGGTCGAGTTATTTATACAAAAAATGTTACTTTGGACGAATATGAAGCTGCTGTTAAGGATGTTAATGAATTTGAAGATGGAAGTCTAAAATTTCCTCTATTTACAATTCAGCAGTACAAAGAAGAAATCGGAAAAGATTCTGCTCTAATTAAAGATTTTGAAAAAGCAGTGGAAAATCTTCCCTCCAGCCAACATTCCTGTCAGACGAAAGCTAAGAGGCAAGACTGCCGAAGAATTGAAAATTATCCAGATCAGCTTGGAATAAAAGACCCAAGCAAGAGATCCTTTGCACTTTGTAGTAGGTTAGGATGGGAGTTATTTAGTCCAGATTATAAAAAACTTAATTTATGTGGATCAAGAGAAAAGCAAGATTTGAAGTTACGTAAAAATCAAGATTCAAATTCTTTTGCTGGTTTGACGCCAGCAAGTCAGTATCAGCAAGGTAACGTCAATTTGAATCAACCAAACGATTCGCCCAAATTTAAAGATGCGGTAAATATAAAATCTAAGATTTTAAAAATTGGCAACGAAGTTAAAGAACAAACAGCTCGTCGCTGTTGCGGTCAGGATAACGTCTGTCAGCAGGCAATAAAAAGTGTTCCGATTTTATGGTGTTCTTCCCAGGCTGAGAAAAACCAAAAGGACTCTTGCTTGGACGATTTAGCGTTTTTTTTGCCTAGCGAGGAAGATATAAAGCAAACCAGGCAGGTTCTTGGTAATGAGTATGATCGTGAATTTAAAGTTCATCCAACGGAGCCTCGATTAAAAAAAATAAGAGGACTAATACCTAATTTTTTTATCACTCAGGGGCAGGGGAAAGGGTCTTCTTTTCCTAGAGTTGGGATCGTGAAATTGTCTCCTTATTTTAATCCAAGCAATTCTGAAGATGAGTTATTGAGACTTCGAAAATCACTCACCCACGAATTGGCTCATTCCTGTGATTTTATTCAACAACAATTGCAAGCCAAGGCTTATGATAAAGAGAGTGAAGGAGCTTACCGAGCAACGATAACTCTCGTTGAATATACATTGAATCCCTTGGCAGGAAAATGTGATTTATCTACAGAACGTAAGAGCTATTATAAAAATCTTTTTGAGCAAGCAGGGGATTCTGCGCAAGTAATAAAATGCGTAATGGATGTTGTTGAAGAATCTGGTAATCAAAATTCTCCTTTTAGCTGTGACAATGGATGTAAAAAACGTCAAATTTCTGAAGCTTTTGCAGAAGCCGTGGAAATAAAAAACTCGCAGATTGATCTTAATGCTGATAGCCACTGCAGAGGTAATAGAAATTCTTCGCACCCAGCGACGATTGATCTTCTTGAGTGTTATGCCAATCATTCCGAAGATTTTCGTGCTAAACTTCGGAAGGATGCACGATGTGACTAAGAAGAATTCTCTCTTGCTTGACTAGCTTTAAAGCTCTTCTGCGAATGGTAAATGGAAAATTTTTTGTTCGATCACATTCGCGGCTTCATCAAGATCGACAGGATCACACTCAAGACTTGACTCTTTATTAATGTAAGATCTCGTTTTGGCAAACTCTTCTGCGGAATGCTCTTTTTCATTGGATTTTTCAATACTGGCAAAGCGAAGAAAACCTTTAAGCACCTGCACAGGGTTTTCATGGGGCTCCAGTTCGTCAATGACGAGTTGGCTCTGTTTTAAGAATTGTCCATCAGATAAATACAAAGCATTTGCACCTTTTTTTGAATTTTTCTCCATCGTATCTAAGCTGCTTTTAAAGTGACTCAAATCAAACTCGGTGTCGGTTTGTGTGTCGAGACGATTTTTTAATTGAGTGATAAACTCGAGTTCTTTTTTTCTTTCGGTGATCGAGAGAGTTTTTGTGTTTTCTATTTCCTGTTGCCAGAGATTGATTTCCTTATAGACCTGGGTGGCGGGGACTTTAATTTTTGTCTCTGAATGTGCTTTAAAAGAAAAAAACATTCCAAAAGTAAAGAGGCTAATGAGGAAAAGGCATTCCATAATTTGAAATGAATTTTTACAGCGAAATAGATAGTGAACTTGACAGTAAAAAAGGTTTTGATTCTGAAGCATTTTGCGAGCTTATCGAAAAATCTTGAGTTTAACACCTGTGCGAGTTCTTGACAGGAAAAAAATTCCTAGTAGGTTTGTGGTATGAATCCAGGCAATAAGCCCATTTGGAATGGTTTTGATCATCGATTCAAGGCTGAGCTAGAAAGCTCAGGCCTTGCCACGAAGCTGCAGGGACGGAGAATTTGTGTGGCTCTTTCTGGTGGAGCCGATTCCGTGGGACTTTTGTGGGCATTATGGCGGCAAAAAGATTCTTTGCATTTTACACTTCAAGCGGCTCACTTTCATCACGGAACAGGGAAAAATCTTGAATTTCGCGAGCAAAGTTATCTTTTTTGTAAAGAATTAGGCGAGAATTTAAAGCTTCCATTTTTTTCTTCTCAGTTCTCAGGAGAAGAATTACATTCAGAAGCTGATTTTCGTCATCATCGCTGGAAGTTTTTGCGTGATTTACAAGCACAGAAGCTGACTGATTTTGTGGCAACAGCACATCATGCTGATGACCAATTAGAGACTCGTCTATTGAAGCTCATTCGAGGTTGTGGTCCAACCGGCTTAGAAGCGATGCGGCCAGATGAAGGTGATGTGATTCGGCCTTTTTTGAAAGAATCAAAAAGTGAGATCCTCCAATACTTAGGGGTTCTTGATAAAAAGTTCCTCGATGATCCAAGTAATTTAGATCCTCATTATTATCGAAATTGGATTCGCCAGGAATGGTTGCCTCAATTGGAGATACATCAACCAGGGGCGACGAAGGCTTTGGCTCGGTCTTTAGAGATTATTTCTGCGGCTTTTTTACATCAGCAAGAAGTTTCAACTCAGAGGATTTGGTTTCAAGGCCAGAAGGAAATGGGCTTGGATCGAGTGGTTTTTTCGACACTCAGTAAGACTCAACAGCTGCAATTGTTGGTGGAATATCTTAATTTTCTTGGAAAACATGAGATTCGACATACTCAGTTGGTAGAACTATTAAAAATTCTGGACACTCCGCAGATCGTACACAAGTTCTCTTTGTTACATTTATATTGGCAAATTAACGCAGAGCAAATTTTGGCTCACAGCTGAGTCCACAAAAAGACCAGTTTGGTTGTGAAAATAACATCTTAGGTGTTAGAATTATAAACGACGTTAGTGGGCAGAAAAGACATTTGGAGGTCTGGATGAAGTCAGCTCAAAAAACCTTGGCATTGTGGTTCGCCCTTGCGATTTTGGCCGTTTTCCTTTTTCAAGCGTACTCGACCAGGCATGAAAAAGCGGTTCAGAATTTTAATTTCGCGCGTTTCACCGAAGCGGTTAAAAGTAAAGAAGTTAGTAATGTGGTATTTCATACTGAGTCCGGTGAAATCACTGGTGAGATTAAACCAGAGTTTGAAAAGAAATATGAAGGCAAGCATTTCTCAATTACGGGGAATACCGGCGACGAAGGTTACAAACTTTTGGTGGCCAATGGAATGACTCCCAATTACGAGCGAGGCGAATCTGGCGGTTTCTTCACCGGATTCTTGGTAAATTATCTTCCTTTGATTTTGATTGTGGGAATGTTTCTTTTTATCATGCGACAAATTCAAGTGGGTGGCGGTAAGGCCATGAGTTTTGGAAAAAGCAAAGCTCGATTACTGAATGAATCTAAAAATAGAATCACATTTAAAGATGTTGCTGGAGTTGAAGAAGCGAAAGATGAACTCCAAGAAATTGTGCAATTTTTAAAGGACCCAAAAAAATTCACAAAATTGGGCGGACGAATTCCTAAAGGTGTTTTATTGATGGGGGCACCTGGAACCGGTAAGACTTTACTTGCACGGGCGGTTGCTGGTGAGGCCGGAGTGCCTTTCTTTACTATTTCTGGCTCTGATTTTGTGGAAATGTTTGTTGGTGTTGGCGCTAGTCGAGTTCGTGATTTATTTGAACAAGGTAAAAAAAGCGCCCCTTGTCTTATTTTTATCGATGAAATCGACGCGGTGGGAAGACATCGTGGCGCAGGTTTAGGTGGTGGTCATGATGAGAGAGAACAAACGCTTAATCAGCTCCTTGTTGAAATGGATGGCTTCGAGTCCAATGATGGAGTGATTATTATTGCGGCAACTAATCGTCCTGATGTTTTGGATCCAGCTCTTCTGCGACCAGGTCGTTTTGATCGCCGTGTGGTTGTTAATCGTCCTGATGTGATCGGAAGAAAAACAATTCTTGAAGTACACACTCGCAAAACTCCATTAGGTCCAGATGTGGATTTGGCCAAGATCGCACGAGGTACTCCTGGATTTTCAGGAGCAGATCTGGAAAATTTGGTGAATGAAGCGGCACTCGTCGCCGCACGTAGAGATAAAAAATTCCTACAGATGGATGATTTTGAATCGGCAAAAGATAAAGTTTTGATGGGTAGTGAACGAAAATCCATGGTTATTTCCGATGAAGATAAGCGTGTGACGGCTTATCATGAAGCCGGCCACACTTTGGTGGGGAAATTATTACCAAGTCTTGATCCTATTCACAAAGTGACAATTATACCTCGTGGCTTGGCTCTCGGTTTAACTCAATTTCTTCCTGAAAAGGATGCTGTTAGCTTAACCAAAACACGTGCAATCAATACAATTGCACTTTGCTTTGGTGGTCGTGCTGCTGAGGAAATGTTTATTGGAGATATAACAACAGGTGCGGGAAGTGATATTGAGAGAGCCACAGACATCGCTCGTCGGATGGTTTGTGAGTGGGGTATGAGTGAAAAGTTAGGCCCCATGTCTTATGAAAAAGTCGAGGGTCCTGTTTTCTTAGGCATGCAGTATTCAAATAAGACAAGAGAATACTCTGATGCGAAGGCTGAAGAAATTGATCGTGAAGTTTACGGTTTGATTGACCGGGGCTATAAAACAGCAAAAGAAATTTTAACTGAGAATCGCGAGGCGCTGGAACGTGTAGCGCAAGCTCTTCTTGAATTTGAAACCATTGATGCCTCTGAGGTTGATTTATTAGTAAAAGGTGCTGCTGCGAGTGAAATTCGCAAGATTCGCTCCAATAAAGGTGATGGTGGTGGCTTAACAACAGCAGTGGTTGATGGCGGGACGGCTGAAAAAGGCCCAGTGGGCGGAACAGATCCTGTTGGACAAACTGGACCAGTGACAACATAAGTTAAACGAGGACGACAGCTTGGCATTGCAGCAGATGATTGAAAACGTGGTTTTTATTGTGTCTCACTTGAGGCCGCAGGACGTTTTCGACATGCTTCTGGTGTGGCTTGTCGTCTATCGTATTCTCGTTTTAATCAAAAAAACAGGCACGATTCAGATGCTCTCCGGTTTGGGAGTGTTGGCGATATTTTATATTGTCAGTATGTGGTTTGAGCTTTTTACCTTTAATTGGATTTTAGAAAAATTCTTTTCTAACTTGTTTGTTATTGTGGTCATTCTGTTTCAAGCGGAGATTAGAAGAGCTTTAGCGCAAATTGGGGCTAATCCTTTTCTCTCTGATGTGGGAACAGTGCAAGAAACACAAGTGATTGAAGAATTGGTGAAATCAGTTTTTGCCTTATCTCAAAGAGGAAATGGCGCATTGATTGTCATAGAGCGGGATATTATGGTCGATTATCATATTGAGTTTGGCACGGATGTTGACGCCAAAGTAAGTAGTGAAATTTTGATTTCAATTTTTCATCCTACAAGCCCAATTCATGATGGTGCGACTTTGATTCGAGGTGGAAAAATTCACTCGGCTGGAAATTTTTTACCCTTAAGCAAAAATCCTGTGCTCGATAAAAATCTGGGAACTCGACATCGCGCTGCGATTGGATTAACTGAAGAAACCGATGCTGTTGTTATTATCGTCAGTGAAGAGAATAAATCAGTTGGGCTTGTTCAGGGCGGACACTTGAGTGCACAACTTGAAGCGAATGAGTTACGACAGCTTCTTTATGAAGTTTACGGTTTAAAGTACAAACCTACAGAAGCTATGGTGTGAGGCTAAAATGAAGTCGATGAAATCTCTTGGACAGAGAATACTCACAGAAAATCTTAGCTATAAGGCTGTCTCTCTATTTATAGCGCTCATTCTTTGGATTACAATTTTAGGACGCAGAGATTTTACGGTGACTCGAAGTTTAGAAATTGATTTCATGGTGAGTAATTCTCAAGTTTTATTAAGTCAAAACACCGATCATGTAAAAATAAAAGTGATTGGACCGCGAATGGCACTGCGACGTTTTATGGACACAGAAACAGGACAAGTAATTAGTTTGGATCTTTCTGCCTACCAGGAAGGTTCCTATGATGTGGAAATTCCCTCTGGTAAAATCGATGTTCCTTTTGGAGTTAAGGTTCTTTCAATGAATCCTAATCATGTGCAAGTGAAAATCGGAAAAAAACAATAGAGATAACTCTTAAAAAATAGAGCAAGTAGGAATAAATGGACGAGAAGCAAGAACGACAAGAGAAACACGAAAGATTATTTGGAACTGATGGTATTCGCGGAACAGCGAATCAGTATCCGATGACTCCTGATATGGTTGTCAAAGTTGGCCAAGCTCTTGGTTATTTGTTACAAAACTTGGAGCTTCCTTGGGTAAGTCATGCGCGACAAGTGGTTATTGGGAAAGACACTCGACTTTCTGGATATATGATTGAACAAGCATTGAGTTCGGGCTTGAACTCAATGGGCGTCAATGTGCAATTGGTAGGTCCTTTACCAACGCCAGGAATTGGGTATCTCACGCGTAATATGCGAGCAGCGGCGGGTGTGGTTATTTCAGCTTCGCATAACCCATTTCAAGATAATGGAATTAAAATTTTTGGCCATGATGGCTTTAAAATTAAAGATGAACTTGAACGTGAAATTGAGCGATTAGTTTTATATGAAAATTTATCAAAACTTTTACCGGCGTCAAGGCTCGTCGGAAGAACTAAACGGATCGAAGATGCGCAAGGACGCTACATCGTTTATGTGAAAAACACTTTTCCAGATGAATACACTTTGGATGGTTTGAGGATTGTTTTAGATACGGCCAATGGAGCTGCTTATAAGGTTGCGCCAGCGGTCTTTTCTGAGTTGGGAGCAGAAGTTATTCAAATTGGAAACCAACCCAATGGAATAAACATCAATGACAAGAGTGGAGCCTTGTTTCCTTCGAGAGTTTCAGAGGCAGTGAGGCAATATCGTGCTGATGTTGGTATCAGTTTGGATGGAGATGCTGACCGTGTAATCATGGTCGATGATAATGGTGATTTGATGAATGGCGATCATATTCTTGGAATCTGTGCGATGCATATGAAGAATCGAGGATTGCTTAAGAAGAATACGCTCGTGGTGACACAGATGAGTAATTTTGGCTTAGAGAAGAAAATGACGGAAGCAGGAATTGATATAATCAAAACATCCGTGGGCGATAAATTTGTTGTTGAAGAAATGCGAAAAAATAATTTTAATCTTGGTGGCGAACAATCAGGTCATATTATTTTTCTTGATCATTCAACGACAGGTGATGGTTGTATTGCGGCTTTGAATGTGCTTGCTGTTATGAAACAAACGGGCGTTAAGTTGAGTGACCTTAATCGAGTGATCGAAGACGTGCCCCAAGTTTTGATCAATTGCCGAGTGAAGAATCGTAAAGACTTGGAAACCTTACCTGGATATAACCAACTCATAAAAAAGATTGAAAATAAATTAGATAAAACAGGAAGGGTCTTTGTGCGATTTTCAGGAACTGAGCCTTTAATTAGAGTTCTTGTTGAAGGTCCAGATAAAGTAGAAATTAGCACCTATGCTCAAGAAATTGCGGAATTTCTTGAATCTCATTTGTCAGGATAAAAATGAAAAATAAAATACGTTTAGGCGTTAATATTGATCATGCAGCAACACTTCGACAGGTTCGTGGTGGGATGACTTCTTATCCAAATATGCAACAGATTGCAGAATTGGCGATTCAAGGTGGTGCTGAACAAATCACGATTCATTTGCGTGAAGATCGTCGTCACATTCAAGAAAAAGATCTAAGACTTTTGTCTGATGTCTGTACAGTGCCTTTAAATTTAGAAATGGCAGCACAGTGGAAGATGATTCAGTTTGCTCGTAAGTACAAGCCAGACTGGTGCTGTTTTGTTCCTGAAAAACGAGAAGAATTGACCACCGAAGGTGGACTGAATGTAAAAATAAATCAAAAAAAAATTTCTCAAATGACAGAGAAACTTCAATTTATCGGAATTGAATGTTCCATGTTTATTGATCCTAATCTTGAACAAGTGAATGCCAGTTTTGAGGTGGGAGCTGATGCTGTGGAATTTCACACTGGGCACTGGGTTCTTCTTAAAGGTGTAAAAAAACAAGCTGAATGGAAACGTCTTTGTAAGGCTGCAGAGCTAGCGCATTCTCTTGGAATGGGAGTTCATGCTGGACATGGACTTGATTTTGAAGCCACAAAATTGATTACAAAATTGCCTTATCTTGAAGAAGTTAATATTGGTCACTCTTTGATTTGTTATTCCTTAGAGCTTGGTTTAAAGGCAGCGACAAAAAAAATGAAAACCATTCTTCGATGAATGTTTTCAAAATCAAATGATTCGAGGAATTAAATGATTTGGAATTTGCAATCGAGCATTGATATCTCTGATCTTTCTCGATTAAAAAGCAGCTGTGAGGATTTTTCAAAACAACTCAAACTAGATGAAATCATTTTATTGAATGGCCCCTTGGCAGCTGGAAAAACTGAGTTTGTACGACAGTTAGTTGAGATTTTATGCCAGTCGGTAGTTGTAAAGTCACCAAGCTATGCTCTTCATCATGAGTATTTTTTTAATTCAAAAAAAATTGATCATTGGGATCTTTATCGTTTACAGAACGAAGAAGAATTGGAATCCGTAGGTTTCTGGGATCAGTTGCAAAATAAAAATTTGATTATTATTGAATGGGCGGAACGGCTAAAAACGGAGTGGTTACCAAATCAGCGCAAGTATTTCAAAGTTGATATTGAATTAAGCCAGAGCCAGAGGATTTTAAGTATTTATCAAGCAGCGTGAAAAAGATTTGGATTTGCCGAGAATCTTGCTGTGACTTCAGCAGTGGCTTTTTCTAAGATATTCAAGGGCTCTAGAGATTCAGGTTTAGCATTGCCATTGCATAAAATAATACCAACAAGTTGATCCTCATTGAGGATAGGGGTTACGGCTAAATCAGTGGGTACTTTTCCTTGCAACCAATTTTTAGCAAATTGATCAACTATGGGACTTTGTTTTACTGATCCATAGAAGCTTTTGTGAGTGCGAAAAATGACACGAAGAGGACTTGGTTGTCTAATATCAAGGCTTTGTACTTTACTTGGAGTTGTAAAACCGTCAGTCCACTTCCAAGGTTTTGCAACTTGTCCGGTCACAAGGAAAATCATGCATTCGCGAAAGTGAGCATTGAGTTTTGCAAAAATATCTTCAACCTCAATATCTTGTCCTGATGATTTTTTTTCCAATCCAGAAGTCTTTTTTACATTGGAGAGGACTGACGCCGGTAAGGGTGGTGGTAAGGGTGACCTTATCGCCGAAGATCGAAGCGGTACAGGACAAGGTGTTTCGTCAGAAAGCTCACTCTCTGGCGCCATTGTCACAAGTTCTGGTTTGATATTCAGATCCAAAGACTCAATGAGTTCTTCTGGCAGTTCTTGTGGCTTTGTTGGTGCTTGTTGAATAGACGCATCCAACGAGAGTCCTTCGGGAGCTTCGGAAGAAGGAATTGAAAGAAGTTCTTCGTTCAGTCCATCGGGAACATCTAAGTTAGTTTCAGGAGTAGTTTCTTGCCACTGAGCCCAAAGAGTATGCAAACTGATAGAATCTGCGAGGACGAAAACGTGTTGAATATTAGCGAGTTCCATTTTTATGCCACTGCACACACCAATGAATAAAATACCCTGCCATTCGTAAAGAGGAAGAATTGTTGGTCCCCAATGACTGGTGTTCTTCCACTTTTGAAAGAACTCCAAGTTCGGTGCATGATCGTGAAAGAACTGAGGATTTAGGACCGGCATTTTCATTATTATTACTATCGGAATCTTGGGGTATTTATTGAGTCATTCTTATTTTGAGACAAGCTTGTTATTGCTTGTTCATTATGCTATGAGCCAATCTTGGAAAATGGTGATGCAAATGCCTGAAAAAACAAAGGACTTTGAAAATCCGACAAAGGTCTATTTAGACCATAATGCAACCACTCCGGTAGCAGAGGAAATCCTTTCTGGTTTGCCGATCATTGCTCGAATTTGGGGGAATCCAAGCTCTATTCATTGGGCAGGTCGAGGTCCTAAAAGTATTTTGCGTGAAGCGCGTTCTTCAGTCGCGGAAATTCTTGGTGGCGTGAGTTCTCAGGAAATTATTTTCACAAGCGGTGGTAGCGAATCCAATAGCTGTGTTATCAGAGGAATTTTTGATTTACAAGTTCAAGCAAAGTCAGGCGAAAAACTTTTTGCTCGGAATGAATACATCACGTCCAATGTTGAGCATCCAAGTATTCTTAAAAGTTTTCAGTGGATTGAGAAGCGCGGTGCGATTGTTCATTATTTGCCCGTGAATATAAAAGGGGAGATCGATCTTGCTCAATATCAATCTTTACTGAGTGAAAAAACAGCTTTGGTTTCCATTATGATGGCCAACAATGAAACGGGAACTATTTTTCCAACACAAAAATTAGCAAAACTCGCTCATGAGGTTGGAGCCTATTTTCACTGCGATGGTGTGCAAGCGTTAGGAAAAATCTCTTTGAATTTAACTAAAATCGAAGTTGATTTCGCTTCTTTTTCTGCTCATAAAATCGGTGCCATGAAAGGCGTCGGCGTGCTTTATGCCAAGCGAGGTTCTCCCGTAGAGCCTTTAGTTATTGGTGGTGGGCAGGAAAGACAGCGTCGTGGGGGCACGGAAAACACTTTAGGAATTTGGGCCTTGGGCGTGATGGCAAAAAGATTGAGTGCCCCTGGTTTTAGTGTGGCAGAATATTTTCCTAAAGTTCAAGAATTAAGAAATTATTTTGAAACTCGCGTGTTAGCAGAAGTTTCGGAAGTGAAAGTGACGGGAAGTGAAACTCCACGCTTGCCGAACACTTCCAGTTTAGTTCTTACTAAAGTGGATGGTGAAGTTTTATTAATGAGTTTAGATTTAATGGGGTTTGCGGTGAGTACGGGTGCGGCTTGTTCTAGTGGTAGCCCAGAGCCAAGCCCGGTTTTGATCAGCATGGGGCTCACTCGAGCTCAAGCTCAAAATTCACTTCGAGTGAGCTTGGGGCGAGAAACAAATAAAGAACAAATTGATCGTTTTATTGAAGCACTTAAATTAACAATTGTACGCCTGCGCAATCTTGACTCTGAATTGAATCCTTCACCTGAAGTTACTGCGACAGGAGCTAGTCATGTCTAAAGGGCGAGTCTTGGTCGCAATGAGCGGAGGCGTTGATAGCGCGGTCGCTGCAGCGCTATTAGTGGACCAGGGCTATGAGGTGATCGGCGCGACGATGCAGGTGTGGGATTATTCGTCCTGCAATACTGAAGAAGGGAACGGAACTTGTTGCTCGAGTCTTGATGTGGATGATGCGCGAGCGGTGGCTGATAAATTGGGAATGCCATTTTATGTGCTCAATTGTGAAAGTAAATTTCGTGAGACTGTTATCGAGCCTTTTATTGATTCATATTTGAATGGATTCACGCCGGTCCCTTGTGTGAATTGCAATACTTTTTTAAAATTTGATCACTTGATAAAAAAAATGAAAGAACTAAATTGTGATTATTTAGCGACGGGTCATTATGCACAAATTGAACGCTTGACCGAAAACTCAGTCGAACGAATTAAAATTGTCACCAGTGCAGATGATTATAAAGACCAGACTTATTTTCTTTTTACTTTAAATCCTGGAGTGCTCAAAAATCTTTTATTCCCTATTGGTCATCTTAAAAAGCCTGAGGTAAGAAAAATTGCGGAAGAAAAGGGTCTTTTAGTTGCAAGGAAAAAAGATTCCACCGGAATTTGTTTTGTAGGCAAAGGGGATTATGCGGAGTTTGTTTCGAAAAATGCCACTCCAGAACAACTTAAGAATAAAAAGGGGCTTATTAAAAGATATCCTTCTGGGCAAGTGATGGGTGAGCATACAGGAATTCACCAATTCACTTACGGACAAGGAAAAGGTTTAGGTCTCGATTATCATGAAAAACTTTTTGTGTTAAAAATAGATCCTAAAGATAATACGGTTTGGATTGGTGAAGATAAGTATCTTTTTGCGGATTCGCTCACAGTCAAAGATTACTCTTTGTTAGATGACCTTTGTGATGGTGAGTTGTTAGATGTAAAAATCCGTTACTCAGTTAAAGGTTATTCGGCAAAGGTCTTTAAATCTGAGCAAGGTCTTAAAGTGCAATTTGAACAGCCTCAAAGAGCCATTACTCCTGGTCAAGCTTGCGTTTTTTATCGAGGACGACAATTGGTGGGCGGAGGTTGGATCAGACCATGAAATACAATTTGCACACTTTTGGTTGTAAGGTGAATACCTATGACACTGGACTTATACAAAAAAATCTTTCACAAAATGGATACACTCTTGGTAAAAACGCGAATGAAAATGGTGGAATTCATGTTTTAAATACCTGCGCGGTGACAGCAGAAGCTACGAAAGAAGCGGTCCGAGTGATTCGAAGGATTAAAGCAAAAGACCCTTTGGCGATGATCGTGGTAACGGGCTGTGCGGCCCAAGTCGATACTCAGATTTTTTCTGAGTTACCGAGTGTCGATCTGGTGGTGGCCAACTCGCACAAAGGACTTTTGCCGTTTATTCTCGAGCAGTATTTTAAAGGCGATCGAAAAGAAAAAGTGTTTAAATCGAATATTTTTCGTAAAGAAGATTTAGAAGCTGGTGGCGGAATTGAAGAAAAACATTCGCGAGCATTTTTAAAGATTCAGGATGGTTGTAATTCTTTTTGCACTTACTGCATTATTCCGTATGCTCGCGGAAAAAGTAGGAGCATTGGCGTAGGTGATTTGGTTCGACGAGTGAGTGAACTTTATGACTTAGGTTACCGCGAAGTGGTTTTGACAGGGGTTCATGTTGGTGATTATGAAGTTATTGAAAATGGTCAGACTTATCATTTGGAAGACTTGCTTAAAGCTTTATTAGTTAAAACGCAGATTCAACGATTTCGACTGACTTCGTTAGAACCCGGAGAGCTCTCTGAGGAACTTATTGAGATTTACCAGGATCCAAGAATATGTCCCCATTTTCATATGAGTATTCAAAGTGCTGAGGATTCAGTTTTAAAAGGCATGAAACGAAATTACGTCCAAAGCGAAGTGATCTCTTCTTTGAAAAAAATTGATGTAAAAATCAAAAATGCTTTTGTTGGTATGGACGTAATCGTTGGTTTTCCTGGTGAGACCAAAGAACTTTTTCAAGAGACTTATCGGGTTTTAGCGGAAACGCCTTGGACAAAACTTCATGTTTTTCCTTTCAGTGAGCGCCAAGGAACTCGGGCGGCTGTAATGATAGACTCTGTTCCAATGACAGAGCGGAAATACCGAGCAGCTCAACTCAGGGATATTAGTCATCATCGCATGCAAGCGGAAGCTCTCAAACAAATCGGTACAGCAAAAAAACTGATTGTATTAAAAGAAACAAAAAAAAATGAACAAGGACTTTGGTTTGGACTTTCAAGAGATTTTTGGAATGTTGCGATTAAGTCCAATATTAGGGCGGATGAGGCAAAAACTACAGAAGTAGAATTTCAGAAATTGATTGATTTTCCTTCTCAAGAATTAACCGTAGAAATTCAAGGGATTGACTTAGGAACGGCGGCCTCGGGAGATACTATCTTGGTTGGAAAACCAGTTTCGGGTGTGATGGCATGATCTTTGAAAAATCCCTAGGTTATAATTTTAAAGATAAAAATTTACTGAGAGTGGCGCTCACTCACAAAAGTTTTTTTCATGAAAACAATCAAAAGCTATCAGAGAGACAGAATCAAAATAAAGCAGGAATGGATTCACAGCAAACTGAAAACAAAAATAGAACTCATCTTGAAAATGTCAATGAAACTCATCGGCACAATGAAAAGCTTGAATTCCTTGGTGATGCGGTCGTGGATCTTTCGGTGAGTGAATTGTTAATGCAAAAGTTCCCAGGAGACACCGAAGGAAATCTCTCTAAAAAGCGAGCAAGTCTTGTTAATGAGACAGTTCTTGCCGAAGTGGCAGAACGTTTGGGTGTTTCGTCTTTTTTGCTTTTAGGAAAAGGTGAGATTTTAAGCGGTGGAAATAAAAAACCTCGATTGCTGGCTTCGGCTCTTGAAGCTTTGCTGGGGGCGATTTTTATTGAAGCTGGCTATGATCAGGCTCACCAGTGCCTGCAAGTTTTGTTGAAGGAAAAGCTAGAAACTATGACTCAAGAAATTGATTTCGGCTCTGATTTTAAAACTCGACTTCAAGAAATTGTGCAAGGAGAGTCAAAAGCGGCCCCCACTTATCGTCTTGTATCTGAAAAAGGGCCACCCCATGATAGAATTTTTGAAATTGAAGTGAATATACAAGAATACCCTCCTGTTAAAGGTGAGGGGCGAAGTAAAAAAGCTGCAGAGCAAGAGGCAGCACGCTTGGCGTTAAAAATTTGGAAGGAAGAAACATGAGTTATCGTGCAGGTTTTGTCGGCTTGGTCGGTCAGCCTAATGCAGGAAAGAGCACTTTGCTGAATATTTTGGTCGAAGAAAAAGTGTCTATCGTTACTGATAAACCTCAAACCACCAGGCGTCGAGTTTTGGGAGTGGTGTCTCTTAAAGAGGGGCAGGTTGTTTATGTGGACGCGCCTGGAATTGTGAGAGCGAAATCAGGTTTGAATGAGTTTTTGGAAAAGGAAGCTCAAGATGTGATCGGTCAATCCGATGTGCTCTTGGGTGTCTTGAGTCTAGGTGAAAAAAGCAAAGACAATGTTCTGGAAATCCTTGGACTGTTGAAACAATCAAAAAAACCTTTCATTGTCGTTATTACAAAGGCGGATATGATCGCGAATCAACATCGCTCTCAAGTGATTCGTGATTTGGTAAAAGAAATATCACCCACTGTTAAAGTGATTGAAATGTCAAATCAATGGGGTAAGGATATTAAAGAAGTAGCAACTCAGATCACCTCGGAATTATTAAAACTTCTTCCGGTGAGTCCAGCTCCGCTCTATGATCAAGAGCTTTACACTCCACATTCCGTGAAGGAATTAGCTGTTGAGATTATTCGAGAAAAATGTTTCGAAAGTCTCATGCAAGAAGTGCCCTACAACTTGGCAGTGCGAATCGTGAAATACGATGAATCCAATCCTCGGTTGCCAAAAATCTACGCTGACATTGTGACGACGAAAGACAGTCATAAGGGGATTATCGTGGGAAAAGGGGCAAAGACAATCAAGGAAATCGGAATGAAGGCTCGTGCTGAGATTGAAAAAATGGTGGGGCATAAAGTATTTTTAAAATTGGAAGTGGTCGTCAGAGAAAATTGGTCCGAGAATAAGAAAATGATGAAGGATTTAGGCTATGTCGTCAGCGAAGAATGAAACAGCGAAGAGTGAGTTTAATGGTTCAGGAGAAGCGGTGATTACAACCGTAGCAAAGGTGGCCATTATTGGTCGCCCGAATGTGGGAAAATCCACTTTGTTTAATATATTAACGGACTCACGAAAATCGGTGGTGAAAAATCAACCGGGTGTGACTCGAGATATTATTATTGAGCCGTGTGAAATTTGGGGCAAGGGTTTTGATTTGATCGATACGGGTGGTATCACGGAAGCTCATGATACTTTTTCCAAACTCATTCGCGAACAGGTTGTCGACTTTTTGCAAACTGTGGATTTCATGGTGATGGTGGTCGACGGTCGCGTTGGTCTTGTTCCAGAGGACGCTGAGATCGTGCGTATTGCCAAGCAAACAGGTAAAGATTTTGTGATCGTCGTGAATAAAGTGGACTCTTTACAAGATGAAGAAATGTCCAAAAATGAGTTTTATGAATTTGGTGTGGATTTAATTCCTGCCAGCTTTGAACAAAGACGTGGTCTTGCCGAAGTGATGGAATGGATTAATGAGCATTTGCCGACAGAAGTGATGACGGTCAAATCCGGTACAACCATTGCGCTGGTGGGAAAACCAAATGTGGGCAAGAGTTCCATGGTTAATTGTCTTTTGGGTGAGAATCGAATGTTGGTCTCTGATATAGCAGGTACGACCATCGATGCGGTGGATACACCTTTTCTCTTTAACGGAATTAAGTATATTTTAGTCGATACAGCAGGCCTTAGACGTTCTTCACGACGTGAAGAACACTTGGAAATTATTTCGGCGTTTAAATCACACGAATCTATTCGTAAAGCTGATATTGTGCTCTTAATGATTGATGGAACCGAAGGTCCTACTGATCAGGATGCGCGCATTTTGCAAAGCATTTTGGAAGATCACAAGGGCGTGATTGTTGTTGCCAATAAGTCAGACTTAGGTCGTTTAGAAATCCCAGAATATCGAAAAGTTTTTCAAACTAAATGCGATGAAGTTTTTCATTTCTATGATGATATTCCAATTGTTTACACAAGTGCGACTAAAAATTATGGAGTTCGCGATCTCTTAGAGAAAATTGAGTGGATGAGTAAAAAATTGAGTTCAAGATTCACAACCTCTGAATTGAATGATTTCTTTTTTGAAGCGATTCGGCAAGCACCTTCTCCAGTGCATGGAAATACAAATGTGAAATTTTATTATTTGACTCAGACCTTGCAACAACCTCCTTCTTTTATTGCTTTTGCAAATCATCCGCAAGGAGTTGATAACTCTTATCGAAGATTTGTGACAAAAAAAATCAAAGAACATTTTGATTTAAAGGGCATTCCGATTCGGATCTTTGTGATGAAATCTAAATCAAAAGGAAAACGTGGCTGATGGGTAAGCGAGGCTCTTGGGCCAGCCGTCTTGGGTTTTATTTAGTCGCTATTGGTTCGGCTTGCGGTTTGGGAAATCTTTGGCGTTTCCCCTATGTTGTTGGTGAAAATGGGGGCGGGGCTTTTGTTTTACTCTATGTTTTACTAGTACTATTACTTGGAATTCCGCTTTTGGTCGGGGAATTGATGCTGGGGAAGTCCACCGGAAAAAGTATTCTCACCGCGCTAGGGAGCCTCAGCTACAAAGGTAAACCAATTTTTCGCGTGCTCGGACGGATTTCTGTATTGCTTTGTCTTCTCGTGCTCTCTTATTACACTGTGATCAGTGGCTGGGTCTTGCACTTCGCCATTCAATTTTTTATTTCAGCTTTGGGTGTTCACCAAGCTTCTGAATTAAGCACTCTGAATATCTTACTCAGAAATGGAATTCTTCAAGCTGGTTTGGCCTCTGTGCATTTGCTATTTTGTATTGTGGTGGTGTTGAAGGGTGTGCAGGAAGGTTTGGAGCGTTTCATTGGCTGGACGGTTCCAGTTTTTGGCGTACTGGTTGTTTTACTCGTGGCTAAGTCACTTTCTTTAGCTTCAGCTCCTAATGCCGTCAGATTTTTACTCTATCCAGATTTTTCAAAATTAGCTTTATCATCTTTAGGACAAGCGGTGGGACAGGTTTTATTCACACTCAGTCTAGGTTTTGGCACGATGGTCACTTTTGGTAGCTATATGACTCATGAACATATTCCTACAGCAAGTTTTCGCGTGGCTACGATTGATACGATCATTTCTTTAGTGGCAGGTTTATTGATTTTTCCCATCGCCCTGCAGGCCTCTAATACACCTCTTTCTGACTCGGGAATTCTTTTTGAAGTTTTACCCAAATTCCTTCTTGAAATGCCTGGTGGCGTGATTTTTGGTTTTGGTTTTTTTCTCTGTCTCTACTTGGCATCTTTGGGAGCTAGTATTGGACTCCTTGAAGTGATTGTTTCTAATTTTGTTGATCGCAGTCGAGTGGATCGAGGTCGTGCGACTTGGCTCGCAGGATTTGTGACTTTGGTTTTAGCTTTCATTCCCGCTCTTTCTGGAATGTTGATGCAACGCTTGAAGCTTGGGCAGCGTGGCGTTTTAGAGAGCGTGGATAGTTTGATCATTAACTGGATTTTACCTCTGATTGCTTTAGGTTTATGTTTTGCGATCACTGCGGGCATGCAGCAAAAAGTGAAGGAAGATCTGTTTGTTAATATGGAAAAAGTCGAGAGCGAAGTTTTGTTTTCTCATTGGCAATGGACTTTAAAGTGGTTTATTCCTTCAGTGATTTCTTTGGGATTATTTTTACAGGTCGTTCATGCGATAAAATTATTTTTAGAAATTAACTCCCACTAAAGCCAAAACATCATACTGCATTCCCGCCTGAGTTGAGGTGGAAGGTTGAGTGAATTCATATAAGTAAAAGGGACTGTTCGAATCAGGGAAATTCACGTAATGAAGAGTGCCTTGAATGCCAAAGTAAGCTTTTTTTCGCATCATTGGAATTTCAATACCCCCTCCTGCGTCAAGACCCCAAGCGGATTGTACAGCATCGTTAACTTGTCCAGTTTGGGAACTTGTTAAGGTGTAGGTTCGAAAAACATTTGATAAACCAATAATCAAGTAAGGATTAAGATCCGCCAATCCTTTTGTGACATTTTGGGTATTGAAAAAATACTTTGTATTGATTGAAATTAAGGTGAAGGCCACATTGCCACTGGAAGATTGACCACTGGGGGTTGAGAAAGTAAAACCGTAATCGCCCGTGGTAAAGCCAAATTGAATGGCGAAACGTAAATCAAAAAAGTACGCTAGATAAAGTCCGTAAGTTCCCCCGCTGTTATAAGCTGTGGATAAATTATCTGTGAAACCTTTCATTCCCATCACAAAACCTACCGTGAGAAAACGGCCATTGCGAAAGAAGTTAATGTCAGCTTCTTCGTCTGTGGCTTCATCGAATTCGCTGTAGTCAGAGAAAGGATCAAAGGAGTCATCGTCAGTGGCGGCTTGCGCAAGCAGATAGGAATGATTTTCAGAAAAACCTTCTGCGCCTAACTTTGAACCTAAATAAGATTCCCTCGCCTGGCAATAAAATGAAAAGATTAACGTTGTGAGAAATAGCGTAATTTTACTGAAGGTCCATGACATGAAAAATCCTCTTAAAAGAAGCATAATGTCAGAAGCGGAATCTTTCATCATTTTTGATGATAACATGGACTGAATTCCTCGACTTAGGTTAGATTAACTCAAACTTCGGGGGCACCAAATGACCAAAAAATCCTCAGGCGTAGATTATGAAACGGCTGGAGTCGATATTAAGGCTGGTGACGCCCTCGTCGAGTGGCTGCAATCAGATCAGAAACGACAGCCTCATCAAGATCGAATTGTGAGCGGAATCGGGGGTTTTGCCTCTCTTTTCAGGGTGGGTTTTCCCGAGATGAAAAAACCTTGTTTGGTGACCTGCACAGATGGTGTAGGAACAAAAGTGAAATTGGCAAGTCAGTTTAAGACCTATCGTTCAGTGGCTCAGGATTGTGTTGCTATGTGTGTGAACGATCTTATCTGTACGGGAGGACGTCCTTTACTTTTTCTTGATTATTATGCAACAGGAAAATTGGATCTTACAGCGGCTCAGGAATTTCTAATAGGCTTAAAGGCGGCTTGTACTGAGTCAAACTGCGCCTTAGTTGGTGGTGAGACCGCCGAGATGCCAGGTGTATATCAGGAAAATGATTTTGATTGTGCCGGCTTTGCTGTAGGCATTGTTGATGAAGATAAGGCTTTGGGACCACAGAAGGTCCAAAAAGGAGATTGTCTCATTGGAGTTTCAAGTTCAGGTTTTCACTCTAATGGTTATAGTCTGTTGCGGAAAGTTTTTGCTAATGATTTGGAGCAATGGAAGGATATTTTATTAAAGCCCACGAATTTGTACGTCAATTTGATGACAGAAATTCAAGGGCAATGTGAGCTCCATGCTGCGGCTCACATTACTGGCGGAGGAATTGAAAATATTCCTCGTGTTCTTCCAGAACACCTTCAATGGAAAAGAAAATATTGGGAATTTCCTGATGTTTTTAAAGAAGTGCAGAGACGCACCGGAATAAGTGATCAGGAGTTGAGGGAAACCTTGAACTGCGGAATTGGTTTTGTCTTTGTCGCTCCAAGTGTTGAGAAAACTAAAATTAATTCTTTGATTCTCAAACATGGCTTTGAAGGATTTGATTTAGGAGTCATGGAATGAATCGTGGACGTTGGGCTTTATTTCTATCAGGAAGAGGTTCAACGGCACAGGCGGTGTTAGATAATTGTGCGCAATTAAATATTCAACTCATCGTTAGCTCAAAAAAACAAAATTGGGGTCGAGCGCGGGCACGACGGTTTGGGGTGCCCTCAATTCATTTTGATAAAAATATGAGTTGGGATGATTTGCATCAGAATTTGAAAAAAGAAAAAATTGATCGTCTTTTTTTATTGGGGTTTATGAAGCTCATTCCAGAGAACTTTATTGAAAAATGGCAAAATAAGATTCTTAATGTTCATCCAAGTTTACTTCCAAAATATCCAGGTCTTGAAGCGATGGAAAAAAGCTACCATGATCAAGCCGATATGGGTGTGACGATTCACCGAGTAACAGCAGAAATGGACTCAGGGCCCGTGGTGGCCCAAAAATTAAAATTAAAAAAAACGGAGCTTCCTTTGTTGAGTTTTGAACAAACGCAGATTCGAATGTCTTTTTGTGAGCAAGAGCTCGTTCGTCGAGCAAGTGAAATGGAGAAATTCCTATGAGCTCCAGTGGCATCCTTATTGTTTCAGCTTACGGACGAGGCCATTGGATGGCTGCGCAATTTTCACGAATGGGAATTCCAACATCGTTGATTGATGTTTCAGAAAAAATAGGTTCTTGGGTTCCTGAGGAGATCGAAGGACCTTTTGGTTTTTTTCAAGATGAAAATTTGGATGAATCTCAGGTTGAAAGGCTCTTAGAAGATGATTCTTTTCAGGAAGTAAAAAATGGATTCACACTTTGGTTAAAGTCTGGTCCGCTTGAATTGAAGGGGCCAGTGACGGCTCACCGCTTGAAACAATTGGACGTGGGCGCCCGCGTTCAAAACTATATTTTAAATCCGAGCTATGATCAGAAACGCAAGCTTGTCCTCGCCCCATATTCAGAGAGCTGGCTTGCTCAGTTGGCTCATGCCTACGGGAGTAATGGCTTTTATCTCAATGCAGACTTTCTCGAGTGGGGAAAAGTTTCCCCTTTGTTTGCTACATTTTCTGTTCGAATGCCAAGTCGACAAGGACATCGTCGATCTTTGGATTGGTGTCGACGATTGGGTGTAAAAGTGATTGAAAAATCCATCGTTAAAGACGTTTCTTTAAGGGATCGTCGGACGATTCGTGGTTTGGAATATCAGGAAGATCAATCTGAAAAATCTCAGCACTTGGATTGTGAACAGTTGATTTGGTGCTTGTCATCTGAAGAAACGAGCATGCTTAATGCGCGTTTGTTGGAAGTCTTTTTTCCACAAGGAGTTTTAGAGTCTGAGTGGTATTGGGCTCGTTTTCGTTTGAAAATTGCCGAAGGGCACGTCCGAGACGAGTTGCCGCTTCATTCTGTGCTGATTGATGATCTTGGAAAACCCTGGACTCATGATAATTTCATTATTTTGCAGAAAACCGGATCTTCTGATTTTTTTGATGCTTGGATGAAACTTCCAACAGTGCAGAGATTTAACAAGGATTACTTAAATATGAGAGGGACTGAATTAACGGCGGTTCTTATGAATCGTTTTGTGCAGCTTAAAGTGGATGTGGCCAGTTATCCATTGGGATACGATCTCACCTATAATTCAATTGGTCCTGTTCGACAGCCACTTTATGATCCGGTCGTTAAAACACGTTGGAAATCTTCACATTTTCAAAATGTTTCCTTGGATTCAATCGAGCAAGGAGAAGGCTTAGGTTTGCAATATCAAATTCTTCGGCAGAAAAAAATTGTACAAAATATTGATCAGTGGTGGAAAAAGCTCCTATTGAAGAGAAATAAAAATAACGAAGTGAGGGTTTAGCTTGTGATTGAACGTTATACGCGCCCAAAGATGGGTGATATTTGGAGTGTTGAAAATCGTTTTTCTAAAATGTTAGAAGTGGAAGTGGCGGTGGCAAACGCTCAGGCGGATATGAAAATCATTCCTCGAATGGCCGCGAAAGCTATTGCAAGCAAAGGTCATTTCTCAGTCAAGCGCATTAATGAAATTGAAAAAGAAACTAAGCATGATGTGATTGCTTTTGTGAGCAGTGTCGCTGAAAAAATTGGAGAATGGGGACGCTTTGTTCACTTCGGTATGACAAGTTCTGATGTTTTGGATACAGCTTTTAGTTTACAGGTGAAGGAAGCAGGTACTGAATTAAATTTGAGTTTGGATTTTTTAGAGAAAAGTTTAAAAAGCCTTGCAAAAAAACATGCAGATTCTTTGTGTGTCGGAAGAACGCATGGAATGTTTGCAGAGCCCACAACTTTTGGTTTGAAAATGTCAGGTTTTGTCTCTGAATTGGCTCGCAATCGAGCGCGAATCAATCGAGCGCTCGAACAAATGCAAATTTGTAAACTCAGTGGAGCGGTTGGTACTTATTCAGGTCAGGCCCCAGAAGTTGAGCTTCGGGTGGCAAAAAAATTGAAACTAAAAATTGAGCTTGTTGCAACACAAGTGATTCCTCGAGATCGGCATGCAGAATTACTTAATGCGGTGGCTTTATTAGGCACTCATTTAGAACGACTTTCTTTAGAACTAAGACATTTACAACGAAGTGAAGTTGCTGAAGTGACCGAAGGGTTTTCTCGTGGGCAAAAAGGCTCTTCAGCGATGCCACATAAGAAAAATCCAATTTCAGCAGAAAATATCACTGGCGCAGCAAGGCTTTTGCGTGCATACGCTCAGGCGGCGATGGAGGATGTCGCTCTTTGGCATGAACGGGACATCAGTCATTCCTCCGTTGAACGAATAATATTTCCGGATGCTTTTATTTTGGTTGATTATGCAGTTCATCGAATGGCGGTATTGATTGATGGTCTCGAGGTGCATAAAAAACAGATGCTGGAAAATATTCGAGCATCGCAAGGACAGGTTTTTAGCTCGCAAATACTGTTGGCCTTGGTCGAGAAAGGCCTTGATCGGGAAACAGCCTATTATCATGTTCAAAGACTTTGTCATTCTCTTGGTAAAGGAGATCAGTTGCAAGAAAGACTGAGCCAAGATCTAGAATTAAAAAAGTTTTTTAAACCAAAAGAAATTTCACAGATTTTTCAAGGTGATCGAAATAAAAAACATGTAAAAACAATCATGAAGAGGGTTTTATGATAAATTCAGACGGAATGAATGCTGAAGGAAAATTGCTCTATGAAGGAAAAGCGAAGAGAGTTTTTGCCAGTGGAAAACCTCATATATTACGTGTGGAATTTAAAAATAGTTTAACCGCCTTTAATGCATTAAAAAAAGGCTCCTTTGAAAATAAAGGTCACATCAATCGAGATATCGCGAGTCTTTTGTTTCAAGAATTAAATAAAGAAGGTATTGCCTCACATTGGATTTCCAATGCCGGGGACGTCGATATGATCGTTCACGAGGTGAAAATTATTCCATTAGAAGTTGTTGTGAGAAACACCTTAGCTGGTTCAACAGCAAAAAAATTAGGTATTGCTGAAGGAAATGTTTTAGCGAAACCTTTAGTTGAATTTTATTACAAAGATGATGCTTTGGCAGATCCATTTGTCAGTGATGATCAAATTCTCATGATGGGTATCGCTACAGAAACTGAGATTCAGGAACTTAAACTTTTAGCGCAAAAAATCAATCAAACTTTGAAACGTATATTTGCAGTGGCAGAGATCGATTTGATCGATTTTAAAGTGGAGTTTGGAAAAGATCATCAAGGACGAATTCTCCTCGCAGATGAAATCACACCTGATTGTTGTCGCCTTTGGGATATGAAGACTCAGGAAAAACTTGATAAGGATCGTTTTCGTCGAGATTTGGGAAACATCAAAGAAAGTTATGAGGAAGTTCTTCGTCGATTGAAAGGGAAATTATCATGAAAAATTATTTTGGTGTGAAAATCATGCCACGAGAAGTGATATTAGATA
Source organism: uncultured Bdellovibrionales bacterium (assembly GCA_903926205.1). Taxonomy (GTDB): domain Bacteria; phylum Bdellovibrionota; class Bdellovibrionia; order Bdellovibrionales; family Bdellovibrionaceae; genus CAIYID01. The sequence continues at coordinate 54,128 of CAIYID010000070.1, forward strand.
CTCAAGGTCGAGCGATTGAGCAAACCTTGCGACTCAATAAAATCCCCGTTGATGCTTGCCGAGTCGGAAAATTCATTGAGCTCGAAATTGAGGGCAGTGAAACTGATGCGTTTGCGCGTGCAACAGAAATAGCTAAATCAGTATTGCATAATCCCTTGATTGAAACTTTTGAAGTATCAAAACTTTTAGTGAGTCGCTGAGATGAAAAAAACTGCTGGAAAAATTGGTGTGGTTCGATTTCCTGGATCGAACTGTGACCAAGATGTGTATCAGTTTGTCGCAGAAAAGAATTACACTCCAGAATATCTTTGGCATCTCGATCATTTTGATTTGAAAGATTATCTTGCACTGCTTTTACCAGGCGGATTTAGTTATGGTGATTATTTGAGATCCGGTGCGCTTTCCGCACGTAGTCCTGTGATGAATTCTGTCAGAGAATTTGCGAATCGTGGCGGTCCAATATTAGGGATATGTAATGGTTTTCAAGTTCTAGCTGAGTCAGGTCTACTTCCTGGAGCTTTAGTTAAAAATGCAAGGCTTCGGTTTATTGATGATTGGGTGAACTTAAAAGTAGAAAACGCTAATCCCTTTTGGGCGAAAAACTGGACGGGTGATAAAATGTATTTACCCATTGCTCATGGAGATGGACGTTACTATGCACCAGCTGATGATTTGAAAAAAATTGAGGATGGTGATCAAATTTGGCTGAGGTACGTAGAAAATCCCAATGGCTCATTGTTAAATATTGCTGGAGTTATGAATCAGAAAAAAAATGTAGCGGGTCTTATGCCCCACCCGGAGCGTGCGATCTTTGACTGGATGGGCAGTGTTGATGGCTGGAGTTTCTTATGAATCAAGAAAATCAAAAAATCGAACTACAAAAGCGCCTTAAACATTATCGTATTTCTGTCGCAGAATATGAAATGATAAAATCTCTTTTAGGGCGAGAGCCAAAACCAATTGAATGGCCACTTTTTTCAGCTCTTTGGAGTGAACATTGCTCTTATAAAAGTTCACGAATGCATTTGAAGAAATTTGGTAAAACACTGAATGCCTCAGTGCTTAATGCTGCCGGAGAAAATGCAGGTGTTGTTGATCTTGGGTATGACGAGCGAATTGTTTTTAAAATGGAGTCACACAATCATCCTAGTTTTATCGAGCCCTATCAAGGTGCGGCCACAGGAGTGGGTGGAATTCTTCGCGATATTTTCACGATGGGTGCGAGACCTATCGCTCTAGCAGATTATTTGTGCTTTGGCGAGATCAGCGTCACGCCTATCGGCTTGCAGGAAACGCCCATCGGCTTGCAAAAGTCGACGGCTGGCTCCGAAACGTCTACGACTGGGAATCGAATGGGATTTTTGGTTGATGGAGTGGTTCGTGGTATTGGTGGCTATGGAAATTCCGTGGGAGTTCCCACTGTCACAGGACAAACTAATTTTGATAAATCCTATGATAAAAATATTTTAGTGAATGCTATGGCTGTGGGACTTTTGCGTCCGGGAGAAAAAGTGGCTTTGAGTGCCGCCAAAGGCCCAGGAAATCTAGTGGTTTATGTTGGAGCTAAAACAGGCAAAGATGGTGTTCATGGTGCGGCCATGGCGAGTGAGTCCTTTGATGAAAACTCCGAAGCAAAAAAACCCAATGTTCAAATCGGGGATCCTTATTTTGAAAAACTTTTGATTGAATCTTGTCTGGAAGTTTTAAAGAAAGACTTGGTTGTTTCCATTCAAGACATGGGTGCAGCTGGATTAACAAGCTCAAGTTTTGAAATGGCCTCCAAGGGTAATGTGGGTATGAGTTTGAAGCTTGATCAAGTTCCAATCAGAGATTCTTCCATTCAACCAGAAGAAATTTTACTCTCAGAATCTCAAGAGCGAATGCTTTTGATTTGTGAACCCAAAAAAATTCAAGTTCTTCAAAGTGAATTCGAAAAGTGGGGCTTGGACGCCGTAGTTGTTGGTGAAGTTTTACAAGAAAGAAAAATTGAGCTTTGGTGGAAGGGTGAACTTCTGACAAGTATTGATCCTTATCCCTTGGTGGAAAATGCTCCGATGTATGATCGAACTTTTAGGGCTTGGACAGCAAAAAACAAGGTGATTGATAAATCCCAGCTACAAAATGAAGATATATCAAAGAAAAAATACACGGAAAAGTTGTTTGGTCATGTCCAATTCACCAGTCGTAAAAACATCTATCGCCAGTATGATCAACGGGTGGGACTTAATACCGTGCGAGGAGCAGATCATGATGTGGCAATTCTAAGACTTCCTGATTCTGGACGTGCTTTGGGGGTCGCTGTTGGTTGTCGGCCTCATTTAATGAAGATGGATGCCAGAATAGGTGCTCAGGATGCCGTTTATTATCCAGCTTTGCAATTAGCACTTCGAGGCATTAAAGTGGTGGCTTTGACGGATTGTTTAAATTTTGGAAATCCGGAACGCCCAGAAATTATGTCCGAATTTGTGGCGAGTGTTGATGCGATCACGGAATCCAGTTTGAAGCTAAAAGCTCCGGTGATCAGTGGCAATGTGAGCTTTTATAATGAGACTCTGGGTGAAAATATTATTTCCACCCCTGCGATGGGATTAGTCGGTTTGGGTCCTGAAGACGCCTCGTTTATTAATGGCGGTCAGATTCCTCAAGATGTTTTTCAACATTCAGGAAATTCAGTTTATTTAGTTTCAAGTGCAAAAGTTTTTATTGGTGAAATTTCAAAATCGCAGTTTCAATATTTTGGAGAGCCAGATTTGAATGCCTGGACAGAGTTAGTCGATGCGTTCACAGCATTGACTCGAAAAGTAGAGATTTCAGCAAGTCAGATGGTGGGTCGAGGTGGTCTTGGTTGGACTTTGGCACAAATGAGTTTAGGTAATTATGGCTATAAAGGGGCTTTTGCTATTTCATCAAATGAGCTTTGGCAAGAGACTCTTTATCAAGCGGTTTTTGAAGTGAATGAAACTGAGAGCAAAAAGTTTGAGATTTTCTTTCAGAATAATAAAATTGAATTTAAAAAAATTGGTGAAGTTCAAGCTGATATTTTAGCCTTAAATGATGGAACTTCTTTCAATTTAAAAGAATGTAAAAAATCTTATGAATTAGGATTGAGAGGCTCGATTGAAAACTTGGCGTGAAGAATGTGCGGTTTTTGGAGCTTGGAATCATGAAGAAGCAGCTAGATTGGCTTATCTGGGACTCTATGCTATGCAACACCGTGGGCAAGAGTCAGCTGGGATTGTTTCCTTGCATGCAGGAGAACATCGTGTTCATAAAGGTCTAGGTTTGGTCGTCGATGTCTTTAAAGAGCCAGAGTTGTGCGAGTTAAAAGGTCGAGTTTCAATCGGTCATGTTCGCTACTCGACCACTGGTGAAAATCGCATTGTGAATGCTCAACCCATGGTGGCAGGTTTGTTGAATGGACCAGTGGCCATTGCTCACAATGGAAATTTAGTGAATGCCAAAATAATAAGAAAAAAACTTCAGGCGCAAGGAGCTATTTTCCAAGGAACCAATGATACTGAATGTGTTTTGCATCTGATTTCGCATATTTCTTCCGATGACTTCGTCACTTCCGTGAAGTCGGTTTTACCTCAGCTAGAAGGCGCTTTTAGTTTTGTTTTTCTGTCTCATCGAGAAATGGTGTGCGTTCGAGATCGTTATGGATTTCGTCCTTTAGTTCTAGGAAAAAAGAAAAATGATCAAGGTGAAGATGCTTGGGTTGTGGCCAGTGAGACCTGTGCTTTTGATTTAATAGATGCTCAGTACGTGCGTGAAATTGAACCTGGTGAAATTTTTTGGGTGGATGAAAAAGGAGCGCATTCAGAAAAATGGACACATTCGATACATTCAGCAAAATGTGTCTTTGAACATGTGTATTTTTCGCGTCCTGATTCAGTGGTTTTTGGTCAAAGTGTTTATGAGTCGCGGAAAGCCTTTGGCCGATGGTTAGCAAAAGAAAGTGGAGTGGCTGCAGATGTTGTTATTCCAGTTCCTGATAGTGGAGTGCCTGCGGCAATTGGTTATTCAGCTGAAAGTGGAATCCCTTTTGAGTTTGGAATAATTCGAAATCATTATGTGGGGCGAACTTTTATTCAACCGCATCAATCCGTCAGAGATATTGGAGTTAAAATTAAGTTGAACCCTCAACGAGCTGTTTTATCAGGTAAAAAGGTGATTGTAGTGGATGATTCTTTGGTCAGAGGAACCACCTCTCAAAAAATTGTTCGATTGATTCGTCAAGCGGGAGCTAAGGAGATTCATGTGAGAATCGCCAGTCCTCCCACAGTAGGACCCTGTTACTATGGAGTCGACACTCCGCAAAAATCCCAATTGATCGCAGCACATCAAAGTCTGGAAGAAATTAGAGCTTTTATCGAGGCAGACAGCTTGGCCTACCTCTCTCTGGATGGTCTTTTTTCAGCCGTGGGCGAAGGTCGAGAAGAAGGTCGAGAAAATAACGCTCTAAAAAATAAAGAAAAATCTTACTGTGCAGCTTGTTTCAATGGGGAATATCCGACACCCTTATTTGAGTAGGTGAAATATGGTAAAATGGGAAAAGTTACAGCCGGGCGACGTGATTGATATTATTGCTCCTGGTTATCCAACAAAACCGGAAATTATTGAGGCGGGAAAAATTATTTTGCAAGAGCGAGGCTATATTCCTCGAGTTCCTGCTGATATTTTGTCGCCACAATTTTTTCATTCAAATTCTGATGAAGCACGTTTTGCACAAGCGAAAAAAGCTTTGCTCGCAAAAGATTCGAAAGCTATTTGGTGTTTACGCGGAGGTTATGGCTCCAATCGACTATTGCCCGAATTAGCAAAAATAAAAAAACCAAATCGTGCGAAAATTTTCATTGGAATTAGCGATGTCACTTCGCTTCATTTATTTTTGAACCAAAATTGGAAGTGGTGCACATTGCATGCAACACTTTTGGATCGATTAGCAGAAAATCGAATTGATGCGGTTTTAGCGCAAGAAATTTTTGATATTATTAACGGCAAAAAACATGAAATGCTTTTCACCGGCTTAAAACCTCTGAACGCGCGAGCAGAGAAAACTAAAAAACACCAGGCAAGAATAGTTGGTGGAAATTTAACGACTTTGCAATGTTCAATAGGAACTCCATGGGCTCTAAAAACAAGTGGAGAATTTTTATTTTTAGAAGATCTTGGGGAACGTGGTTATCGTATCGATCGAATGCTGGTGCATTTGAAACAGGCCGGTCGATTGAAAAACTGTGAAGGTATCTTACTTGGTCATTTCACCGGCGGAGACGAGCCTCTTAGTCCTGAAGGAACCACATCCAACCGTGTGCATGAAGCTTTGCAAAGATTTGCAGATGAAAATCCAAATTTACCTGTTTGGTCTGGGATTGAATCTGGTCACGGTGAACTTCTACGCACTTTGCCTTTTGGGACACCCGCCACCATCGTTCAAAAAAATGGAGAAATTTCATTGAACGTTGAAACAGGTAGTCGATGAGACAATCTGTTTTTGAAGAAAGATTAACAAAACAAATTCGTGAAAGTTTGCCTGGAGCTGCCCCTGGTGTGATGGTGCAAATCTATCAAAATGGACGAAAAGTCTGTGATATTGCTGTGGGCGACACTTATGCCTATTATGATTTAGCCTCACTCACTAAAATTATTTTCACCACTCAAGCGATGATAAAATCATTTTCAGAAGGTAAGTGGAATTCAACGACCAAAGTCAGAGACATTTTAAAGTGGTTTCCTCATGAAGAAACTTTAGTCACTGATCTTCTTAATCATTCGAGTGGACTCGTGTGGTGGCTGCCATTTTATAAAGATATTGATTTAAATTTGAGCCATGAAGATCGTTGGAAAAAATTGCAAGAAATGATTGAGAAAGCTCCTTTGGAAAAACAAGAAAATAGTGTTTATTCTGATGTGGGTTTTCTTGTTTTGACCTATTTTTTGGAAGAAATTTACCAAAAGCCCTTGATTGAAATATGGAATGAGTTGAAAGAATTTTTTTATCCACGATTGTCTTTCGAGTTTCATCCGGACAATAAACCAAAGTTTTCTTCAAAACTTTATGCTCCGACGGAAAAATGCCCTTGGCGAGGCCGAGTGATTCAAGGTGAAGTGCATGATGAGAATAGTTGGGCCTTAGGAGGAGTTACGACTCACGCCGGACTTTTTGGAAGTGTGGATGATGTGGGTTGGTTTGGACTTTTTATTCGAGGTCAACTGCAAGGAATTTCTCGTACTTTGATCAAACAAAAAACGGCACAATATTTTGCTCAAAGATCTTTGCGTTTAGGTAAAGGAGATTGGGCTTTGGGTTATATGATGCCAACCCGAGGACAGTCGAGTTCTGGTGACTATTTCTCTCCTTACTCCATTGGACACACGGGATTTACTGGGACAAGTTTCTGGTATGATCCCGCACAGGATTTAGTGGTTGTTATTCTTTCAAATCGATTGGCCTTCGGACGAGAGATTGAAGACTTTAAAAAAATGCGTCCGCAAATTCATAACTGGATTGTTGAAGGACTGAGGCGGAGTTAACATGAATATTTCTGATTTAAAACCTGGTTCTAGAGTGCACTTAATGGGAATTTGTGGAACAGCGATGGCTTCTTTGGCGGGGTTATTGAAAGAGCTTGGCTTTGAAGTCACAGGAAGCGAGCTTAATCCTTATCCGCCAATGTCCACTCAGATTGAACAAATGGGAATTCAAATTTTGAAGCCTTACTCTGCAAAAAATTTGCACCAAGAGAATTCCTCAGGAAATCCGATACGGCCAGATTTTGTCGTCGTGGGGAATGTTATTTCTGCCAATAACGAAGAGGCGCAAGAACTTGTGCGTTTGGATATTCCCTACACCAGTTTGCCACAAGCGATGGGTGATATTATGATCGCCCATCGTCAGTCGATTGTTATTACAGGGACACACGGGAAGACCACGACCACTTCTTTAGCTGCCTGGGTCGCCACTGAGTTAGGATTAAATCCTGGATTTCTTATTGGTGGAATTGCAAAAAATTTCTCCAAATCTTTTCAAGTTCCAAAAGGAAATTATTTTATAATAGAAGGCGACGAATACGATACCGCTTATTTTGATAAAGTTCCGAAGTTTTTGCATTACAAACCAAAGCACGTGATTTTATCGAGCATTGAGTTTGATCATGCTGATATCTACAAAGATCTAGACGCCGTTAAAGCATCATTTTTTAAACTGATGGGGCTAATTCCTAAAGATGGGACTCTTATTTATTGTGCGGAAGATTCCAATGTCGAAGAAGTGGCTGAAACTTGTCACGCTAAAAATAAATTTTCTTATGGTATTTCTCGAGGACATTATCGCGCTCAAGTACTTTCAGTGACAGAAAAAAGCACAAAATTTAGAGTGTCTGAAGAAAACATTCAGGTTGGTGAATTTGAAACTATTTTGAGTGGAGAATATAATATTCTTAATTGCACAGCGGTGATTGCGCTGGCGCATTCTCAAAAATGGAATATGGAAAAAACCAAAGCCGCCTTGGCGAGTTTTAAAGGAGTCAAACGCCGACAAGAAATTCTTGGTGAACCCAAAGGCGTTTTAGTGATTGAGGACTTTGCTCATCATCCAACAGCGGTGCGAGAAACGTTGAAAGGCATTCGAGAGAAATACAAAGGTCGTAAAATATTTGCTATTTTTGAACCCAGATCAGCCACCTCAAGGCGAAAAGTCTTTCAAAAAGACTATGTGGAAGCCTTTATGCAAGCGGATGAAGTGCTTATAATGAAGGCATTTGACCAATCAAAAATTGAGGAAACGGATCGTTTTTCCAGTGAAGAATTAGTTCATGATGTTTTCAAAGCAGGAAAGCCGGCTAAGTCGTTTAGCTCTGTGGATGAAATCGTAAAGAGTTTAGCGCCCCGCGTGGATAGTGGTGATTTGGTTTTAATTATGAGTAACGGTGGCTTTGACGGTATTTACGGAAAACTGATTCAAGCCATTGAAGCTTAAGGAGATTTTGTTGACTTAAATTGCAGCAGAAAATAATTTCTGCTGCATGTCTGAAACTATTAAAAATTCGGCACCAAATTTGACCCCATTGATGCGCCAATACTGGGATATCAAGTCTCTCCATGAAGATAAAATATTATTGTTCCGTATGGGTGATTTTTTTGAAATGTTTTTTAACGATGCTGTTACCGCGGCACCGATTTTAGGAATAGCACTCACTTCCCGAAATAAAAAATCTCAAGATGAAACTCCTATGTGTGGAATGCCTCATCATTCAGTTGCGGGGCCGATCAACAAACTTTTAAAGCACGGATTGAAAGTGGCCATTTGTGATCAAATGGAAGATCCAAAATTTGCAAAAGGAATTGTGAAGCGAGCTATCACTCGTGTCCTTTCTCCTGGTATGGTTTATGATTCAGACACTTTGGAATCCACGCAAGCGCATTACCTCGCGAGTTTCGGAGATAATAAATTAGCTTGTATTGATACGACGACGGGTGAAGCTTTTATACTAACCCCTGTATCGAAAGCAGAGGCTTTACGTCTATTTTCATTATTGCCTATTGCAGAGGTCGTGGCCTCTCAGCTTTCGCCTGACTTGGAGTTTTTGCGGGAGCTCACTTTGCCACTGACTTTGGTGGATTCTGATTTTATCACAGAGCCAGAGCGAGTTTTATTGCAATACATTATGGCTTCAGGTTCTGCGGAAGTGGCCAAAACTTTAAAGCCTTTTGAAGTGAGATCTTTGCAAGGTCGAATGGATCTCAGCACCACAGTTCTTCGGCATTTGGAAATTTTTTCGAATTCACGAGGCGAAAATCAAGGCACTCTTTTTTCATGCATTAATCGAACCCAAACTTCGGCAGGAGCTAGGTTACTTCGTCAGCGTTTGAGTTTTCCCCTTATTCATCTTGCTGAAATTAATCTCCATTTGGATGAGGTCGAAAAATGGATTAAAGATTTGGCTTTAGTAAAGAGAGTCCGTGAAGTTTTAGGCCGCATGGGAGATGTTGAGCGACGTTTAGGCAAAGTTGCGCAACCTCAGTGCAATGGTCGAGACCTTCGGGCTCTTTCGGAGTCCACTTTGGCGGGAATTGAGGCCTTGCAGTTGTCCAAGCAAAGTTCTGATACAGATAAGAAGTTATTTCAGAATACTGAAGCTCAGCTTCGTGCTGAAATATTGAAAACTTCATTACAAAAGTTAGCGGACAAAATTCTTTTTTCTTTAGTCGAAGAGCCGCCGCTTTCAATCAAACAAGGCTATCTGATCAATAAGGGAGTGAGTACTCAGTTAGATGAGCTCATTCTTTTGACGACAGATTCTCAGTCTCTTTTGCAGCAAATGGAAGCTCGTGAAAAAGAGAAAACGGGAATCTCGAGTCTTAAAATTCGTTATAATAATGTTTTTGGTTTTTACATAGAGGTTACTCACACTCATAAAGATAAAATTCCTTCGCATTATATGCGTAAACAAACTTTGGCCAATGCTGAACGCTATTGTACGGATGAATTAGTGGCATTGGAAAAAAATGTTTTATCGGCACAGACTCGTCGGTTTGAATTGGAAGCAGAAATATTTGAAGACCTTCGGCGGCAAGTCTTAACTCTTGGTTCAGAGTTTTTACAACTAGCGCAATTATCTGCTGAGCTAGATGTCGCTACCGCTAACGCTTGGTTGGCAGTCGAAAAAAATTATTCAAGACCACGTTTTGGCTCTTCTGTCTTAAATTTAAAAAATTCTCGTCATTCTGTTGTTGAACAAACAGTGAAGCAAGCCTTCACGCCAAACACCATTCAAATAGAAAAAGGTGGTTGTCTGCTTCTGACCGGACCAAACATGGCAGGTAAATCCACACTTATGCGACAAGTGGCTTTGACTGTGATCATGGGTCAATCAGGACTTTATGTTCCTGCGGAAGATGTAGAAATGCCAATTTTCAATCACATTTTCACTCGCATAGGAGCTAGCGATCAACTGTCCGAAGGACTGTCTACTTTTATGGTGGAAATGACTGAAACTGCCGAAATGCTTAAAAAAGCAGGATCACAGAGTCTTTTGATCTTAGATGAAATTGGAAGAGGAACGAGTACTTTTGATGGGATGAGTTTAGCACAATCGATTTTAGAATTTATTCTTAATCAGGTGGGTGCGATGACCTTATTTGCAACGCATTATCATGAACTCACTGGTCTAGAGAAAAAGTTTTCCGCTCTAAAAAATGCTCATATGAAGGTCGTTGAAAAAAATGGGCAAATTCAATTTTTGCACACTTTAACCCGAGGGCCAGCTCAAAAAAGTTACGGAATTCATGTCGCTAAACTTGCGGGTGTACCATCAGAAGTTACCAAACGGGCAGAAGAAATTTTACGTGATCATGAAGAGTTAAAAGCCAATTCAAAATTTTCTCGTAACACTGCGGAAGAGTCTTCCACTGCTTCTTTGCAGATGTCTTTATTGGAAATACCTCAAGTTTTAAATACGGCAGAGGTTACGCCACACCCACTATTACAAGCAGTTAAGGAACTTGATCTCATGTCGATGACTCCTCTTCAGGCCTTGCAAAAATTAGCAGATTTGCAAACTCAGTTGTCAATCCAATGAAAATTCTAAGGCGCCAAGTTGTTTTGTCTCTCGGTGCCTTAGGAGTGGTGTTCGGAGATATAGGCACTTCACCGCTCTATGCATTGAATGAAATATTTTTTGCCCACTCTGATATTATGAGAATGAATTCAGAGTCTATCCTGGGCGTGATCTCATTGATACTCTGGGCGTTAACTTTGATCATCTCAGTCAAGTATTTGCAATTTGTATTGCGGGCCTCGAATGATGGAGAGGGTGGAGTCTTTGCACTTTATGGATTGCTTTATCGATTTCGCAAAGAAATGAAAATTATTCCACCATTACTGACTCTTTTACTTTTAGCGGCAGGATTTCTTTTTGGCGGAGGGATGATCACTCCGGCGATCAGTGTTTTATCCGCCATAGAGGGACTTAACTTTTCTTTTCCACACTTACAGAATCTGATTGTTCCGCTCTCGATGATTATTTTGACGGGATTGTTTTTGATTCAGAAAAAAGGCACAAAAAAAGTGGGAAGTGTCTTTGGTCCTTTTCTGCTTATTTGGTTTTTTGCTATCGGATATTTGGGGTTTTTGCAAATTTTAGATCATCCAGAAATCTTAAAAGCACTCAATCCGTACTTTGCACTTCTTTATTTAAAAACCTGTTCGATAAAAACCCTTTTTGTTGTGCTGGGTGGAGTCGTGCTGGCGATCACAGGTGGTGAAGCGCTTTACGCCGACATGGGACATTTTGATATAAAATCTATTCGTCAGAGTTGGTTTCTTGTGGTTTATCCAGCCTTGTTACTTAATTATCTCGGGCAAGGGGCTTATTTGCTGAGTGGAAAACCTGTCGCTTTTTCCAATGTTTTTTATTCCAGTGTGCCTGATTCACTCAAATTGCCAATGTTAGTTCTAGCGACAGCATCAGCGGTGATTGCCTCGCAAGCTATGATTTCAGGTGTTTTTTCTTTGGTAGCGCAAGCAGTGTCTTTAGGCTTGTTTCCACGATTAATGATTCGTTACACCCATGATCAACACTCGGGACAAGTTTATGTTCCTATTGTTAATTGGTTCTTATTATTGGGTTGTCTTTCTTTAGTTTTAGGTTTTCGCCAGAGCCAGGGCTTGACTTCGGCTTACGGTTTAACGGTTTCAGCTGATATGCTTTTTACTTCTGTGGCCATGATCTACTTGTCCCACCTTTCATGGAATTGGGATTGGATTAAAAGTATTTTCGTCTTTGGATTTTTTGGAATTATTGACCTCACTTTTTTTATTTCAAACGGCTTAAAATTTTTTGAGGGGGGTTATGTTCCTTTGCTGATCGGACTTGCGTTATTTCTTATCATGAGCACTTGGCGGTGGGGACGACAGGCAACCTATGCGGCTTATTCAAGAGTGAAAACGATGACGATCAAAAAATTGATTGAAATTCATCGCGCTCAAGAAAGTTTCTTGCAGAGAAATATTTTATTATTAGTACAAAACCCGATTCATAATATGGAACAAAACACTCCAGCACTGATGCAGATGGTTTATGATCGTTATGGTTTGCTAGCAAATAATATTTTCTTTGTACAGATTGTTCACAAGAAAGTTCCCTACCTTTATGAAGACCGCTATGATGTAAGAGTTTTTGAAAAGAACGAGCGTGGCATGATTGCCAGCGTGATAATTAAATTTGGATTTATGGAAGATCCAAATGTAGAGCGAGTGCTTGAAGGTTTGGCTCGACATCATAAGATTCAATTAGAGTCACAGATAAACAATTGGGTTTTTCATGTTTCACAAGAGCTACTTAAAACAAATAACAAAGCCAATTTGTGGTGGCGTTTTAAACTCGCACTTTTTGGATTGCTCCGTCAGATTTCGCGTCCAGGTTATGTGTATTACGGACTTGGGGATGAAATGCAGCTTTCTGTGCAAATCATCCCCGTGAAAATCTAACGATAAGCTGCAATTCCAGTGATATGTTCCCCGAGCACTAAACGATGAATATCTTCTGTACCTTCATAGGTATTAACGCTCTCAAGATTTAACATATGGCGACCACACTGATATTCGAAGGTAATACCAGAAGCTCCCAAAATATCACGAGTCGTTCTTGCACACTGCAGAGCCATTGAAACATTGTTCATCTTAGCCATAGAAATATGCACGGCCTCGGCTTTATTTTGATCTTTCAATCGACCCACATGAAGTGCGAGCAATTGACCTTTGGTGATCTCCGTGAACATATTGGCTAATTTTGCTTGAACCAATTGGAAGCCACCAATGGGTTTATCAAATTGAATACGTATTTTCGAATAAGTGCGAGCCTCATCAAAACAAGCCATCGCCGCACCTAAAACGCCCCAACTGATTCCAAAACGAGCATTATTCAAACACGCGAAGGGACCTTTGAGGCCTTGCACGTTTAATTTTTGTGAAGCGGGGACTCGGCAATTTTCAAAGATTAACTCAGAGGTGACAGAAGCTTTTAGAGAGAATTTTTTATCAATATCACGAACAGTAAAACCTTTTGTTCCGCGATCCACGATAAAACCAACAATTTTATTATCATCATCTTTTGCCCACACAATAGCTAAATCAGAGATTCCGCCGTTGGTGATCCACATTTTTGCGCCATTAATAATATAATCATTTCCATCTTTTTTCGCACGAGTGATCATTCCACCCGGGTTAGAGCCAAAGTCAGGTTCGGTTAAGCCAAAACAACCGATGAGCTCGCCTTTGGCCATTTTTGGAAGATATTTCTTTTTATGCTCTTCTGTTCCAAAGGCATAAATCGGAAACATACAAAGTGCGCCTTGCACGGAAACAAAGGAGCGTAGTCCTGAATCACCGCGTTCAAGTTCCTGCATGATCAAACCGTAGGAGGTATAATTAAGTCCGGCACAGCCATAACCTTCGATGGTAGCTCCAAACGTTCCCATCTCTGCTAAGAGGGGAATAAGATGCTTTGGAAAAGTTCCATCTTCGTAATGTTTCGCAATGATCGGCATTATTTCTTTGGTGGTGAATTGTCGAATGGTGTCTCGAATCATTCTTTCGTCTTCACTCAGATGACTGTCAATATTCAGAAAATCCACTGCTTCATAAGCCATGTTAACTCCTTCATGCTTGGAAAAATAAAAAACAACTTTACCAAGATTTACTGAGCCTGCAAGAAACAAAAAGACTTCCGCAGTGAGTTTTTTGAGGCTAGACTTTCAGGATAAGTGCTTCGTGCTGATTTTATAGGCTTGAAAGCTTGTATAAGGGGAATTTGATGAGTCAGGTGAATGATTTTGTAATCAATATAGCCACAGTTAATGGAAGTGGCAGTCAATCTGCTAACACGATTTTATTGAAAACCCTTTTTCGAATGGGAATTCCTGTTGGCGGAAAAAATGTTTTCCCATCGAACATTCAAGGGCTTCCGACTTGGTTTTGGGTGAGAGCGTCAAAAAAGAATTATACAGGACGAAGAGAGTTGGCCGATATTGTGGTTGCGATGAATCCTCAGACTCTACTGTCTGATTCAAAGTTGGTTAAAACTGGAGGAGTCCTACTTTATAATTCCGACATGAGGTTTGATCTTGGAAATTTGCGAAAAGACATTTTGCTTGTAGCTGTTCCTATTAAGCAAATCGTTGATTCTGTCGCAGCTCAAGGAAAGATAAAAAAGTTATTGGCTAATATTATTTATGTCGGGGTTTTGGCCGATCTTTTAGAGCTAGATCGAGAAATTTTAAATTCAGCAATTAAAGATCAATTTGATGGAAAAGAATCGGTTGTTGATGTGAATCAACAGGCTCTGGAAAAAGGGTTGGAGTACTCAAAAAATTATCTAAAAAAAGAAAATTTTCCTTATCGAGCTGAAAAGCAGGATGAAGTTAATAGCCAGACCAAGGGCAAAATTATGATTGATGGAAACTCAGCCGCTGCCTTGGGGTTGATCTGTGGTGGAGCTACTTTCTCTGCCTGGTACCCGATCACGCCTTCAAGTTCCTTGGTAGAAAATTTTTCGAAGTATGCAGCGCTCTTAAGAAAAACAGATGATGGGAAAAATAAATTCGCCGTCGTTCAAGCGGAAGATGAGCTTGCTAGTATTTGCATGGTTCTGGGTGCTGGTTGGGCGGGAGCACGTTCTTTCACTGCGACTTCTGGGCCTGGTCTAAGTCTGATGCAAGAAGCTATCGGTTATGCTTATTATGCAGAAATTCCTTCAGTGATTTGGGATGTTCAAAGAGTGGGTCCTTCCACAGGAATGCCGACACGAACGGCACAAGCGGATTTGCTTTCGTCCGTTTTTGCATCGCATGGGGACACGAAGCATCCTGTTTTAATTCCCGGGACTCCTGGAGAGTGTTTTGAATTTGGTCAGGTTTGTTTTGATCTTGCCGAGCGTTTGCAAACACTGATCTTTGTTTTGTCGGATTTAGATATTGGAATGAATTTATGGATGGAGGATGAGTTTAAGATTTCATCAAAAGCTTATGATCGCGGCAAAGTTTTATCGGAAGATGAGTTAAAGAAAACGACCAACTATTTTCGCTACCAAGATGTGGATGGGGACGGAATTCCTTTCCGAAGTCTTCCGGGTGTTAAACACCCTGCGGCGCCTTATGTTGTACGAGGATCAGGTCATAATTCTAAGGCCCAGTACACCGAAAGCGGTGATGAGTATCTAGAAGTTGTGGATCGCCTCACGGTGAAGTGGCAAACCGCGAAAACCTTGGTTCCAAAACCACTTATTGATCAAAAAAAGGCAAAAGTATCTATCGTAGCTTACGGCTCAGCCGAAAGTGCTATCACGGAAGCACGCGATCTTTTACGAAAGGAAGGAATTGAAACAAACTACATGAGAATTCGGTCAATTCCATTTTCTTTAGAAGTTGAGCAGTTTTTAAGTGAGGGTCAAAGAATATATTTAATTGATCTTAATAAGGATGCTCAAATGCTAGGTATTTTAAAAATGGAGTTACCTCAATTGGGGAACCAAATGATTTCATTGCGTCATTATGAAGGTACGCCGATCACTGCAGATAAGATCTCAGAATTTGTTATTAAGAATGAGCGAGGCTAATTATGGATTCTAAAATAGACTCAAAAAACGAAGTACCCATTTTGAAAAATAAAATTGGTCTTGAAAAAAAAGATTACGCAGGTGGTGCCTCGACCTTGTGCACGGGTTGTGGGCACGATCAAATCACGAATCATATCATTTCAGCTTTTTATGGTTTGGATATTGACCCTTACGATGTTGCAAAAATGTCCGGAATTGGTTGTTCTTCTAAAACGCCAGGTTATTTTATGAATAAATCATTTGGATTTAATTCGATGCATGGACGAATGGCGGCGGTTTCTACCGGCGCTAAAATAGCTAATCATCGATTGACTCACATTGGCATGAGTGGAGATGGGGATTCCATTAGTATTGGTCTTGGAGGATTTTGTCATGTGATTCGACGTAATCTTCCACTGGTCTATGTGGTGGCTAATAACGGAGTCTACGGTCTTACGAAAGGTCAGTTCAGTGCTACTTCCTATAAAGACTCAACTCTTAAGTCAGGAGAAAAAAATCCTTTTGAAACAATTGATATTTGTACCTTGGCAATTGATCTTGGCTGCACCTTTGTGGCTCGCTCATTCTCTGGTGATGCTAAACAGTTAGTACCACTCCTTCAAGCGGCGATTAAACATCATGGTACAGCTGTGATTGATGTGATTTCGCCCTGTGTAACTTTCAATAATCATGATGGATCCACTAAATCTTTTTCTTGGGTGAAGGAGCACGATGTTAGCCTACAAGAATTGGGTTTTATAGAGGCGACAGAGGCTGTCAATGTTGATTACGAGGAAGGCTCTGTTGAATTGATAGATATGCCCGATGGTTCGAAATTGAAAATCAAGAAGCTTGTATCAAGGGAACACGATGTTCATAGCCGCCTTGCGGCGATGAAGGTTCTTTACGAGTCAAAGGCTAACGGGGAGCTTTTGACCGGATTATTCTTTATTGATGAGAACCAAAAAAACTTGATCGAGGTTCTGGAATTACCTCAGCAAAGCTTAGCTTCCTTTCAAGGCATGGATCTTCGTCCAAATGACCTTTCCTTTAAAAAAATAATGACAAACTTTAGCTAGGTCTCGAATTACATTAAGATTTATTTAAACTATGTGTTATTAGTTTTGCTTGCGTTCGTCCTTTGCTAGCATTTTGTAATGTCCCAATCAAAGAACAAAATTTTGATTTTAAAAGCTCAGCCGAATTCCTTAAAGGCAGTTGAGCTTTTTTTGAGAAATCGTGAGTTGAATTTTTTCTCAACCTCAGAAATTACTCAGGCGCTGACCTTTTTAATTCAAGAAAAACCTCAATTCTTTTTTGTGGCGGCTGATCATCCAAATAGAAAAATTCGTTCATTCTTAAAAATTGTTTCTAAAGCCTTTGATGTCTCAATTTTAGGATTTACGGAGTTTGATAACAGTTCGTCCATTTTTGCTTTGCAGGAACTGGCAACAAAATCTGTTATTTATCCTCCGGTTTCTGGGCCCTCGATCGTACGAGCTATTACTCGTATTGAAAAAGACATTGAAAAACGGCTGGAAGAGGAAAAACAAGAAAAAGCTTCACGTTTTGAATATATATCTTCACAAGTTTCAGAAGATTCTAGGCAGGACTCAGAACATAGTGCTGCTTTTTTAGCGCTTCAAGAATTACTTAATGAGGTCAATAAAGACGAAGAACTTGATGAATCTTCGGATTATATTTTTATTCCCTCTGCACAGGTTGAATTGGGGGCAAAGGAGGCTTTTAATGATCCTCTTGAAGGTCTAGCACTAAAAGATATTGCGAAAATTTGCCAAGAAACAATCCAGATTCATCGGCATGATTCAGCAGAAAAGGTAGAGCCTGTTGGCATGACTTCGCAGTTGGCTTGTTTGGTGATTGATACAGGAGAACTTCGGGGATATTTGCTTGTTGCGTTTGGCGCTGGGCGATCAATGGATGAAAATTTTATGGAAAGCCTACGCTCGGGATTTATTAAACATTTGCAAATTCAAGGAACTGTGCACGAAGGCCGTGAGAATTTTAGTCACTTGAATCGCTTGCTCCCGATGCAACTTAAGACCAAAGAAGTAAATTTTTTAGATTGGGCACAATCTCAAGCTAAGTTTTATTTGAAGACTAATCATGGTGAAAATGAAGTGGTAGCTGCATTTTTGCCGAATGATAGAATTCCTTATGATTTTAAAAAAACTAACGACGGGAAAATGTTTCAAGTTGAAATTGATCAAATCGTTTCTGATCAAACTTTGGATTTTGATTTATTTGTGTATCTCTCAGCCAATGAAAAATATGTTCTTTATAATAAAAAAGGACGTACGATGTCTGCTGAGCAAAAAAAGAGGCTTTTGGATCGTGGGGTGGCTCACGTTCATTTTCTTGTCGAAGAGATGAGTAATTTTTATCGCTATCAGGCTCAAGATTACGTCAATTCTCAAATTAAAAAATCCTATGATCTTCAATTGTAAATCTAAACGCCTAATTTGAGTTTTTTCACTTTTCCGGGAAAAAACGATGACTTGATCTATTTTTTTTCGTTGCGGTTGGAACGTCCTGCGAGAGTTCCTGTGTGATTGCGCCAGTTGTAGCCTGCATCAGTTTTGAATTTATTTTGCCAAGCATCCCATTTCTTTTTTGGATGTTTGTGAAGAACGCGACCTTGCTCGTCGAAAATGTCTGGTTTTTTGCCAAAAAGAGCGTCGCCAAGAATGCTAAAAATTCCCATGTTAATTCCTTCTATGCTGGCGGTAACTTTAGCGGAGACGATGAGCGGAAGCAAGGCGTAGTTAGATGTTTGAACGGGGATTGACACAGATATCAATAATATCTTGTCCATAATCCATACTAATATGCCTTCCAGCTTTAAAGTGTTCAAAACAGGCTTGAGCTGCTTTTTCAAAGGCTTCAGTTTGGGTGGTCGCCTTGGTTTCGTATTCATAAACTTCACCCTCAAATTTTTGAAACTTAAAGGAGTAAGGTTTCACAGGCTCCGAAGGCATAATCCACGCTTGAGATTGCACTGACACAAAAAGTAATATGGCGATAACTGTTTTCATAGATGCCTCCATACAAAGTATTAAAGCAAAGCTGATGCCAATCATTTCAAATATTCTCATCTTGAGTCGCGATATCTATTTGAATTAATGTATGATTTCAGTCTCAATTTGAGGCGCCGAAATCCGTGATCAACTATTCGACATTTGCCTGTTATCCAGAGGCATGCTATTCCATCAGAATGTCTTCTTTAAAAGAGCGTCAGTTAAAATTAGTGCAAGAATTTGCTGGATTTTCCAGTTGGGAAGATCGTTATAAAAAGATCATTGCTATGGGTAAAGTCATGCCTGATTTGGCAGAAACAAAAAAAACCGAAGAAGCTAAGGTCAAAGGCTGTCAGAGTCAGGTGTGGTTGCATGCAAGTCTCTCGCCGGAAGGGAAAGTGCTTTTCGAGGGAGATTCGGATGCTATGATTGTCAAAGGGTTAGTGGCAATGCTTATTCAGATTTATTCCAACACGACTCCAGAAGAGATTTTAGCGACTCCTCCAGATTTTATAAAAGACATGGGCTTTGAGGGAAATCTTTCCCCCAGTCGCACTAATGGGTTTTTCAGTATGCTCAAGCAAATTAGAAATTATGCAACAGCCATGGTTATTCTCAAGCAGATGAAGAAAACATAATTTCTATCAAGGATTTTTTAGAAGGCACTCTTTTCTACACCGAGGATCTGCCGGTACATTGCTTGAATATGAATTAGGAAATAAATCTGAATACAAATCAGCAATGCAAGGGTGAAGAGGGTATTTGCTTGTAAAATTACTAAGGACAGATTTGTTTCTTATTGTTCCTGTCGTGTCACTTGCGGCTAAATTAACGGCAATGTCAATTCGGTGTTTTTTCCAAAGATTCGCAGTATTAGTCTGACCGATCTCTAGATCGACTATATTTCTTAATTGAGTAAAAAAAATGGTTGGATTTAAAATATTTGTTTCCCATTTTGGAGTACCTGGATATTCTGGCATTTGACATTCATACTGCCCTGTAACTGATTCGACAGTTAAACTATTCAGTAGAGCTAAAAGAGAACTTCCAAAGGGTTGACCGGACAGTTCGCTCACTTCTAATAAAAATGAATTAAGAGGTAAACCAATTTGATGAGGGTCTATCTTGTTAAAATCCCATTTTGCAATAGAACTTAATTTTTGGTGATTAAAAGCAGGAAAAGAATTTTCAGGAAAACGTCTTTTATTAGCGTTGCAAGTATAAAAGGCAAAGTCGGATAAGTTATGCTGAGATTTAAGAAATTTGCAGCAGGCTGATATTCTTCGAGAATGAAATAAATTATCAAAATAACTCAAAGGATAATCGTAGGATTGGACTAAATTAAACTCTCTAATTCTCTCCGCACACTGAGCATCTCCAAAACTTTTTCCGAGTAAAGAGCCTATGGCGCCTTTACTTAAAAAATCCGAAAATGTTTCGAGAAAGAGAACGTTATCAGTAAGAAAATTTGTCAATTCAAATTCTTTACCTTCGGGCTGTCTATCGGAAAAAATAACATGTCCTACTTCGTGAGCATAGACGCCCTGGTCAATTGGCTGACCTGACCAATTCGGGAAGACGCCAAGAGTAATTGCTGAGTCTGAACTCATAATTCCATAATCAGA
>CAIYID010000071.1 GCA_903926205.1 uncultured Bdellovibrionales bacterium
CAACCGGGTCCGCAACCGGGTCCGCAACCTCCGCCGCCGCCAGGTCCGCAACCAGGTCCGCAACCGGGTCCGCAACCAGGTCCGCAACCGGGTCCGCAACCAGGTCCGCAACCGGGTCCGCAACCTCCGCCGCCGCCAGGTCCGCAACCAGGTCCGCAGCCAGGTCCGCCACCTCCGCCGTGGGGTTAATACTACGGAATATACGGAATATTAGGACGAAAAATGTCAGCTTTCTCTGAATAGCGATAGTGAAGAGTTTTAGTTTGAACAGGCCGAGGAGTAACTTAGGTTTTTTCCTTCGTGAAAAATACGGACCCAGCCGCAGAGAATGGGCTCGGTCGTCATCTGATAGATGAAGCAGAATATTTAATCACCTCAGCGGTGGTTGATGAAGCGATTCTTATTCCACGGCTTAATCATTTTGATCGATGTAAGTAAGGGGAGTAGTATTTACCAAAATCCCAATTTATTAAGTAAAGCAATCCCTCATTCACGAAAAAGTGTTAACACTGTCAGCAAGGAGTAATTTCGTGAATAAGAATGATTTTTATACGCTGGCCTTGTCAGAGAAGCTTCTGCTCGCTATCAAGGAAATGGGCTTTACCGAAATGACGCCCATACAGGCGGCAAGTATTCCAGTTTTACTAGCGGGTAAAGATTTGGTTGGGCAATCACAAACTGGCAGTGGAAAAACAGCGGCCTTTATCATTCCTATTCTGCAAAAAATTGACATTGAAAAAGCGCAGCCTCAAGCAATGATTCTTTGTCCAACGCGGGAGCTATGTGATCAAGTTTTGCGTGAATGTCGTAAATTTTCGAGAGCTTTTCCTGGACTTCAAACTGTTGCGTTGGTCGGTGGACAACCTTATCCGCCGCAAACTCAACATCTTGAAAATGGCGTGCATTTAATTGTCGGGACTCCGGGGAGAACCTTAGAACATATAAAAAATGGCCAAGTAAAGACTCACCAATTAAGAACCTTAGTGCTAGATGAGGCCGATCGTATGTTAGAAGAAGGCTTCGCAGATGAAATGACTGCAATTCTGGAAACCTTGCCCCTGCAGCGCCAAACGATCTTCTTTTCGGCGACTTTTCCGGAAACTATGGAGCTGCTAAGTAAAAAGTTTCAAAAAAATGCCGAGCGCATTAAGATTGTGGCGGAAAATCAAAAGGCTCCGATGATTGCACAATATATTTATGAGTCCGAAGCTCCGAAAAAAGTGGAAACCTTAATTAGAATTTTGCAAACTCATCGTTCGATGTGCACATTAATATTTTGTCGAACCAAAGCCACGGTTGCTGAGATTGGTCAGTTGCTAACGAAATCAAAAGTGAGCTGTGAAGTTCTACACGGTGACCTGGAGCAAAGTGGTAGGGATCGCGCGATCGCATTATTTCGCAGCGGCAGTGTCCGCGTCTTGGTGGCGACAGACGTTGCGGCCAGGGGGCTAGATATCGAGTCTCTTGAGTTAGTGATCAATGTCGATTTACCTTCGAGTCCAGAAATTTATATTCATCGAATAGGTCGAACGGGACGTGCCGGACGAAATGGAGTTGCGGTTTCAATATCGACTGCCTACGAAGCTTCAAAGATTGAGGCAATTGAAAAGTTCACCAGTGTGAAGATGATTCGTCAAAAGTTAGAGAAAAAAAGTTCATCGGATCTTGGAGCTGAGTTTCAAAAAACTCTGATGAAGACATTGCAGATTTGTGGAGGCCGATTAGATAAATTGAGACCTGGGGATATTCTTGGTGCATTGACCGCTGAGCCTCAGCCGATCTTAGCAGCAAAGATTGGAAAAATTGAAATTCATGAACGTCATACCCACGTCGCCATCTCTCCGGAAATTGTGGAGATGGCTTTAAATAAACTAAAAATGAAAAAAATTAAGGGATCCAAATTTAAAATCTATTTAGTCTGAAGAAAAGTTATTTCTGGAAAATCTTTGTTTCGAATTTCTACTCCGGAAGGTCTAACCAATGCGATTAAGTTTTCTTCAGAAAATATTAAAATTGAGATTTCTATTCTTAAAGATTTCAGGAACGGTGTGATTAAGTTCACAGATCATGGAATTGGCCTGTAGAATCATTGGAGGTGTCCAATTCTAAGGAGCAGTCATCGGGCTCGACCTTCACGTTAGAAATCCCTTGAGCGATTGAAGTTAATCCCTTATCATAATCTGCTCAAGCGCATTCTTACGTTACAGATATTCACTCACACAAGGTCTTCTATTAAATAAAACACTGCTGTTAAGTCCAGACTTGAAACTAGTCCGATATTTGCCGATAAAAGGCTATGACAGTCATCCATCGGCTGAAAGGCTTTTATCATTATTTACGAGATTTAGGGATTACCGGGGCGCACTCTCAGTCGGAGAGATTTTCAATTCAGTATGTAAATATCTTGATACTCTTTTGCATTGTCATCGATTCAAGTGAATTGGTTGAAATGGCAATGAAAAAAAACTCACTTGTAACTTCGATAGATTTTGTGGAATTGTGTGCTTACTTTTTATCTATTTTTCTGGTGAGTCGAGGTTACTTCGACTCAGGTAAAACTCTGGCCCTGGCGGCCGTCTGTGTTTCGACTTTTTTGATCTCAGACTATATGGGGCCAGAGAGTGGCCAAAATATTTATTTTTTGGCGGTCATTCCTCAACCATTTTTAATTTTTTTTGGAAGTCACTGGTGGAAAGTTTTTACCGGGTACCTCTTTGCACTGGCCTGCTGGTTGTGGACAATTTTGATGCCGGCGCACCTGATCCTGTCTCCTGGACCCTCTTATCTTCCTGAGAAAACATTGACCCCTTATGTCTTTGTGCCCTTGGCTCTCTCTATCATTATTTGGCTGTCCTACCGGGCCGCACTTGAATTACTCCAGGTCTCAGAAAAGCAAAAAGCGCAATTAGTTCAATCAACGAAAATGGCTGCCCTTGGAGAAATGGCTGGAGGCATGGCCCACGAAATAAATAATCCGTTGTCCATCATATTGGGGCAAGTTGAATCTTTAAAGCGAGACCTAAAAGATGTATTCATTCACGATAAAAAAGTTCAGCATCGATTTGATAGAGTTCTTCATGCTACAATGCGTGTATCAAAAATTATCTTAAGCTTAAAAACTTTTTCCCGAGACAGCGGCAGCGACGAGTTCAAGGCCTTTCCGATTTCACAACTTGTCGATGATATTCTACTCCTCTGTACAGAAAGGTTCGAAAAAGCCGGAGTGCAGCTAAAAATACAAAATAATTTCAATGGAGAAATTTATGGAGATCTTGTTGGCTTGAGCCAGGTTATTTTAAATTTGCTAAATAATTCTTTTGATGCAATTAAAGATGGGTCGAAACCATGGGTCCTAATAACAACGGAGTCGGTCAATCAATTCCTAGAAATTCGTATCGTCGACTCTGGTCTAGGAATTCCCGATTCATTGGTCAGTAAAATTATGCAGCCATTTTTTACAACAAAAGAAATTGGTAAAGGCACTGGATTGGGGCTCAGTATTTCCAAGGGAATCATCGAACATCATCACGGTGAATTTGCCTATGAAAAATTGGACGGGCACACTTGCTTTGTCATGAGGTTACCGTTGCAGAAGACTCAAGGCGAAAAGCTTCGTTAATACCCTGTTCCGATGGTGGTCTTAGAAGTTGTTCACTATCAATATTCAGCCCTATTTGAAGCTATCGGGGGGGCGCGGCCTTCTTTTTTGCACCTTCCCATTGGTAGACCCACTGGAAAGCGACAGATTGAGCTCTCCTTTTCACAAGATGTGATAATTTGTTCGTATTTAAATTTAGAGTGTGGGCTCCTGCCAAGCAAGATGATTAAAATTATTTTTTACTGCGGGCCCTCTGGAGTTGTCGGAATAAAAATTGGCGGAGATTTTTGAAAACCAAAAAAATTCACTTTGAATTTTATCTCAGTAGATTTGCTATTGAGGCGGGGTCCATGGAGCGGATGCGATCGGCCAGCTGATATTCTCTTTGCATTGAGAGCTCTTGGGCGACTCGATCAATCTCATTGCGAGAGAGATGGGTCTTATTGCTAAACCCTAGCATTTGGATGGCACGTTTGAAGTTTGCAAGTTCTTGTGGGGTCATGGGAAACCTCTTTTGATAGATAGATATTAATAAAGATAGATAGACAGAAAAGATCTGTCATCAATTTTATAATAGCGGCTAGCCTGCTTTGATGAGAGTTTGAAGGATTTTACTCCTCTTTTCGATCCAAATAATCAAGGTAAAGATATTCGACTTTTTCTCTGGCCCAAAGTGTTCGGCGCAGGAATTTTAAACTTGAGGCAATGCTTGGATTTACGTTGAAGCATTTTATATCAATTTCTAATCCTAATTCCTCCCATCCATAATATTCGACAAGTTCATTGAGGATTTGCTCCAGGGTTACCCCGTGGAGTGGATCTTTTGACTTTGGTTTGCTTTCAGTCATATTGGGAGTCGATTCTTTGAAGCGGAGCTTGCGTGTCTCGCGGTGCAAGACGACTTCTTTCCAGGAGGTTTTTACTCCTGTTGTTTTGATATTAACTTTTTATTTTTAGAATTGCAAATTGGGGTCTAGGTAACCTTTGGCGTGAGCTATCCGACCATCAAAACGCGTCTGACTCGAATTACGGAAAGTTTGGAGTTCGTAGAAGTAAACCCTCGTCCCCAAAAAAAAGATATCTTGGATCGTCTCAAGTGAGGAGAGATTTCTGTTTCAGAAGCCGTCGCAGCCTTGGAGGAAAAATGATTCCACTTTTTGTTGTGGAACAGTTTTCAGATATTGGGTGGCTCTCGCGCAGACGAATCTGGTTCCCAATTTTTTTAATCTGGCTGATCCTATTGCCAATAGCCATCCTGCTTTTTCCGATATTTTTAATCGGCTGTGTATTCACCAGAGTTAATCTAATTCGTGGAACGGCGGCTTGTTTAGAAGTTTTGAGCGCTCTAAGAGGTTTGGAAGTCGAAGTCCAAAAATCAGATCAACAAATTTTTATATCAATAAAATAACAGCCAACTCGTATTGGCTAGGAGGAATTATGAAAGAAGAACGTCGTCTTCACCAAAGTACCTTCGTATACTGGTCGAAAGTGATGAGAAAAAAGAAGGAAAAAGTCCTACGAAAGTAAATGTGCGTGTTCCTATTCAACTTCTTCGGGCGGGTGTGAAACTCGCAAGTCTTGTGCCCGCAAATGCAAAAGCCCAAGTCAATGAGGCTCTTCGTGAAAATGGCATTAATGCGGACGTTTCTAAGCTAAGTCCTGAAAACATAGAGGAGCTTATTCAAAACCTCAACGAACTGACAGTTGATGTTGACGATGATAAAAATAAAGTCAGAATTTTTTGTGAATAGAAAAAATTGATTCCATTCTGACATTGAGTAGGTTTTTTTGTGCAACGTTTAGTTTTTAGATATATGATTTTTCTAAAGCGAAGCAACTATAAGACGATAAATAATTGGAAAAATAAAAAAGGAGATCAGTGATCTCCTTTTTTATTATAAAGTTTCATTATACAGAGGCTATTTTTTCTTAGTAGCGACTTTTTTCTTAGTGGTTTTTTTTGTTGTTTTCTTTTTAGTCGCTTTTTTCTTAGCCATTGTGGGCTCCTTTTGTTTTATGGAGCTTTTTGCTCCGGGTTATTTCAATATTAACTTTTTATTTTATGATTTGCAAATTGAGGTCTAGGGATTTTGAAATTTGTACTATGAGCGTGGATTTGTTAGACAGGGAAAAGGGTCTGTCTCAGAAAAGTGCAAGTCGTTGGTTTTGGAATATTCAATTCTACGATATTTTTCAGTTCAGCTGATCTGGCGGCCAAGAGGGCACGATTTGAACAGCCTCATCCACGTCACCAACCCTTTTGTCCGCTTGTTTTCTCGTAATAACGAATTGGTACAAAGTGTGTAAATGAAAGGGTGACAGTGCTTTTAAAACAGAGTGAACGCTGTCATCGTTATTGACAGCGACGATGATCTATATGTAAGTGATGAAACATCAGAAATAAAGAGGGAAAAGTCATGAAAACATTTATTTGCATAATCACCCTAATGACTTCCTATGCTGTTCATAGTTCTGAAAATTTTAAATGCTTAAATAATAAAATAAGTCTTTCTATTAACGTTGCGGAGACAAGTGTCACTTGGGTTTTGAAATATGCTGATGATGAATCCATAAATATTGAAGATCATGGTAATTATACCAAAGAATCAGATTCAGCAGATGCTTTCTCATCCATTGGGGAACAAGGTGCCATTTCTTATAAAAATAATAAGGCTGTTTTTGTATTTCCAACCGATTCAGTCATCTATTTTCCGCTTTGTCAAAAAAACTAAAACAAGCCCATTGCACTCTCATGTTGTGAATTTAGCGGGTGTGAAGATTAGATTGTGAGAAAATTCCTTTTTTAACCTTGGCCGAATTCTTTTTTAAATTCGTCGAGAGGTTCTTTCTTATGAATGAGACGATCCCAGTTTTCTTGAATCCAGGGGATGTTTAAATACACAGCGGGAATTGGAAACATGCCCTTAAAGGGGCCTAATTCCCATTCAGCAATTGAATGATGTGAGTTTCGATAAAATAGCAGGGTATTACCAACGATCACCTTTTCTTGATCAAGGCGATCCTTTTCATTGTTTTCATTTATGTCGAATCGAAATGACAGATCAGCATTTGCAAGAACTTTGTTACCCAGATATTTTTTAAAATTCATTTTGCAAACATTTTTAAGCACATCAAGAACGTAAAGGCTCAAATATGGATCTCCCCCATGGATTTTCGTCATTTGCCAATCGCAATCACCAGTTGAAGCAATAACTATTCTAGCATTAACAGTTCCTTTGATTTTCTGTCTAGATAAGATGCCAGGGTAAAACAAAGTTCCATCAACCTGATTGTAAAGAATTCGATAGAAATTGTAATCAGAAATTCTTTGAAAGGTCGATGAGCCCGATCCCCAATCTGAATTTGGATTGTCTCTGGTGGGACTGCTTAAGTAAGAATCTACACCAGTACTGGAACTAAGGATGTCAGAGTTAAAATTGTATTGAGGTAAATACTTTCCAACTCCACCCTTGTCTTCGCCGTGAGTATTGTCATTAACCTGGCTTGATCCAAGTCCTGAAGTTAATTTTTGTGGTTTTAATTTTTCAAACTTTGGTTGGATGAACTCGATCTGTATAATGGATTCGGACTGAGTTTTATTTTTCAATAAAACGACAATAAACAGTGCAATCATTAAGTGGAGGGCAATTGAAAATAGAAAAAATCGAGGGGTGGCTGATTTCATCGTGATCCACCACCGGCTTTCATTCGAGTGCACCAGCGGAGCGGCAGCGACGTGATTATTAATTGAGCATTTTATCCTGATCAAGTTTTTTTCCTACAGGAAGCGTAGTTTGCAATTTTTCCCTA
>CAIYID010000072.1 GCA_903926205.1 uncultured Bdellovibrionales bacterium
GTTGTCTCTGACGCTCTGGGAAATATTCCTCAAATTCAATACAAGTGGTGCATTACGATGAAATCGGGTGGTGCACTTGCATGAAATTGACTGGTACATCTCGATGAAATTGGGCGGTGGATTTCAGACGAAATCGGCCAGCAAGAAAACTTAGACGCAATCAACTTACTTCCGCTTTTGACTGATTCTCTTCTTAACGAACTTAACTCGCTTTTTCCAATTCAAGCTTGAAACTACTAAATTATGCTTTTACGTAGGTCGTTGTTTCTTGGTATTACTATCGGCACTCGTTTTTACGAGGTAAATTCCATCATTCTCAATTTTTATTAGGCGCTTTTTATAGAGCCCGCTGAGTCCAATTTTGAATTTCTTTTTGCTCACAGAATAATATTCATAGATATCTTCAGGCGATGTCTTATCAGTTATTGGTAAAAATCCACCAGCTTCTTGAAGGCTCTCTATAATTCGCTCGCCGATCTCTTTGGAATCCTTATTACCTTCCTGATAAAGAATTAAATCGAGTTTCCCATCCTCCCTAATTTTTTTTACATATCCTTTGATCTCTTGTCCTTTTGAAAGCGGTTGAAAAACCTCTTGATGAAAGAGCAAACCCCAATGCTTGGAGTTAACAATCGCTTTAAAACCTAAATCTGTTTGCGAATGAATTATTAAATCCACCGCTTGACCAACTTTATATTCACCTGACTGAACTGTATCCAAAATACTTTTCATCTCAACTCTTCTTTACTAGTTTTTAATTGTTACATTTAGTAAGCCACCGTCTGCGGTGTAGGTTACCCCGTCAACAATAATTTTTCCTAAGAGTTGTATTTGATACTCACCATTGGGCACAGTGGTCGTTCTCCAGCCCAGTATAGTTTCGGGTGCCACATTATAAGACACTCGGTCTCGTATAATTTTTCCGTTCTGAGTCAAAATGAATTCCAATTCAGTGAAAGGCACGGGCTCCACTTGAGCAGAAACTTTAAACTCAATTCGATCAGAGATAGGTTTTGAGAAATCCACACCATTGCCTGAATACTTTAAAGTGGCAAGAGTGGGCGCAGAATTCATCACATAGAAATATTTTTCCTCGGAACGTCCAATTTCTTTTGCGCCAGCACCAGCAATCAACACGGCCGTGTACTTTCCATTTTGGAACTGAGTTGAATCAATATCAAAGTCACATTTTGATTGAGCGCAGCTGTAGGTATGATTTTCTCCATGTTCACCAGTGAGTAGTAAGGTCAACAACGTGGCGTCCGAGTAAGTGGAAAAACTCGATAAAGAAAATTTACCTTTTTTATAGTCGCGATCTCCTAAATTTGTGAAAGCCGCTACTCCTACTTGATTTGGAAGACTCAGTGACCAACCACGAGTCCCAACTCCTGAATCATCATCATAAGAAATCATACCAAATCCCTTTTCCCCCCAATCAGCTCCCCAGCTATTTCGAATAATCCAGTAACGATCAACATCATTATAACCAACGATAGAAACCGCATGACCACCTAACGCATGTCCAGTGATATGCCTATAGATTCCTGACCCGTAAAGAACGAAGTCGGCATAGACAATAAATGTCGCAATGACCGGTCCTTTTGCCAACGCCTGCTTTATTTCGGCAGCACCTTGTAAAGCCCGAGAACTAGAAATTTTTTGAGAACGAAACGGCGAGTCCGCACAAATACTGCTACAGCTAACATCTTGTCCCGTGGCTCCAGAAGAATAGGGAGCACAGGCTTCGTCAGGAATTCCTTTGAGTTGTAAATACTTTACCGCTGAGGCGGGATTCCATCCCGACTCACAAGCTCCACCACCACAAGCAAATAAAGCCTGAGAAGAAAATCTCGGATTCAACCAGAAAAGATTTTGATTGATATTCACTTGAGTTTCTAAAACTCCGACAGTTGCAAACGCCACACAACTTCCGCAATTTCCTTGATCTAAAATTGGCGACACCCAATTTTGTCCGTCTTTATTTCGCCAATCCAGAAGTGCGTCGGAGTTTTTTTTAATTTCAACTGAAGTGAAGGTCACATCTGAAATATCTTGATCGTGATAACCCATCATTCTCTGAAGTTCTTCAATAGATAGATTCAACAAATGGTTATCTTTGGCTTGCCAAGAATTTTGTTTCTGCGCAATCTCTCTCTTCAAACTTTGCGTTTGAAAACTTGTTGCCCTCGCTGAAGAACCCAATACCATTACCAGCAACAACGGAATACTATTAATCGCGAACATCTTGACGCTCATGCCATAACCTCCGAGTGCTCAAATATAGAACACTCTGAAATCATCAGTCCCCCTGCTCCATTTGTGAACTAGGAAAACGAAATCAGCATCAGGTCCAGAGTAAAGTCTAGATCGCCATAGGTCCAGAATTATTTAGATTTGAAGTCTCGTGCCATAAGTGTCTTTCGACAGTCAGCACGCGCTTGATCTATCGCTTCATCACAAGCGAGGCGAATTAAATGAGAAAGAACATCTGCGACATCTGCCGAAGTATTCATATCGGCTTTATCTTTCACATATTGTTTCATTTTTGAAACAACAACCAAAATTTCGGGAAGAGAGGAGTTTAATGAGACATTCGGCGTTGGCTTAACGATCAATCGACGACCACTCGATGAATCTTTAGAAACTGAGTCAACTCCAGTTTCAGACTTTAATTCCATTAGATACTGCTCAAAAGTTGGCGATTTTTTTTCTATCGCCCAACCATCGCGATGTCGCGCTTGAGGCAAATGAGTTTCCCAACAAGGAACTGAACAAAAAACATAACCTGTCCTCTTGCCTGTACAAGTTGAAACATTGCACTCATAATATTTAGTCGAGTAGTTGATGGCTTTTTTACAGCTAGAACAGTGTCTCCAGTTTTTTTCCGTGGATTCCAAGAACAACCTCCTAATTAATTTTTCTTTTCCACAAATTTTATCTGAGGATAAAGACTTTTGAGACGATTAAGATCTGGTGGCTTCACAAGAATTTCAGCTTGAGTTCCGTTCTCATTATAAGATTCAGATAAAATACTCGCTTTTTTTCGTATATCTCCTAAAATTTTTGATTCTGAGAACGGTATAAAAACAGAAATTATAGTTTGTCTTGCTTCAAAAAACTGAACCAATTTTTCCCGAACATGTAAAATAGATTCAGAATTAAGAGCACTCACGAACCAAGCCTGAGGATAGTCTTCTTTAATTTTTGCTAATTGCGTGAAATCCATTTTATCAATCTTATTAAAGACCAATTGCATCTGTGAAATTTCCACTTTCATCTCTTTTAGTACTATTTCTGTCGTTTCAATGTGTTTAACAAATTGAGAGTCAGAGCCATCAACCACATGTAAAAGAAAGTCAGACAAATGGACCTCAGATAAAGTGGATTTAAAACTTGCAACAAGATCATGAGGTAAGTATTGAACAAACCCCACCGTGTCCGTAATAAGAACGGTTGGAATCACAGGGGGCTCCATCTGTCTTGTGGTCACATCCAAAGTTGCAAATAATTTATCTGCAACATAGATGTCTCCACCTGTAAGCCCTTTCATTAAAGAAGATTTTCCTGCGTTGGTGTAACCCACCAACGCCACTGATTGCGCTTCCCGCTTTTGACGACGATTATCATTTTCTATTTCTAAATCTTCTAATTCACGTCGAAGATCTGCTAAACGATCTCGCAAATGACGACGCTTAAGCTCCATTTGAGTTTCGCCGGCACCTTTTCCACCCACGCCACCCGCCTGACGATCTCCATTGACTTCCATTTTGTCGCGGAGTCTTGGTGAAATATATTTCAATCGTGCAATTTCAATTTGTAATCGAGCCTGACGAGTTCGTGCATGTCTAGAAAAAATATCAATAATAATTCCTGTGCGATCCGTGGCTTCGACCTCAAAACCCGCATCCAATTCACCGAGAGCTTCATTGATAATGGATTCTACATTGCGGCTTTGGAGGGGCGATAATTCTCGATCAAAAACAAGATGGTGAACTCTTTTTCCTTGCTGATTAAGCGCAAAGAGAGTCTCCGCTATTTCCTGCAACTTGCCTTCACCTAAAACTGTCGGTGAACCATAGCCTGCTTTTTTTTGTGTGAATTTTCCATACACCTGATAACCCAAAGTTACATTGAGTTTTTCTAATTCAAGCAGCGACGCCTCGTTTTCAGCTTCACTAGCTCCTGGAGTTTGAATGGAAACTAAAATAACACCAGTGGACTGGCTCTCGTTCATTTCATGCATGCGAATTTAGTTTCGTTCGATTAACAAAAGACTTCAACAACAAATAAAATCTTAAGGCTATACCTAGGGCTGGCTTGTCGAAGTCTTAATTGGAAGCTAAGGACTTCGCATTTTGATTAATCCAATCAAGATGAGAAGATACTTCCACAAAAACATTGAGCCCCAAACAAATATGAGCGTCTGGATATTTTTGATAGAAGCTTTTCATATCAGCTGATTTCATGGCTTCTTCGTAATCAATCTTTTGTTGTCCTGAATAAAGAGGAAAAACCATATCAACAATACCCACGATCACTTTATTTGAAGAATTCAAAGAACCCGCAAATAAAGGACCTCCAGAGTCTCCATGGCAAAACGCAGCTTGAGTTGCCTCTGCAATAATCATCCCTTTAAAAAAGCCATCCCCTTGGTAAGTAGTCATGTTCTGCGATGAATATTCTAAATATCTCATGATCCCAGCCTGTTTATCTGTTGCATTGGCCCGATCATCAGCCTGTCCAAAACCAACATCTGTCAAAGTACCTAAACTGGCTAAGTTTATATCAGGAGTAGCCAAAGTCGCTGGCTGCACAGATTCTGGAGCTGAAAATGGTAAAAGAATCAAAGCTAAGTCATCGGCCTGGTCTGCCTTTTTATTTTCCTTCGCCTGAATATAGTTAGGGTGAATTACAATTTTTTTCGCAAGAAAAACATTTCCTTTAGTTAACTTCTTTTCATCTAAAGTTTGAAAAAAAATATAAATCTTAGAGTCTTTTGTTTCGCCCTCAACACAATGAGCCGCTGTTAATACAATTTTTGGTGCTATCAAAGTACCCGTGCACATAGATTCCGCACCGGTACTGTCAATATTAACAATCGCAACCACCGGATTGGCAATTTCAGCGGGTTGAAGATTATCCTCCTTCACCAGTTGTCCATTGACAATAGACACCGGCAGTATAGATTTTTCTAAATTCGCGGAGTTAAAACCGGGTTTAGAACAAGCTACTGTCAGCATTTGCATAAAAACAAGTCCAGATAATGCACAACCTGTTAAATTGATTTTATTCTTCATAATAAATTTCATTCATCCCCCACGAGATGTGTCAGGGTATAATCTACAGATTTTAAAAATCACAGCTAAATAAAATTCTACCCTCAATAAGATAAACTTATGCTTTGAACTAAAATCTAATGACCCAAACCATGTAACTTTTTTGCAAAAATCCAAAACTTATTTTTTTCGCCAAGTCGTTTCTGTAAATAGTTCTCAGCATCAATTGTGGAAATTTCAAGTGAAGCCTGCCAAAGATCTTCAAAAAGGCTTTGTGTAGCTCCAATTTTCAAAGAAGGAAAACTTGAATCATCCATTTCTCCAAATCCCAAAATAAGTAATCGACTCCAGAGTACTTTCATGTTGCGCTGATAAGTCGACTCCATCCATTTTCCCTGCAAATGAACGAGCTCTTTGAGTTGCTTGGGAGAAAGCGGTGAATCTTGCTCCAAACAATCTAAAATTTCTTGGCTCTCGCTTGGAAGTGGACGATCGGTTCGTAAATAACTCAGCAAATATACAAAAATTTCCTTTGAAAAAAAAGTTGCTCGTCCTTGATACCATTTTGAATAAATCACTTTCCGCGAACGCGATAACTCTTCTCGAAGCGACCACAACGCAAAAACTTTACCATCTCCCCCCACATCCCATTCCCAACGCATAGAAGTTCGCGGATGCAAGCATGACCAAAGTGAAAGAGGTTCTGATTGATTCTTGATTGGAAAAACCAATAAAATGCCTGCTTCCTTTATCGCTTTAATGGCTTTTTGTTTCAATAAATCCTCCAGAATAAAAATTAATACCTCATTATCTCCGTAGAATCGAGCTCTTACAGGATTTTTTTTGCTTCCAACATTTTCTTGCCTCTTTCAGAGGTTTTACCTATTCTCAAACAAAATGAAGACTTCCACCGATCAAGCTACGCCCGTTGAAATTCCACTCGATTTATTAAGTTCAGAAATCCTTAAAGGGGTTATCGATAGCTTTATGGAAAGAGAAGGCACTGATTATGGAGCTGTGGAAGCGAGTTATGAAATAAAGTTTCAGCAACTCTTAAAGCAATTAAAAAATGGATATCTAAAAATAATTTTTGATCCCAATACTGAGACCGTCACCCTAGTGACCAAGGAATTTTGGGGAAAAAATCAAGAATTTTTTCCCCGTACCTATTAACTCACTGAGCAGCACCGTTTAACTCAGGTGATGATCCATAAGACAAGGGTATCATCGGAGCCTTTGATGAATGACGTCCATGCTCGTCATCATCGTTTTTTTTTATATTTTCCTTCGGCAAGTCAGAATAAGTTTTAATACCCGCAGAAGGAGCCTTTTCCGATTTCACTGAATCATCGCGAAAATTGATCAAGGCACTACAATCCGGATGCTTCTTGAGAACATTATCTACCAAACCTTGTTCTGATTTGTAACGGAGATGAAAATAATCAAGCTTTCCGGCGTAATCATTAAAGTAATCAAACAAATCTATATTCGGCACTTTGCATGAATGATTTTTACTATCTCTCAAAGTTGAATAACCCGCTTTGTTAGCTTCAGAAGGCGGATCTTCTTCTTTCCAGCCAGCATCAATTACAATTTTATTTTTGCAAGAAGAAATTTCAAATCCACCATGATTTGCATTAGTGACCGGTTCCTCGGCGCCAGAACAATTCTTATTAGGCAGCTCAAGGTGATTATTTTTCTTTATATTCCATTCTATTTCACCGGTATTAACCTTATAACTTTCATTCTCAGAATCAACTCTTGAAAGCTCGAAAGAATCCTCGATAGGAACAATATAATATGTTTTTTGCCCCGTTCCTTTACCGCTTTTCGAGACGAAAGCTGAAACACGACCACCACTAGTGATAATAAATTGTCGTTGAGGATATCCGACTGGGTTTCTAACTGTAAAAGTAAGACTACAAACTTTACTTTTCAAAAATAATCGCTGATATTGAGTCGATGAATCAGTTCCTGAACCATCTGGACAATTAACTTCTTCCATCGCAAAAACTTGAAATGTGAAAAAAGAAATAAGCATCAAAATGCAGTTTTTTTCAAAGCTCATTAAATTCCCTCCCGTTCCTTATCTCAAATGCGAATCATCTCTTCAGATTGTATCAGACCAAGACAACGTCCAGCTCATCTATTTCATCTTGACACAAAGGGCATTCTTGTCAAGCAAACTGAGGGTTTCATAGCTATACTAGACCAATGATGAAAACAAAATCCCTATTCTTTATTCTTGGTGGCTTATTAATAATAAACTTAACTGCTTTACAGACCTACGCCGCGGAAAATTCAGCAGCAAGCAAAGCCGTCGATCTTAATGTACATTATATTCCGGATGATTCTAATTTGAATAAAGTAGACCTTCCACAAGCGATTCCTGAGAAAAAAACTTCAGAATTAGGTATCGTGAATGAGGAAAAAAATACATCCACCAGTGAACAGAAAGAACTTATCAATCCGTACCATCGTACCGTTAGAACCGGCTTAAGCTTCTAAAAACAAAATTCACATGAAATTATTTCATTCGTCACAGTCAAAAAAGGACTCTCCTTATTTTTTTTACCTCCAAAATATAATTATCTGTTAGGATGCCAAAACTTAATCAATGAACTAAAAAATTAGTTTTGTCTTTGGCACAAACTGATCTGGAGGGGAAATTATGAATCAAGCTCTTTTATCAATTGTCGTTTTATTATCATTTCAATCTTTTGCTGCAGAATCAACGCCTGCAAAGATTTCAGATTTTAATTATTATACAATCACTAATATCGAAACAACCAAGCTGCCTGCTGAAGCAAGTAATTTATCTCTTGAAAAAATGGAAACTGAGGATGCACTTCTTCGCCCAGCGCTTCAAGATGGATCATTAGAGGATGAAATCGTATCGATCAATAAAATTATAAATATCGGAAAAGTTGTTTGGAGCATTGTCGAAGCTGGAAAACCAGTTCTCAATCTTCAAACAAATGTAGCTTCGGCGTTGCCAAAAGGTATTAGCGGCTGGTCAGATCTTAGCCACTGGGCGGAGCCTGTTTCCTCTTCTTTCGCGGTCTCTGCTAA
This sequence comes from uncultured Bdellovibrionales bacterium, assembly GCA_903926205.1. Classification (GTDB taxonomy): domain Bacteria; phylum Bdellovibrionota; class Bdellovibrionia; order Bdellovibrionales; family Bdellovibrionaceae; genus CAIYID01. The sequence continues at coordinate 8,349 of CAIYID010000072.1, forward strand.
AAACACTTTTGGAATAGAAGTGGTGTCCTTTAAATACAGAATTGTTTATGTTTACGGAGGATCTTATAACGGCAAAGGCCACTATATTGGATATGCTAGCCTTGAGCCTTCCGATATTCAGGTTGCATGGGGCTTTAACTTGGATGCACAAGCTTTCATACAGAATGTATTCAACGCAGGAAGCGACAAAGACCCTGTCGGAGCCCTTCAGTTGATGATGCAATATAAAATATCAAGCCCAATGGCGATTATTCAACAAAGCCAATCTTATTACATGAACGGAAAAGGTGCCTTTAAAAGCCTTGATTGATTTGAAACATCAGCAGGTTTAAAAAATTTACTATACAACAAATGGAGTCTTTATGAAAAATATATTTTTAAGCAGTATTTTACTTATTTCCTCAAACATTTGCTTTGCAAAAGAGCCAGTGGCTACTTGTAAGACTTTAGTCTTTTCAGATTTAAATCTTTCTGTAGAAGTTTTATATTTTGCGGGAAGCACTTCAAGTGAAGTCATCCAAAATGTTTACTCTGTTATTGGATCTGAAAAAGATCTCATGGAAAAAAATAAACTTGCAGTAACTTATACCAAAGACGGATTTATATATACACACCAAACGAATGATGGTCCCTTCAATGTTGAAGTTAAAAACGGAGAAGTGAATCTTCCTGAAGGCACAATGACCTGTACCGTGAAGCTAGAAAAAAATTAAAACAAGAATTGTATACAACAGAGGATTCTATTTACCGAGAAGAGTCCTCATATCACGAAATTCTTAAACTACAAAAATCACGGCTCTTCACTAAGTACAAGAGGTTGAAATTTTAAGTTAAAATTCGTAGAAAACTTAATTTTTTGATTATTTTTATCATAAACCTCTACACTTCCTTCAAAAAGAATATTCCGTTTTTCCCCATAGGGATAAAAAAGCTGATTCCCCTGCAAAGTTTCTTGATTGTTCGGGAATTGCAAAAAAGGTATTTCACGTGTTGGTTCCGCTCTCGTTACCAAATCTATTCTTCCAATTCGTTTGTCAGTCGTGCGAAACTCAACACATCCTCCAATCTCATCTTGGCTTTTTACATTAAAACCTGTCCGATTATCATAAACACGAACTTCTATTGAAAAAGGCTCATTTTCGTATTTTCCACTCAATCTAGTTGTAAGTGGAAATCGTCGATCAATAAATCGTTGATAGCTATCTTTAGGCAAATGAATCAAACTAAGAAGTCTTAAAAATTCCGTTTCGGCATTCAACGGACTTCTTTGCCTTTCAAAATCAGAAAAGCTGACGTACGTTTTCGGCGCAATAGGATCAGATATTTTACTTAAATGCTCAAGATAATGCGCTAAAAAGAAAGCTTGATCAGAAAGGTCATTCTCATCAACCTGACCACCCATCAACCTAAATTCAACAGTTGGAAGACGTTGATTAAATAAGTTCATAAGGTTTACAACTAAATACCGATCTTGACTAAATTTACTTTCTGACAAAACATCTAAAATCTTTTGATATACATAATATCCATCAACTTTGGCTTGTGAATCAATAATAGCAAGAACCCGAAAAAGTTCATCCTGCAACTTCGCTTCATAAAAGGGTATGGCATTTGTATGATTACCCATATTGTTAAAAATAGATTCAAGATATGGACGATTATGAAGGTCAGCTAATAAATTTCTTAATAAAATGGGGTGTTTCTCAAATACTGTTTTTTCTACGTGAATATGAAGCCCGGTACCCATAAATGCCTTACTCGAAGATCGAAGTTTCGTTGTCAGTCCCGCAAATTCAAAAGCTCGAAAGACAGGTCCAATTTTTTCTTTTATTTCCGAAAGTGACACCGGCATGGGTTGAACTTCAACAAATCCAAGATCATGTCCTATCTTATATTTCCCTTGGTCAGATCCAATCAATATTCCTTGTATACGATAATCATCTGTATTTTTATCTGTTCGTAGTCAGAGCTTTTGAGACTTTTTCGACTGCTGCATTAGATAACACTTTCACATCCTA
>CAIYID010000073.1 GCA_903926205.1 uncultured Bdellovibrionales bacterium
CCTTGAGAGTTTCCTTTTTCTTTCGTATCAACAAGCGATACTTCGCTACACCACGCTCAACAGCCTCGATTTCCGCTAGGACCCTTTGCTTCTGGGTGATTGCTTCCTGAGGGTCAAGTAAGCCATCCACGGCAAGTTCGTTGATGCGGCCAATCTTTTTCTGAATCGGTCCCAGTTTATTTTGTTCGGCGGCTAGCGCATCCTCCAAATTCTTTAATGCCTTCGCATCCTGATTGCTCTCCTTGGAAATGAGACTCGCCACCTGCTGGGGATCAGAGATATATTTGCAGACTTTTTCCCAAACTAAAGGTTCCAAAACTCTTCCGTTGAAACAGGAGACATTGATGCAGCGGCCAGATTCACTGGCGTGTTGTTTCCTTGCGCACACATAATATGAACTTCGCCGGTCAGTGGACAACCGTTGACCGCGCTTAACGCTTGGGCCCTGTCGAGCTGCCATCAATTTTCCGCAATGAGCGCACTCAATGAGGTCTTTTAACAAATATTGTTTAATAACGTTTCTGCGAGCGTAGTCGGATCTCTCCGTTCGTCGATCTTGAATAAGACTCCATTCTTCCTTGGTGAAGACTGGCGGTACACTCCAAGTCACCGTTCGTTTATCGCCAGTCAGCCCTTTCTCAGAGGTTGGTCGAATTTCCTCGGGCTTCATAAAACTAAATCTCAATTCACCCATATAGGCGGTATCCGTAAGAAATTTTCTGATAGTGTCTCGGCCAATTTTTCCGTTGGGATTTTTTGATAGCCGATAAACAAGGCGACATTCCTCAAGGTGCTGTTTAATTGAAAATCCATTATTGTTGAGCAAATCCACGATTTCTTCGTCAGAAAATCCAAGGGGACGCTCATTCAATGCATGCAAAAATACTGGCGGCATTTTTGGGTCCATAATTCCGGCTGACAGACAGCCTGTCCAACGTACTGTCTCAAGATCGCGCGGGACCTCAATCCACTTCCTATCTTGACGATGGTTGAGCCAGCGAAAACCAAATTTGTGATGTCCAGATGGTGGCGCACCTTCTTTTTCGGCTTTTCTGGTTTTGCCCTGATGGCAGTTACGAAGTAGTCGTGTTTTATCTTCAGACGACAGGTGTTGTTCAACGATAGAGGCGATATCAGAAGGATTTCGCTCGACTCCATTCACTAATATCGTAGCCCGTGCAAGCCGAAAGGTTCTGACAATTTTGGCTCGGAAAACTTCGTCCTGAGCGCGAAAAATCCGGTTTGTCGCGTAAACCGCTACGACGTCGATCAGGCCAGAATCTATTCGGCGGCACAGATCGTAGAACCTTGTGCTCGGATCTTCTTCTTCGCAGTTGTAAGCCTCATCCACAAAAAACGACGGATTTTCTGATGTATGGTTGGCAGGATCATAGGGGTGAAACTCATAATCAGGGTGAGTTCCATCGAAAATTCCCATCCTGGTGAAAAGGTCCTTGAGATAATTATGTTGGTCCTCGATGGTCGCTTCGTCCTTTTGTTTTTTGGAAGAAACCCGAAGCTGACCCGCGATTCTTTTCTTCCTTTTAGGAGGCATCACGCTGCACCTCCGGGTTCATACTGGTCTCGCTGGCTATGCTGAGAAGAATTTCCCGGAGGGCGGCTCGCTCGAAAGCCATAAGCGGATTGCTCTCTGCAACCGTAACCACGACTGTAAAGTCTTGCTCCTGAACTTGAGGGCGACCGCGTTTGAGTTTTTTCTTCTTCTCTGGCTTCACCCTCTAGAGATAATGCGATTTCCAGAAGATCGGCTGGCGCGACCATTTCGGCACAAAAAACAATTATTACGCATCGTTCAAAATGAATTTTGAACACAACTCGGACAGAAAGGGCGCAAAATCGACCAGAGCGCTTAAAAGTTCTACGGGAATGCAGCACCGGAGCTTCTCCTCCGGGACCTTCGATTTATTGTCTGTTGAAAAGTTATTTGGTGCCCCGGGCCGGACTTGAACCGGCACGACCGATATTATCGTATCCCAGGATTTTAAGTCCTGTGCGTCTACCAATTTCGCCACCGGGGCACACGAAAACGTTGATTCGATCACGACAATCAGACTTTGACAACACTTGACACTCTTGACAACACAACTCTTTTTTTATCAGATGCTCCGGTGAAACTACAATCCCAACTATATATCGTTATTAAACGCACCGGTTGGATATTATTAGTCCTTGCAGCTCTTACTGCCTACGCTGAACAGACCCTCACTCACTCCATAGAAAAAGAATTATCCTCTATGGAAGGTATTTCTTTTTGGGTGTGGTTTTTTGGCGGCACTTCTATTGCCCTTTCTATCCTCAACCCAGTGATTATTAGCATCCTAGTTTTAGCCTCACTTCTCCCCGCTCCAGTGACGAGTTCCATCAAACAACATGCTCAATTTTTATGCAAAGAGACCTTGCGAGCAGCGGGAAAATCCATGGCCTGGGGATTTTTATTTCTTTTGCCAGGTTTGATTCGTTTTTTACAATTTTCCTTCGTGTCCTTTGTCGTCATGTTGGATCCGGAGTACTCCGCAGGAAAAAAAGATGCTCTTAGAGAAAGCACTCGTTTGGTCAATCAACGCTTTTACAAAGTCACGACGATTTTACTTTTATTTTCCGTGATTATTCCTTTGTCTCTCACCAGCCTTGATGAGTTTGCTCTTTTTGGCGAACACCCCTTCCTTGCCATTTTACTTTCCACTTTTGATGCCGTCCTATCCATTTTGTGCATTTTGATGCTTTTAAAACAATGGGAGAAAAGCCATGGAACTCATGTTCAATTGGAAGCAAATTAAATTTCGTCACCGAGGACTGACTTTTGACGATGTCTTAATGACCCCCTCAAAATCAGAGGTGCGCTCACGACGTGACCCAAGCTTAAAAAGTAAACTGACAAAAAAAGTTTGGCTAGACACCCCCATTCTCTCGGCCAATATGGACACAATCACTGAAGCCGAGATGGCCCTCACGATGCAGCAGCTGGGTGGAATCGGAATCATTCATCGTTTTGCTTCGATTGACTCGCAAGTGGAAATGGTCAAAGTCGTGAAAGCCAGTGGAGCTGTCAATCTATCTGCAAGTATTGGAATCAATGATGACTACAAGGAACGCGCCGACGCACTCATTAAAATTGGCGTGAATATTATCACCATCGATATTGCTCACGGACATTCTGTGGCCATGATGGAAGTGATGAAATGGCTGAAAGATAAATATCCGCAAATAGAAATCATTGCCGGCAATATCGCGACGGCTGAAGCGGCCTACGATTTGATTCAAGCAGGAGCCGACGCCATCAAGGTAGGTATCGGTCCCGGCAGCATGTGCACCACTCGCATCATCACGGGTTGTGGAGTTCCGCAACTGACCGCCATTGCGCTTTGTGCGGAGGCCGCGGATGAACACGGTGTGCCCGTCATCGCCGACGGAGGCATTCGAACCTCGGGAGACATCATCAAAGCTTTCGCCGCAGGAGCCAGCACAGTGATGCTCGGAAGTATGCTTTCCGGCACGATAGAAACGCCTGGGGAAATAAAAAATGGTCGCAAACAATATCGAGGAATGGCCTCAAAATCAGCGCAAGTCAGTTGGCGCGGCGGAGTGCCAGAAGGCATGGCTCCGGAAGGCGAAAGTACTTATGTTTCAGTGAAAGGCCATGTGAAGGATGTGATTCTTGAAATCACCGGAGGTATTCGCAGCGGGATGAGTTATATCAATGCGAATTCCCTAGAAGAAATTCGAAACAAGGCTCGTTTTATTGAAATGTCTTTGGCAGGAACTCGGGAAAGTCATGCGCATGGTCTAAACAAAAACTAGACCTTGGCCTCTTTGACCCTGACAAAAGTCATGAGCTAACCTGTGCCGGACTTTGGGCAAAATCCATTTGCTCCTTAAGTGGTCTACGAGTTTATTTGTTGTTTGTTTCGACGGGGCTGCTGCAGGTTAAATTGCAACAGCCCTCGTTGTTTAAAGATGATTCACAACATGGAAACCACGGATGCAAAATAATCAAAATTCATCTCCGCAAAATTTACCCATCGGTGTCTTTGATTCTGGAGTGGGCGGGCTCACAGTTTTAAAAGTTTTAGCGAATCATTTACCTGACGAACATTTTTTGTATCTAGGAGATAGTGCAAGACTCCCCTACGGCACGAAGTCACCTCAAACGATTCGTAAATATTCAGAACAAGCTTTGGGTTTTCTTGCTGACATGGGAGTGAAGGCCTTGGTTATTGCCTGCAACTCGGCGTCCTCCCAATTTCGAGAATCTCACTTTCGAGATATTCCTGTCGAAAATGTCATTGATCCCGGTGCGGTGACGGCTCTTCGCGCCACTCAAGGACGCATTGGAATTTTAGGCACCAGAGCCACCGTCACTTCAAAAGTTTACGAGTCCGCGCTTTTGGAGTTAGCTCAAAGTAAAAATCGCAAGGTGGAAGTTTTTGCAGCAGCGGCTCCGCTTTTTGTGCCGCTGGCGGAAGAAGGCTGGATTGATGATCCGATCACAAACTTGATTGTCTTTCGTTATTTACAACCCCTGATTCAACAAAATATCGACACCCTCATTTTGGGTTGCACCCATTATCCGATTTTACGAGCAAGTATTCAGCGGGCGGTTGGCAATTCGGTGAGCTTGATTGATTCCGGTGAAGCTTTGGCCGAAAATTTACGAAAAAAATTCGACAACCAAGTTTTATTCCGACGAAATCCTGCCGAAGACCTTGGCGGCAGTGAACAGTCGAAAAGTCCTGACCCAAATCTAAACCCTCAATCTAATCGTCGTATTGACATTCTTTCCACAGAGGAGTCCTCCACTTTTTCTTCCATGGCTCGAAGGCTTTTGGGCGAGAAGCGAATTGACTCCATTAAAGTGGTTAATCTCTAATCTCTTTTAAATAAAAATTTCTCGCGGGAGCGGAAAACCGTTGTAGTGACTTGCCATCGAATAACCGTAAGCTCCGACATCCAAAATCGCCAACCAATCCCCTTCTTTCATCGGAGGAAGTTTCCGCTCTCTGGCGATCACATCAGAAGATTCACAAACAGGACCAACAATGTCCACAGTTTGTAATTGAATTCTTTCTTCGCGATTTTTCTTTAAAGGAAAAATGCGATGCTCTGCCTGATAAAGCGCCGGACGTAAAAAATGATTCATGCCGGTGTTCACAATAACAAATTTTTTATGAGGAGTTTCTTTCACGTATTGCACTTCGGTTAATAAAACGCCGGCTCTTGCCACTAAATATCGACCGGGCTCAAAACACAATTTTTTAGCGAAGCCTTTAAGACTTTCTCTTAGCACCTCGGTGAATTGCTCCAAAGTTTGCGGATCGATCAGTTCGGAGTTCTTTTTATAATCAACGCCAAGCCCACCACCAATATCCAAAATCTTTGAAAAAAAGCCCTGAGCCTCCAAGTCATGATCAATTTTTAAAGTGAGCTGTAAGGCTTCGGTCAAGGCTGAAAAATCAAAAAGCTGGGAACCAATATGAAGACTCAAACCTTGATAACGCAAGTTCTTATGCTGACGAAAAAGCTCAACGACTTGAGTGAGCTGTGAAGGATCAATACCGAATTTATTTTCTCTAAAGCCGGTGGCAATATATGGGTGTGTCTGAGGATTCACACCGGGATTGATTCGAACGCCAATATTAATCGGTGTTTTTACTTTGTCTGCCAGACGTCCAACTCTGGCTAACTCAGGTACACTTTCCACATTCAGTTGGAAAATTTTTAACCGAATGGCCTGTTGGATTTCAGTTTCTGTCTTACCGACTCCAGAAAATAAAATCTGATTGGGCTTGAAACCTGCTTTTAGCGCCAATTTCAACTCGCCAAGACTCACCACATCGATACCAAGGCCTTCGGCCTTGAAGGTTTTCAAAAGTTTTAAATTGGAATTCGCTTTCATCGCATAATGCACAGAAATTTCTTGGCTCAAGCTGCTTTTTAGCTTTTTCAAAAACTGCTGCGTGCGCTGACGAACTTGCGCCAATGAGTACAAGTAGACCGGCTCATGATTTTTCAACGCGCCAGGCGCAGCCTGCACTAAGGCTTTAAATAATTTCTCTCCATAAAGTTCGAGCTCCCCACGATAATCATAGGAAATTTGACAATCTTTAAAGCCTCGCTTGACGTTTTTCGGTTGTTGAGATTTCATGAGCCCATTGTTAAGAATGGGAGGCCTTCTGACAAGCTTCATTTTTTCCAATTCCGCTAAAAACTTACCCATTCTTGCTCATCAATTCGGAAATTCAGGACCGCGGGTTTTAATTTTGGCGGGAGTTCATGGAGACGAAATCGAAGGAGTTTGGGCGGCTCAGGGATTATTAAAATCTTTTATGCAAGCCTTTCCCTACGAATTACAACTCACGCTGGTTCCCAGTTTTAATATCGAGGGCGTGCTGGCCAAGACTCGAGGCAATTCTCGCGGTGTTGACTTGAATCGCAACTTACCGACCAAAGATTGGTCTCCGGAAATCAAGGGACCACGTTACAATCCAGGACCGAAAGCTTTGAGTGAGTCCGAAAATCAGGGCTTGGTAAAATTTATTGAAACTCAAGCTCCGCAATTTATTTTAAGTTTACACTCTTGGCATCCTGTTTTGAATATCAATGGCGACTGTTTGGGCGAAGCGCAGGTGTTGTCGCAATTTACAAATTACAAAATTGACGATGACATTGGCTACCCCACGCCGGGCTGTTTGGGCACTTACGCAGGACTTGAACGTCAATCGCCGACTCTCACCTACGAAATTGAACGAGGCTTAAATCTTGAAGCGGTTCTATCCATTCACGTGCCCGCTATTTTAGAAGCTTTGAAAATCACGGAAAAAAGATAAGGAAAAGATATGCAAGACTTGGCTCAAAAAATATCCGAAATTTTCAAAGAAGTTTCTGCTGGCCGCTCTATTGAGAGCTTCTCTTCTGAAGAATTCTCAAACATTGAATCAATTATTCAGAAATTAGATTCTGGTGAGCTTCGCGTTTGTGAAAAATCTCTGACTCAAACAGAGTCTTCTTACCTCACACACGGTTGGATCAAGGAAGCTATTTTACTTTATTTTCGAATAAAAAAATTGGAGCCAATCACTTCGGGTGATTTGCATTTTTATGACAAAATCCCCATAAAAAAATGGAAGGGCAAAGAGGGCGTCCGAGTCGTCCCACCAGCGGTGGCACGCTTCGGAAGTTTTATTGAGCCCGGCGCGATCCTTATGCCAAGCTATGTGAACATCGGCGCCCGCGTGGGCACTGGCACCATGGTGGACACTTGGGCCACCGTCGGTTCCTGTGCTCAGATTGGAAAAAATGTTCATCTTTCTGGAGGCGTTGGTATCGGTGGAGTTTTAGAGCCCGTACAAGCTCGCCCGGTCATCATTGAAGACAATTGCTTTATCGGAAGTCGATCGATCATTGTCGAAGGAGCACTGATCGAAGAAGGTGCGGTCATTGGAGCGGGAGTCACCATCACCGCTTCGACTAAAATCATCGATGTGACTCAATCAAAAGAAATTATCTACCAAGGACGGGTGCCAAAAAATTCTGTCGTGATTCCGGGCTCTGTAAAAAAATCTTTTCCGGCGGGGGAATACTTTGTGAATTGTGCTTTGATCATTGGGGAAAGAAAACCCAGCACCGATTTAAAAACTTCGCTGACGGAAGCTCTTCGAAATTTCGGAGTGCAAGCTTAGTTCTTATTTCGAAGGGCCTGCGAGGGTTGCTGCGTGATTGAAATATTCACGGAGAATCGAACTCCGATATAAGCAAGTCCCACTCCAATGATTCCAATGACAAGCATAAATACCGGTTGAACTTCAGCTGGAATTTGAGAGTCGTAATAAATGTCTGGCAAAATATTTAAAGGATGCAATTGTAAATAAAGGCTCACCAGCCCTCCAATAATAAGTCCGCCACCAATGCCAAAGACAGCCAACAAAAATCCTATTTTCGCAAAAAGATTTTTCACACTCGCACGAGAATATCCGATCGCTTGAAGGAGTCCGATCTCTTTTGTTTTCTGAGAGATCAGCAAAGAGATCACGGAGATCAGAGAAAGCCCAGCAATCAGGGAGGCTAATCCCAAAAAAACTCCAATCATGGTTTTTTCTAATTTCAGAGCAAAAAACAAAGCGGAATTTCGTTCCTCCCAAGTTTGAATTGAGATATCATTAAACCCTGTCAACTTTGCTCGCACGGATTCAGCTTCATCGGCGTCAGGAAGTCTGACTTCAACTCCCATGCGGCGGCTGGCGGCAGAGCGGAGCGAATTCATCGTTTCTCCGGCAACATAGTAAATCAGCTGGCCATCGATCTCTGAAATATTGGTGACCAAAATTTGTCGAACTTTCACTTTTTCGTATTTAGGTGCTTCAGAGGGAGGAAGTAACAAGCCCTCTGGTGGCACAATCAAAACACTATCGCCTTCAAAAACACCCAAAGCATGAGCCAAATCCACACCCATGATGACTTCACCAGGTTCCGGTCGCAAAATTTCTGGGAATTCATCTGACTTGTGACCCGTCGGTCGAATGCGAGTGATCATTTTCTCAAGACCATCCCAACTGAGCCCGCGGGCCACTCCGCCACGGAATTTTCCATCCACTGTACGAATGATCACATCCTGAGTTTCGTAGGCAAAGGTTTCACTTCCTGGAATTTCTTTGAGTCGAAACACCGCTGGGTGCGCCTCCACCGCCTTGAAATTTCGTGAGTCATTCATTTCAACAATAAGATGAGGTTCAACAGCTAAGGTGCGGTCTCGCTGGGAATGATTCATGGCTGTCATCACGCTCAAGACTAAAACCAAAGACGAAATGCTGACGATTAAACCAATGGTGGTGAGCCAGGCAATTTTTCGTACCACGGAACCTGATTTTGCAAAAATAACAAAACGGAAGAAGAAATCCCAAACCATACTTTAACAGAACAAATCAGTGTCAGAATGGCAAGATCATTTTGAAGCTGGCGCGCGCTCTCTGCTTTCTTCTTCGCGAACTTCTTTAACATTTCCGCGAACAAGGAAACTCTTTTCCATGGCTTTCATCAGCACCACGGCTTCATCCAAAGCTTCCACGGCCCGTTTACTCACCCGAGGAAGATCCGGCGCTATCGTTGTTACTGCCGGTATCAGCACTTTAAATTCACTGGTGAGCTCAGCCAAATTGGAAACCAAGGTCGACATGTCTTTTGCCAACTGCGGAGCCTTTTCTTGCATCTGTGGCAACATCCGATTGAGTTCCTTCGATGTCACGGCAAGCTCTCCCAACACAGTTCCAAAGCGTTCATCTTTAGTGGCTTGTTTTGAAAGCTTAATCACTTCGATAGACATGGAATTAAGGTTCTTAATCAAGGGTTCAATATGATCAAACATATTAATTAAGGAGTTTGTTCTTTCTTTGTTTAAAAAGGCTTCGGCCAATCCACGAAGATTTCCCATCATTTCTAACATTGTTGTTAAATAATTGCCGATATTTTTACCACTCATCAGAGTCATTAAATCCGTTGATTCCATAGAAGTTATTTGACTGTTCGCTACCAATTTTTCCTCACCTTGGGAGCCGGGAGAAATATCTAAAATTCGCTCACCAATGACGAAAGGTCGAATTAAACTCGTCACACTGTTCTTGCGAACTTTGTTATCAAATTTCGCAAGAATATTAAATCGTACAAAAATTTTATTCTCGACTGTCAAATCGACGCTGTCGACGCTACCAGCTTTCAGACCAGAAATTTGTACGAGCGTGCCCGGATGAACTCCATCCGCATTTTCAAACAGTGTGGTGTATTCCACCTTGGCCTCAAACCAACCTTGTTTAACGGCCACACTGACCATGGCCATCCCAAAGCTTGTCACAGCGATAATAACAAAAAGTCCTGCCACTCTTTCAAATTTATTAAAATAAAATTTCATAAATGCACGACTTTCTTTTCCGAACCTTGGTCACTAGAAAAAAGTTGCCGCTGATCGATAAAGATTTCGCGGTATTCAATTAAACTCATTAATTTTTCATCGTAAGTTGAAATAAAAATATGCTTTGCTAATCCTTGCTGACGAAGCCCCTGAATAAGATCAAAATATTTTAAAATCATATCCTGTCCGAGTCCTAAAGAAGGATCGTCGAGCAGCAGAATTTGGGGATTAATTAATATAGGGCGAAGTAAGCAGGCAATTTTTCTTACACTTCCCTGCACTCCACTTGGCCGCTGATCTTTGTAGCGAAGAATTCCCATCTCCTGCATGTAAGAGTTCACTCGAGTTTCGGCCTCCTCAGGAGAACAAAGCTTATGATACAAAAGTGGCAAGGTGAGATTCTCAAGCAAAGTTTTATTATGCAGAAGACCACCCATGCCAAAAGAATAACCAATCGATAAGCGGTAAGGTAAAAACTTTTCAAAACTCATTTCAGAAACATTCTCCTCATTAATCAAATATTTTCCACTGTTAATAGGAGCCAAACCGGCCATAATCTGCAGCAAGGTGGCGCGCCCAGATCCTTTATGGTGAGAGCGAATCCAGGCAAAATTATCCATCGGGAAATCAAAATTCACTTCTTCAAAAATAGTTGAACCGCTGTCATAACAAAAAGTCAGATTTTCAAAACTTAAAGATTTAATTATTGGGCGGTTGGCAAAGGTCTGACTCATTATATAACCCCCATTTTAGAAAGCTGATGCAAATAAAACAGAATCGTGACAGAGAGATTAAATACGATCACATAAATAATGCTCTTCACCACAGCCTGGGTGGTAACAACCGGAACCTCTGTGGGACTTTTCTTTACCGATAGACCTTGATAGCAAGAAACGACAAATATAATCATTCCGCTAAAAGAATTTTTTAAAAGAAAAAGCCAAACATCTTCGAAGGCCACTGCACGTGCCAAAGAATCAACATAAAAATTAAAAGGCATATCGTGAATTAATTTAGTGATAATAAAGCCACCCAAAAGGCTGATCAAAACAAAGTAAATGGACAGGCAAACCACACTCACCACTCCGCCCAATATTCGAGGAAAAACAATGTAAGAAAGAGGATTGATTCCCATACTCTCAAGAGCCTCGATCTCGTGATTGGCCCGCATATTTCCCACTTCACTCGCGACGGCAGTTCCCGAACGCGCCACGACAACAAGTGCCGTGAGCAGAGGACCGAGCTCTCGCACAACGATGGCGACTAAAATATGACCCAACATTTGAGCTCCGCCGACCAAATTTAAATTCGCAGCACTTTGTAAAATAACAATTCCACCAGAGGCCAACGCCAAGACTGTGATCAAAGGCATTGCCTGCCAGCCTGTGAAATATATTTGCGAGGACACAACAGAAAATACGGTACGAAGTCCCTGTGACTGATTAAAAAATGTCGCTCGAATGGATACATAAACCATTAAAAGCAAACGGACAGTATAAGCCACATTGGTTGTGACGATTTTTCCAATACCATCAATTTGAGCCCAAACCGCCTGCACAAGGCCTCCCAGGGTCATGTCTCTACAAAACTGTCTATTTACTTAGCGGAATTTGACTAAGAATTAATAAGCCCAGAGCGAATAAAAAATACCCTTCAAGACCTCGACCCAAACTTCTGTTGGTGTGGACTCAGTTCTTCCTGCGGCTAAGGCGTGTTGATAAATCGGAAATCCATGGGGAAAAGCTGCGACAAAAGTCCGAAAGGCCCTTGGCATATGCAATTGCGAAGTCACGATGATGACTTCGCGGCAACCAATGGCCTCGACAATAGGCAAGCTCTGCTGAGCGTTGCCATAGGTGGTGGAACTTCGACGCTCTAATAGAACATCTTTTTCATCGATATCACCCATGTAAATCCAGCTCGAATAAAGATCTGAAAATTCCACATCTGGATGAACACCTGAAATAATTAATTTTTTTACCAGATTTCGTGAGAGCAAAGACAAGCCTTCACGCACGCGACCGGCTCCACCCGTAAGGACAATCGCACAATCCGCGCTCGGATCTTTGACCCAAGAAGAAATCGGTTGCGAAGTGATCGCTCGATATTCGCCCCATAGGAAATACAGCACGATTAAAAAAATCATGAGAATAGAAATACGAACCCCGAAGCGACGATAACTATTTAACGGCTGTAACTTCAATTTCGACTTGCACTCCCTTAGGTAAGCCTGCCACCGCTACTGTTGAACGAGCTGGTGGATTTTCTGGGAAAAATCGGCCATAAACTTCGTTAACCGTAGCAAAATCTTTCATGTCTGTGAGAAAAATATTAGTTTTCACAACATTTGAAAATTTAACACCAGCCGCTGTTAAAACGGCTTCAATGTTTTTCATAATTTGCTCTGCCTGTGCCTTGATGTCACCAGTGACCACTTGGCCCTCAGAATTCAGAGGGATTTGGCCAGAACAAAAAATAAATCCATTGGCTTCAACCGCTTGAGAATAAGGCCCAATGGGAGCGGGCGCTTTTTGACTTAAAATAATTTTTTTCATAGCTCACCTTTCCTTAGAAATAGAAAATCATTCCAGCATTCAGAAATGAATTACCCAAAGTGCGGAAACGCACAGATGACAGATTACTCACTCCAACACCGGTATCAAAACTGAGTCCTAAATTTTCCAAGCCAGGAAGAAAAAACTCTCCTCCAACAACGGCGCCAATTTCAAAGCCGGAGTTAGTACTCCCAGCTAAACTTTGTGATAGTAAAGATAACAGACCACCCATATGAAAGTTCATATTATCTTCGGTGAATAAGATTTTTCTCAATCCGCCTTGAAAGGCAAAACTTGAGTTTTGATTTTGAGTATCAATACCTAAAGCACCGGTCACGCCCAGATTTGAGGCTGGATAATAAACCGCAGCTATACTCGGAAGATTGATGGAGTATTCATTACTAAAACCCACTCCTAATCGCCGAGACAGCTCTTTAGCATCTGACAAACCACTCGCAAGAACAATTGTGCCGCCGACGAAACCAAGCAACAGCCAGAAACCAAACTTTTTTATCACTTATAACCTCCATAAAAAACGATGACCAGATTTAAACCTTCAAATAAACTTGATGCAAAGGTTTTTTCTCTCGCATCGAGACAAATAGCGGCTAAATTTCAGTTAATAACACTTTAGAATAGAGATTAAAGCAGAGAAATGGATAAATTGATTGCCTCAGTGAATTTTAACAAGGCACGCAACTAGTTTCGACCAAAAGGAAAGCCGATAGAGGCTTGAGTGGGCTCACCGTTGGTGGCCGTTGGGAACTTCATTTTTTTAATAATACCAAGAACACAAGTATTGAGGAAATCTCCATTCCCCACTTCCGATCTTTTCACGGAAGCACTGCC
>CAIYID010000074.1 GCA_903926205.1 uncultured Bdellovibrionales bacterium
CCCTTGCCGCCGGAGTTATTGCAGGAGGATCCATCATTGGAATTATTCTTATCCTTTGTGAAACGGTGTTTTTGAGTTAATTTTCAAGTCGACCCAATTAGTATGATTTACTCACAATGAAATCCCCTGTTTTTTGATGATGCTCCATAAAGAACAGTTTAGTCCTCCATCAAAAGTGAAGGACTGCGATTCTTCGCCTACGGCAAAGGCCAGCTGAAGATTGCTACTCTTAAATTTCGTGAAGACCTTGTTAGGGATGTCCTCTTCGAACTGGATTACATATTTTTTATTCTTGAATTAATTTAATCGAGGAAAATCGCTTTTGCTCTACGAATATCCATCAGAAGTTCTTCGAGCCGCCCGTGAAGACCTTCGATTTTATGATTCACGCCAGCCCAATCTTTTTCCTTTTTGACGAAACTCTTAAGACCTCGCATCGCAGCCCGAGCTCCTTCAATAGAAAATCGATCCCGATGTAAAAGCTTACGAATGATAAAAGCATTCTCAACATCTTTTTTGGTGTAATATCTTTGATTATTTGTCGCCTTTTTCGGATTCAAAATATCAAATTCACTTTCCCAATAGCGTAAAACATATTGTTTGATTCCCAATAAGTCCGCAACTTCACCAATTTTAAAACCCATTTTATCCGGAATCGAATTAAGTTCCTCAATGAGTTTGTCATCACACAAAACCGCGGGAAGACTCAAACGACTTTCTTGCGTTGGAACTCGATCAACCTCTTCCATCACTGGTGCGAATTGATCCGCTAACACAATTTCTTGTCGATTGATTTCAATCTCGCTGTTCATGCTTAAGCCTCATCGTCTTCGTCAGTTAAATGAGCATAATCTTCGCCATTCAACATCGCTTTTAACACTTGGCTCGGTCGGAAAGTCAAAACACGGCGAGCACTAATTTTAATTTGCTCTCCCGTCTGAGGATTACGTCCCACACGTTCTTTTTTCCCACGCACAACGAAATTCCCAAATCCAGAAATCTTTACTTTTTCGCCGTCTTTTAATTGAGTTTTCAAACTATTGAAAACCATCTCGACCAGTTCAGAAGCTTCCTTCTTAGAAAAACCAATCTTCGAGTAAACTTTCTCGACAATATCCGCTTTGGTCATAGTCGATTTTCCGATATTTTGTCCCGCCATAATCTCTTGTCCTCCGGTGACGCTCTTCTCTTTCAATAGGCTAACAAGCCTTTGATAACTTTCAAGTTTTTATCTCAAGCTCAATGAAAATTTCTTGATGAGTCCAGCTATCACAGTCTCCATCAATTTATTAACAGCTTCATCTTGCAGTGTGGCATTTTTATCCTGTAATCGTAATCGATAGGCGACGGATTTTAGACCTTTGGGCAATTTGTCGCCCTCATAAAGATCAAAAATTTCCACTGAAAGCAGCAAAGGGCCTGCCAATTTTTTGATCTCTCGGCTGACATCACCTGCCGCGATATTTTGAGCCATTTGAAGAGCCAAATCTCTTTGCACCACTGGTAATTTAGAAACCGACACAAAACGGTCCAAGCGTGGTTGACCAGCGAGTAATAAATCTAGATTGAACTCGGCGAGGACCACCGTTCCCCGAATCTTATTTTCGTCCACCAGACGAGGATGAAGAGCACCAAGATAGCCCACTTTTTTCCCTTCGACTTGCAAAATAGCCCATTGCCCTCGATGCAAAAAATTTGGAACTTGGTCTTCCTGCAGCCACTGGTAGGACTTCAACTTAAACCGAGCCAACATATTTTCGATTTTTGCTTTCAATTCAAAAATCAAAGGATGTTCTGGTTTTTGTGCCCACAAATGAGAGTGATGCCCCCATTGAATCAAGCCTAAGCGTTGATGTTCCAAGTATTGACTCATCACTGATGACGCCGCAGAAACCGGAGAAGGAGTGAGAGGATTTACAGAAGCATTTTCAGAGGAGAATGAGAAAGTCTTTCCGACTTCAAAAAGTCCACCCACGTCATTTCCTTGATGAAAATTATAACTCATATTTCGAAACAGTCCGAAACCAAGGGAAGAACGCATCACATTCAAATCATCACTGATCGGATTCATGAGTCGAATCGCTTTTTCAGTCATCGGCAAACCCAAATCATTCAGTGTGCTTTTACTTCCGATAAAATCTTTTTCTGATTTTTCTGAAGTAAAGGCAAAATTCAAAGCTTGATAAAGACCCTGACTCGCTAAAAAAGAACTCGTCTGATTTTGCAGTAAAAACATTTTATCATGAGCAGCGGGCTCAACGCTGGTCAAAGGAATAGCATCAGGAATGTATTCATAACCATTAAGCCTTGCGTACTCTTCTACCAAGTCAATTTCTTCGGCTATATCGAAACGAAAGGTCGGGGGTAAAACCTGAAATTCTATTTGAGCGTCGGTCGTAGAATCACTCTGAGTTTCAGTTTTTGAAAAATTGTCACTCCTATTTTCAACCAAACATCCTAAGCGTTGCATAAAATCAACGAATTTTACTTTATCGGCCGCATAACCCAAACGCTCCGAAACTGTTTTCAAAGTGATTGTCACAGGCTTTTTCTTCACCGGGTGCGGATAAAAATCATAGTGCTCGTCATAGGCCATGCCGCCTGCGACTTGTAAAATCAATTCCACAGCGCGATCTAAAGAACGCACAGTATTGCTCGGATCCACGCCTCGAGAAAATCGATATCCAGAATCTGTATTTATTCCATGAGCTCGTGAAGCTTGACGCACAATCATCGGTAAGAAATAAGCGGCTTCCAAAAATAGACTCGTTGTCGAATCATTCACCCCAGAATTTTTTCCACCCACAACTCCCGCCATGGCGACAGCGCGAGATTCGTCTCGAATCATCAATTCTTCACCAGTGAGTGTGAGTTCCGTCCCATCAAGGGTTTGAAATTTTTCTTGCGGTTTTGCTTTTTCTACGATGATTTTATTTCCTTTGATTTCTGCCGCATCAAAAGCATGTAAAGGCTGGCCCAGTTCCATCATCACGTAATTAGTCACATCAACGATATTATTAATTGAGTTCAGCCCCACGGACTCTAATCGTTTTTGCAACCACGCAGGGCTCGGTCCCACCTTCACTTGAGCCATGAACCTTCCCGCATAACGAGGGCAGAGTTCAGGCTCTCGGACTTCCAATTGAATTTCACTGCGAGTGGAATTTGAAGAAAGTTTCAACTGCGGAGCCACGTTTTTCAAAGGTCGCCCAAGCAAACAAGCCACTTCTCTGGCTAAGCCAAAGTGACTCAAACAATCCGCTCGATTCGGAGTCACTTTCAATTCAAAAGTCACATCATCAAGACCTGCGTATTCAGAAAAAGGTTTTCCTATCGGCGCATCTTCCGGAAGAATTCGAAGTCCCTCAGACTCTTTTGCTAAACCCAATTCTTTGTCTGAGCAAAGCATTCCGCCGGACTCCACACCACGAATGGAAGATTGTTTGATCGCAAAATTTCCAGGCAAAATGGCCCCTGGCAGAGCCACAATCACTCGGTCATTCGTTTTATGATTTTGTGCCCCGCAGACAATCTGATGTACAACGCCCTCACCCGTCGAAATTCGACAAAGCGAAAGCTTATCTGCATTAGGATGCTTGGCTTTTTCTAAAATCAAGCCAACGACGACATGATCAAAATCCTTCGCGCGATTAGTGATATTTTCAACTTCAAGCCCCGCACGAGTCAAAATCTCGGCCAAAGCCTCTGGCTTTGATAAATAATCTTTTACATCCACAAAATCATTCAACCAACGAAGACTGATAATCATATTTTTTCCTTCACTCGAACTTAATTACAAAACATAAGACGAAGTCGTGACTGCTGTCTTACTTAAAATTGCGATAAAAATCGCAGATCATTTTCTGGGAACAAACGAATATCATCGATCCCATATTTAATGATTGCCATTCGTTCAATTCCAAAGCCAAAGGCGAAGCCTTGCCACTCGGGATATTTCACATTGGCATGTTCAAAAACTTTGGGATTGATAAGCCCACAACCGCCGATTTCGATCCAGCCTGATTGCTTGCACAAGCTGCAACCTTTGCCTTTACAAATAGGACAGGTGCAATCCACCTCTGCCGAAGGTTCTGTGAAAGGGAAAAAACTTGGGCGAAACCGAGTTTTTAAACCAGTTCCAAAAAACTCCCGAACAAAAAAACTAATGGTCCCTTTGAGGTCAGCCATCGATACTTTTTGATCCACACACATTCCTTCAATTTGATGAAAGTGTGGCAAATGAGAGATATCACTATCACAACGAAAGACCGCCCCAGTACCAATGATTCGAAGAGGGGGCCGCTCTCCCTCCAACGAGTGAATTTGAATAGGACTGGTATGAGTACGAAGAACATGAGTCTTGTCGATGAAAAAAGTATCTTGCATATCTCTTGCCGGATGATCTGCCGGAATATTCAAGGCTTCGAAATTATAATAATCTTTTTCGATCAAAGGTCCTTGGCGAACGGCATAACCGAGTCTTTCCATAATAGAAAAAATTTCATGAATCACTAAAGTCACCGGATGCTGATGACCTGTGACTTCGTCAAAACCTGGAAGAGTGAGGTCGATTTTCTCATCATCCATTCGGGATTCTGCTTCAGCTCGTTTAAGTGCTACCTCGACCTGGGAATAGGCTACTTCCAGAGCCTGTTTCACTTCATTGACCGCTTTTCCGAACAAAGGCTTTTGTTCTTTCGGTAAAGTAGACATTTCTTTCATGATTTCTGTAAAAACCCCGCTCTTCCCAAGAAAATAAACCTTACTATCGTAAAGATCCTTCGAGGTCTGACAGGCTTGAAATTTTGCCAAGGCTTCACTTTCAATTTTCTTCAACTTCTCATTTAAAACATTCTCAGAGTTTGTCATGAATGGAATTATTCAATAATTTCAAGAATTTTCCAAGCTTTGCGAAAGTCCGAGTCCACCCGCATAAAAGAGCTTTCCTTGCGGAGCGCTATAATCTAGTATCGGTCACCTGATGGCTCATAAAAATAAAACCAATGTTTCCCCCATGCGCAGCCGCCAAGGACGGGAACATCGCAAACCTCAACAAATCTATTCCTCTGGCGAAGCCAACAATCGCCTGCTTGATATTTTTCGTAATCATGACTTTGGGCATATCACTCACGAACAAAGACAGAAATTGGCCGAATTTTATGTACTTTTAATGAGCAACCAAGAAAAAGAGAATTTCACGCGTTTGCTCAATCTCAAGGACGTGGCCATCAAGCACTACATCGATTGCCTGATTGTCGCAAAACTCACCCCCTTGCAATTTCCTTTGATGGACGTTGGAACGGGGCCCGGATTTCCAGGAATTCCGCTGAAAATCTTATTTCCGCAAGAAAAAATCATCCTGGCCGAAGGCGTGCAACGACGAGTGGAATTTCTCAAACACGTTCGCGAAGAAATGAGTTTACCCAACCTCGATATTATCGGACGAAATATCAATCCTTTCTTTGCTTATCCCGTGAATGGAGTGATCACTCGAGCCGTTGAGGACATTCGCAACACTTTGACCAATGTGCTCACGTGTTTGAATACCGGTGGACGGGTTTATTTTATGAAGGGCCCTAACGTCGATCCAGAAATTCCCTTGGCAAAAAAAGACCTCAGTGAATTTTATCATCTGGAAAAAGACATCGCCTATGAGCTTCCGCACTCCCCTCATAAAAGAAGGTTGCTCATTTACCAGAAAATCAAACCTGCGCCGATCATTGATTTCGAAGACGAACCATGGCCTGGCGAAACAACCGGAGACCGCGAATGAACCCCATCGAGAGTCGGAGCAACGATAAATTCAAAACCTGGCAAAGCCTCAACTCATCAAAGGGTATAAAAAAAGAAGGCCTTTTTTTACTATGTGGTGAAAAGCTCGTCCACGAGTACCTGCGATTGCCTTCGCTAGAATTTTCTGTAGAGTTAGTTCCTCGTGGCAAAGTACCGCTCTCAAAAGATCGTAAAAATATCTTTGAGCTGCCAAAAGAACTTTTTGCTGAAATTGACGAACTAGGAACGCATCATAATATCTTCGTTTTAAAAACTCCGACGATTCCCCTTTGGACGCCAGAACCCGCTGAGCCAACAAAAAATGATTCCCTCGAGCCGAGTCCCAAAAACTCCGATCTAAGAGCCGCTTTTCTCGAAGTTTTCTGTCCTCTGGGAGATCCCACCAACGTTGGCGCCATCCTTCGTAATGCGGAAGGCTTCGGCGCGAATGCGGTTATTTTGACAGAGGAAGCCGCTAATCCTTTTTTACCAAAAGCGGTGAAAGCCAGCGCTGGAAGCGTGTTGCGGGTGCCTCTTAAAAAAGGACCAAGCCTTGCTCACCTGCCAAAGGGTCTGATCGTTTTAGATAGCAAAGGCACGCCTCTTCAAAAATTTCAGTGGCCAAAACGAACGCAACTCTTGGTGGGCGAAGAAGGACCAGGGCTTGCTAATTATTCATGCGGTATTTCGGTAAGTATTCCCACTTTAGGTGTGGAAAGTTTAAACGCTTCCGTGGCCGTGGGAATTGCTCTTTACGACCGCTATTCAAAACTTGGACAATGACAATCATTTACTTCTAAAAACAAGGAATCAATTTCGTGAGTGCCGCTGCACTTGGCTGATGGTCCCACAGCGAGAGCACATAGCCACCATTTCCTGATCCTGTCGGTTTGACCGCCATGGCACCATGCTGTTTTAACCAGTGCATGTGTTGCTCTGGAAGCCCCTCCGTCAATCCCCAACGTTCAAAACATGATTTTGCTAAATCAATCGCCTGAGCCAGCGGCAGCAAACCCGTCATTGCCGTTTCACTCAAAGCTTTCTCTGCCAGATTTACGGCTGCTTTCATATCATTATCAATTTTTTGCCCTAATTCAGCATTATTTTTTATGAGTTGTTTCACTCGATTCACACACTCCATGGTGACGCCCCTCTTACCAGAATAACTCACATACCATTGAGGCGTCCAAGCCGGAGTCAAAAAAACTTGAGATAGTGCGCCGGCACCCCTCGTGTATTTCAAGGGGCGACCAGAAAGTGCTACCGCTAAATCAACCCCTGAACTTTCACCATGAAATAGATTTTCCAACTGGAGCGAAAATTCAAGTAATTCACTTTCTCTCAAAACTTTTAAATATTGAAACCATTGCGCCACCGCGACACTTAAAGCTGCCGAAGCACCAAGTCCTGCTCCGACGGGAATTGACGAAGCCATCACCACTCGCCCACGAAGCTCTTGTCTGAATATTTTTCGTAACGAGCAGGCTTTTTCTAAAACTCCCCAAAATAAAAGCTGTAGTTCATCTCCATGTTCGCCTTGCAATTCCAATTGCAGGCTTTCACTCGTTTTGTTGGCTTTAGGTTCAAAGGTAAAATTCAAAGACCGCGAAGTGAGCGGAAACACCAAAGCTGGAGTTCCTCGAAGCACTGAGTGCTCTCCAGCCAATATCCATTTGCCGTGAACTCGCGTTTGAAAAATCATACTTCCAAAACTTCCCTTATCTCTTTGCAAGAAACCACGCGATATTTATTCGCAAACTTTTGAGTGAGTTTTTTGGCTTGGTCCAATTGATCCGGGCGCCATAAAAAATGCACATTGGCGCCGGCATCCATCGTGACCACTGGCCCATCGCCCGAAGAATCCCATAAAGCTTTGGCCGAATCTAAAATCTCTTGGCTCGCAGTTTCCAAATAACTAAAGGGCGGAACTGAAGTTTCGAAAAGTGAATGCATATCCAAAAACTCATCCCAAGAAGTCTTATGTAACGCTCGCCAATTTTGATTTTTTAAAGCGTGAATGATTTCCGTTAAGCGCTGTTCCGCCCGTTCCACGCGATCTTTAAATAAAGGACTCGAAGAAACTCTTCTATGGGCTTCGCTGGAAGACACGAGTTTTTTCTTATCCGTCACTACAACCACTTGGTGTAAAAGAGAAGGCGATGAAAATTCCAAAGCGCGAACTCCGTCTTTATCCCAAAGCGCCCAAGGGTGAAAAAAAGAACGACAAGAAGAGCCCGACCCTCGACGTGAAAGTTCCGCCATTTCGACAAGACCAATTCCAGAACGAAGAGAAAATTTTTGAAAAATCTCTACCGCCCCTTTGGTCAAAGCCGCAAAACTGCTCGCTGAAGAAGCCAAACCGCAATCGGAAGGAAAGTTATTTGCAGACTCCACTAAAAAATATTTTTCAATTTTCCATTCTTTTTTGATGCTTTTAAAATGATTCAAAAATCTTTGAATCGAAACTTCGTTTAAATGAACTTGATCCAAACCTGGTCTTGTGAGCGGTTGCCATTGATCTTGAACAAAGTCCTCGCGCAAAGAAATTCTTACGAAGGTTTGTAACTCATTCAAAGTCCAAGAAAGGGAACTGTTCGTAGGAATATTACCGACAGAATCAATTTTCCCCATGTACTTAATCAAGGCAATATTCGAAGGAGCCGAAACTTCCACGATCATATTCGAACTCCGCGGGATGAATCCGCTTTGAAATCCATCAAAGTTTCTATTTTTAAACTTTGTGATGTGCTCTCAATATGACTATTTTCCAAAACCTCTGCCCTGAGCCCACCCGTGAGTGAATGTTCAGTTGCAACCAAGGTACAACCCAATGCGTTCATCGCTTCCACAATTGTTTTCCGAGAATCTTCTCCAGGGCGATCAATTAAGCAAATCACATCTGCCCCCATGGCACCGCAGCCTTTTTTCGCCAAAACTTCAGGAGATTTTATTTTCTCTAAAATATTTTGAGTGTGCTCCGCCACAAAACCTAAATCTAAGAGTTCTGTCGCATATTCATTTATGCCATCCACAAAAGTCCGAGCGTCAACTTTCACCAAACTCTCAATGATTTTTGCCATCGCTTCTTCGAAGCCAAGGCTAGAAAAATCCCCCAGCTCTTGCAAATATTCATGAGTTACCAGTTTTTTATTGGTGCGAAACAACATAAATCCCAAATTTTGAAATAACCATGAAAACTGATTTATTCTTCCCTTGTTCCGATCAAACATGGTCAAGTGTCCATTCACTTGTCCTATAAGATCCGCCCCACTGGGCTTTATTCCGTCACTGGAAGAAATCGCCCGGTAGTCACTCCACATTTTTCGCAAATCAAATTGTGACTGAGCTTCCTCACAAAGTGATAGTTTGACATCCATCAAACCGTGCAAAAGAGCGAATTCAGCGGTGGAGCCACCCAAGCCACCCTTGCCCAAATGTGGATCAAAAAAACTCAAATTAAATTGCTGGTAAAATTTTTTATGTTCGAGCCACCAACGTCCAGCTAAAGACTTCGGATGAAAAGGGTTTTTTCCATTTTCACCTTCAGAAAAACCTGGAATTGAATATTCAATTTGTTTAGCTCGCAGTACAAATCGCGGTTCAAGCGCCGCAACTAAAGTTGGCCCTCCACTCAGAGCCAAATATTCACCGGCAATAAAACACTTCCCTGGAATTGAAAGGTCAGATTCTTGTCGGATCATTGAGCTAATTCCTATGAACCTGAGTTCGGAGTTCTTTCAAAACTTCAATGGCATTACTTAAAGAAATTCTTTTTTTGATCGCCAAAATTTCTTCGAGTTTTTTTACAACGTAAGGAATTTCCCTCTCATTCGCACCAGCGCCAAGGCTCAAATTTTTAATATGCAGTTTCATATGACCTTCGATGATTCCCACTGTGGTCAAGGCCCGCAGCGCCCCTAAATTTTGCACTAATCCAGCTGAGGCCACCACTCGGGAAAGCTCTGCTGCTGACTGACAGCCCAGCATTCGCAAACACATATTTGCGGTTGGGTGCAAAGATGTCACTCCGCCAACAGTCCCTACGACGATAGGGGCAATTAACTCACCAACTAAGAAGGTTCCGTCTCGGCGCCATTTTGTGATGGAACGATAAGTTCCATCCTTCGAGGCATAGGCATGCACACCGGCTTCAACCGCCCGCCAATCATTGCCAGTCGCAATGAGAATTGGGTCGATGCCATTAAGAACTCCTTTGTTATTTGTGCATGCACGATAAGAATCCGTTTCTGCGAAAATCGAAGCCTCTTCAATTTTTGCCGCAAGATCCAAATTAATTTTCTCTAGAATAACAGTGGCTTTTGTTAAACGCGTATCGACTAAATTAGAAAGAATACACATCGTGACAGCTTCGCCCGTCAGCTCTTCAATCGGCTGTTTCAAAAATTCACAAACTTGATTGATAATATTAGCACCCATGGCATCCACAGGATTCATATGAACATGAACCACTGCCATAAGTTGTCCATCGGGTCTTTGTAGTTTTCTGATTTGAATATCCGTGACTCCGCCACCCCGGCGAACCATCCCAAAAGCGACTTCTTGATTGGCCAACTTGATTAAGTCAGTTTTTTTTGCAACCAGAAGCTCGAAGAAATTTTCATAATTTTTTACTTTAGCGATTTGAATTTGACCGATAATATTATCGCCGATCATTTCTGTCGTGATGAAGCCGGATTCGCGAATCCATTTGGCTGTTTTGCTCGCCGCCGCCACAATAGATGTTTCTTCCACGGCCATTGGAATCACAAAATCTTTGCCATCAATTTTAAAATTGGTGGCCACTCCAAGAGGCAATTGAAAATAACCAATCACATTTTCGACAAATTTTTCACCCAAGCCTGCGTCCTGAAGACCGCCTTCTCCTAGATATGCTAAATCTTTGGCGGTCAATACCCCAAGCTCTAAAAGTTTTTCCAATCGTTGAGATAAATCCAATTTTGAAAAACCTTTGAAGGCCTCTTCAAATTTCAAAGATGAAGGCTCAAAATCCAAGGAAGAAGACTTTGTATTGGCTTCATGTTTGCCTAAGTCCATGTCCACACCTTCTTTGACGACAACTGTTCCAAATGATCACATCCCGTACAAAACATTGCAATCTGGAGCTCCAGCTCGAGACGCTGCATGACCAAATCCAAAGCTTCATCGTCTCCAATTTTGGTACTAGAAAGTGCGGCGACTAATATCGGTTGCGCGACGCCCACTTTTTCTGCTCCAAGAGCCAGCAATTTTGCTACATCAAGCCCAGATCTAACACCTCCGGAAGCCCAAAGACAATAATCCGGACTCATTTCTCGTGCCATGAGTAAACTTTCCACTGTGGAAATGCCCCAATTTTCGAAAGTTTTTGCCGCTTCAAAAAGTAGCTTGTCTTCAGAGTTTCTGAGGCCTTCAATTCGTCCCCAATGAGTTCCACCAAGACCCGCCACATCCACACCATACAAGCCAATTCCCCTAATTTTAGAAAAGGTGGATTGAGAAAAGCCACAACCCACCTCTTTTAAAATCACGGGAATTTCAATTTCTTTGCAAAGGTTTTCTAGGGCTTTAAGACCATTCTGAAAATGAGGAGTTCCCTCTTTTTGCAAAGCCTCTTGCAAGGGATTGGTGTGCACAAAAAGCGCTGAGGCCTCCAAGGAATCCACTAATTTTTGAATTTGACTCACTGGAGTTTGAATCACCTGGGTCAGTCCCAAATTCCCAATCATCACGGCTCGGTGTGATTCCAAAGACATTTCTTGACGAATTTTTTTCCACTCTTGAGTGGCCTCAGACGACGTGAGCTCTTTTCTTTGAGAGCCCACTCCCATCATCCAACCATGCCTAGCTGCCGCACGAGCGAGCTTCAAATTAATTAGGCCTGCTTGCTCATGACCAGCTGTCATTGAAGAAATAAAAATAGGGGAACGTAATTTTTGATTTAAGAACTGAGTCGATATTTTTACTTGAGAAAAATTAATCTCGGGCAGAGCCTCATGAATAAGTCGGACCCGATCCAGGCCAGAAAGACCTCTGGCCTGAGACTGAGGATCCAGCGCAATGCGAATATGATCTTTTTTTCGTTGTTCGAATTGCGCCAGAGTTTCTGACATATAATTAACTAGACGATAGCGTGTTTACACAAAACTGAGAAACCCGCAGCATCATGCATCGCTAAATCAGCCAAATTTTTTCGATCGATTTGGATTCCGGCTTTTGCCAATCCACCAATCAATCGAGAATAAGTTGTGCCATTGATTCGAGCTGCCGCATTGATACGTTGATTCCACAATGAGCGGAAATCACGTTTCTTCATTTTGCGATGTTTGTAAGCATAAGCTAACGCACGATCAACTTTTTCAGTTGCGTGAGTAAAAGCGCGGGAATTTGCTGAGTACATTCCCTTTGCTCGTTTAAGAACCTTTTTGTGACGACGACGATTTGTAAATCCACCTTTAACGCGCATGTTTCAACTCCTTAAAAAACTAACAAGCGACGCGCTTGTAGATAGTTAGCATCATCAACATAAACTACATCACCCAAGTGACGTTTACGTTTTGATGTCATGTGAGAGTTTAAGTGGCGCACTCCGACTTGTTTGCGCTTGATTTTTCCTGACTTCAGCAGCTTCATGCGCTTCTTCGCACCCGAATGGGTTTTCATTTTTGGCATTGCCAAATCCTTCCTCCAACACGGCGGTCCCTCGAAATGATGGACTCTTTTAGGCCAATGTTAGCCATATCTTGCTGCTAGCTGTTCACTAGCATTGCGAACCAATTCTTTTAGTCATAGGGCAGCAAAAAGACAAGCCCAAAAAGCAAAATTTTTCACTAAATATTGATAAAACGGCGTCTTTTTCGGTTTTTACCTGAAAAAAGGGTGAACTCATAAG
Organism: uncultured Bdellovibrionales bacterium; assembly: GCA_903926205.1. Lineage (GTDB taxonomy): Bacteria > Bdellovibrionota > Bdellovibrionia > Bdellovibrionales > Bdellovibrionaceae > CAIYID01. The sequence goes on from CAIYID010000074.1 coordinate 12,662, forward strand.
TCCACCCTTTCCATAAAACTACTCCGTAAAAAGAATATGAGTATCAGTATTGGCCTACTTAAATTAGAAAAAAACTTTAAAATCAATCTAAAGGGTAGTCCGTATAGCCCTTTTCCCCCGGAGTATAAAAGGTCGTGTCATCTGCCTTTAATAAAGGCTTCTTGTGTTTCAGCTTGGAGACGAGATGAGGATTCGAGATAAAAGGTCGTCCAAAAGCAAAAAGGTCGCCCTTTTTTTCACTCAAATCATGCTCGGCTCTTTTGGCGTCATAGCCCCCAGAAAGAATCAATGTGCCTTTAAAATTATCTCGAATTCTTTTTTTCACACTGGGCTTCACTTCAGGAGCACCCATCGATTGATGATCCACTAAATGGATATACAATATACCTAATTTCTGCAAATCAGTGGCCAATCGTTCATACAAATCTTCAAGATGAGGAAACACTTGCATCCCATTGAAAACTCCATAAGGAGACAAACGAATTCCCACTTTGTCGGCTCCGATTTTTTGCGCGATTCCTTTGGTCACTTCCAAAGCAAAGCGAATGCGATTTTCAATACTTCCACCCCACTGATCAGCGCGCTCATTGCTGGCTGGATTTAAAAATTGATCGATTAAGTACCCATTGGCACCATGAACCTCCACACCGTCAAAGCCTGCTTGAATGGCAAGCTCTGCTGCGTGGACAAATTCTTTGATCGTACATTGAATTTCATTTTCAGACATTTCTTCAGGCACTGGATAATCCTGCAATCCATTTTTATCTGTCCACATTTGCCCCTCGGTCAAAGCGATGGGAGACGGCGCTAATATTTCCATTCCGCTAGGCAAATTATCTGGATGAGCCACGCGTCCGCAGTGCATGAATTGAGCAAAGATCCGCGAACCAGCATGATGAACTTCGTCCGTTACTTTTTTCCAGGCATGAACGTGCTCACTTGTATACAAACCCGGAATTCGAGCATAACCAAGTCCATTATCAGAGGGTGAAATCCCTTCAGTAATGATCAGTCCCGCTTCCGCTCGCTGAGAATAATATTTTGCGACTAACTCATTTGGAACATTGTCGATGCAACGAGATCTGGTCATCGGGGCCATCACAATTCGATTTTTTAAAAGCATATTACCGATTTTAACATTAGAAAAAATATGATCAGACATCTAAAACCTCCGAGTGAATACTATTAGTAAATACCGAAAAAGGAATTATTTTTCTTTTCCTAGTCTAATATCCAGCAGCATAATTTGGGACAATAAGCCTCGTTGAATTCGTTGGCCAGAATCATCGATCGAATCTTTAGGGAATCTTTATCTTTTCTTGCTCCAATTTCTCATGAAGCAAAATCCACTCTTCTTCAAACCGAGAAAGCTCCAGCTGAGAGGCCCCAAGTTCTGTAACACTTTGCCGAAGATTATCGGTTGCTCCCTCAGATATTCTTTGATTAATACCGCGAATTTGTTCATCGAGCATGGCCATTTTTCTTTCCAAGTCTCTGACTTGACCTTCTAATTGACGAATAATTTTATCTTGAGTTTTTTTCAACTCACGAGGATTTAATTTTTGAGAAACGCTCTCAGATAAATTAGATATATTTTGTATTTTCACAGCATTGTCTTTGACGACCTCGTTAGAAACTTCAGCCAAAACCCCTTTTTCAAAACTCCAAACGTAGTCATCGTAAGAACCCGGATAAAGCAGGGCTTGACCATTTTTTATTTCCAAAATTTTCTGTCCTATACGCCCAGTAAAACCACGATCATGACTCACGACAATCAGGGTCCCATCAAAGCTTTGTAACGATTGAGTGAGCGCCTCTACCGTCTGAAAATCCAAATGATTCGTCGGTTCATCTAAGATCAAACATGGAAGTTTTTGTAATAAAACCTGTCCCAAAGCCACTCGGGCTTTTTCCCCTCCAGATAAAACCGAAATGGATTTACGAACATCCTCACCACTAAACAACAAAGCTCCTGCTAAATTGAGGATTTCTTGCTGAGTGACATCCGAGTGAGCCACGCGAGCCATCTCTTCAAAAACCGTTGAGCGAGCCATAAGACTCTCCGCCACATGTTGCGCGTAGTAGCCAATTTGCACTTGAAATCCTAACTCAATACTACCCTTCAGTGGCGCCAACTTTCCGGCTAAGGCTTTTAAAAAAGTGGACTTCCCGGCTCCATTAAGACCAACCACCGCTAAGTGATCACCACGATTCACTTGAAAATGAATATCTTTAAGAACTATTTTTGAGCCATAACCCAAATCCACCGAATTCACCGATACAATTTGCTTGCCGGTGTGCACAGGTGTGGGAATTTTTATCACCGCCTTCACAGGTAAGGATTTCACCTCAATGACTTCCATCTTTTGGAGTGATTTGAGTCGTGATTGAGCCTGTCTCGCTTTCGTGGCTTTTGCCCCGAAGCGATTAACAAAATCTAAGATTCGATCCCGCTTATCTTGCAAAGACTCTGCCCGGGCCTCAAGCTGTGTTCGTATCAATTCTTTTTGTTCAAAATAATCATCGATGTTTCCGTTGTATTTTGTGATTTGCCCTTGCTCCACCTCAAGGACATGATCCGTCGTCCGTCGCAAAAATTCTCGGTCATGGGAAATCAGTAAGAAAGCACCGCGATAACCCTGCAAAAAGTTTTCTAATACGAGAGTGGTTTCTAAATCGAGGTAATTTGTCGGTTCATCCAAAAGCATCAGTTGTGGTTCTTGACCTAAAAGCTGCAGAAGCTTGCAGCGCATTCGATATCCACCGCTCAAGGAAAGAATTGGAAGCCCGTACTGCTCTTCTTGGAGACCTAATTTTCGGCCAATGGTTTTCAATTCCCAAATTGGAAGACGGGAATCTTGAGCCAAAAAATCCTCAACACTTTGCCCAGGAGAAAATTGATCATGTTGTGCCAAATACCCAATGCGCAGTTCTTTCATTTTTGTGAACTGACCCGAATCCAATTCTTCTTGGCCTACCAAGATTTTGAATAAGGTTGTTTTTCCAGCCCCATTTGGACCAATGACACCAACATGCTCACCTTCATTCACAGCAAATTGAGCATCTTCAAAAATTTTTTTTGCCGCGAAGCTTTTGTAGCCGCCTTGAAGTTGAATCAAATTTGACATGTTGATCATCATGATGATTTTAGCATGGACCAGCAAGTAATTTATGTTATCGTGATGGTCATATTTTTATTTGAGGGAGGTTTTATGTCTAGCTCTTGGGCGAATCTAAAAAACAAAGTTAAAATGACTGCTTTTTTAAGGCTTTATGCCTTTGCTAAAATTCCTTTGCTCAGCGCTATTCGACCAACTCTCCTCGAAGTTTCCGATCAACGTGTAGTATTAAAAGTCCCTTTGACTCGCTTTACGAAAAACCACATGGGGGTTATGTACTTTGGAGCGCTTTCCATGGGCGCAGAAGCGGCGGTAGCAATTAAAGCGGTGCATGCAATTCAGAAAAATCCGCAAAAAATTGATTTTATTTTTAAAGATTTTAAAGCCAATTTCATCAAGCGTGCCGACGGGAATGTCCATTTCATTTGCGAGCAAGGCGAGGCCGTTTTAGCGCTGGTTGAAAAAGCCGCCAAAAGTGGCGTACGGGAAAATCAAACTTTCCATTCTTATGCGATTGTTCCTAGCAAAGATCCAAATCTAAAAATTGCTGAATTTGAAATCACTTTATCCCTCAAAAGAAGAAAACTTTAATGCCGTTTGAGGCCTTGGCTTCCTCGGGATATTAAGGACAAAACAAGTGTTGGGAGAGGCAAAATCAAGCTCCAAAGAACCACCTTGTTTTTCAGCCAAGCGCTTTGAAATCGACAAACCTAAACCAGTTCCATACTGAATATCTTTTGTTGTAAAAAAGGGAGTAAACAATTTTTGCTGCACAGCCGGGCTAATTCCCTTGCCACTATCAATCACGCGAAATTCAAATTCATCTTCCCTTGTTATAATTTCTAGCCTGACCCAACGTTCAGACAATTTTTCAGCTGCATCATGAGCATTATTTAATAAATTGACTAAAATTTGAAGAATTTGAGTGGGACGACAAAAAATTTCAAGTTTAGGATCGAGTGAATCATAACTAAAACCAATTCCATGATCACGAAATTTCTGGGTCACTAAATCCAAGGCCCCAGTAACGATTTCAGAAATAAGATAAGGCTGCATCATTTCTGATTCACTGCCATGGGTAAACGTTCTCATACTCTTGACAATTTTTTCGATACGACGACCTGTGATCTCTATCATTTCAGTCATTTTTTTTAATTCATCTGTATTGGTATTTCCATCATTAAGCATTTCACGAAGCATTTCACAACGACCAAGGATGACACCCAAAGGATTATTGATTTCATGAGTGATCGCAGCGGCCACTTCGCCCAAAGCAGAAAGCTTACTTGCCGCAATCAAGCGTGCTTGTTGCTCAAGAATGGTTTGCTGAGCTTCTTTAAAGGCTGTGATTTCATGTCGAATACTCATAAATTGGTAAGGCAACCCATCCTCACCCATAAACGGTACGATCGTTGTATCGACCCAGTAAAGACGACCCGATTTTGATTTATTGCAAACCTCTCCCCGCCAGACATTACCAGTAGAAACAGTGTTCCACATATCAGAAAAAAACGATTTCGGGTGAACACCAGAATTTATAATACGATGATTCTGACCGATGAGCTCAGCTTGTGAATACTCTGAAACTTCACAAAATTTGTTGTTCACATAAGTGATTGCCCCTGTGCGATCGGTAGCTGCAACAATAGCTGCCTGATCCAGCGCCTGTTTCTGATCCGATAATTCCTTTAAGAGAGCTTCCATGTGATTCACAAACAACTCTCTAGGGAGCCTCCGAATTTTTTTCAAGCTCTAGAATTTTGACGCGCATCTTAATGAAGTTAAATTCAAAGACTTTCGTTTTGAACTATTCTTTTTCACGAATTGTGCTAAAAACCAGCCCCTATGGCAGAATCAAAAGGGCTTATTGCAGTTGTCGATGATGATCCAGAGATGAGATCTCTCATTGAAGATTTTTTACGTAAACAACAATACAAAGTGATGTCCTACGACTCAGGGGTTAGTTTCATCGATTTTCTAAAAATTGATTCTGAAGAAAGCCGGAATCTCGAATTGGTTTTGTCTGATATTCAGATGCCTCAAATGAATGGCCTGGAACTCACCAAAAAAGTAAAAGAACTCAACGCTGAACTTCCTGTGATTTTAGTTACAGCCTTCGGGAGTATTGAGTCTGCAATCACCGGAATAAGAAATGGTGCCTTTGATTATCTCACAAAGCCATTTAAATTAAATGAGCTACTTATCAATGTGGAACGCGGGCTTAACTTTTACCGTCTTCATCATCAAAATAAAATTCTTCGCCGAGAAATTCAAAAAACTTTTGAGCACGGTTCCTTGATCGGCAAATCAAAAGTAATGCAGCAAGTCTTCGAACTGATTGAACGTGTGTCCACCGCCAATGCCAATATTCTCATCACCGGAGAAAGCGGAACAGGAAAAGAAGTTGTTGCACGGATGATTCATAACATTGGACCTCGAGCCGAGAGTCCTTTTATTGCTGTGAATTGCACCGCCATTCCCGATACTCTTTTGGAAAGTGAGTTGTTCGGACACGCCAAGGGCTCCTTTACCGGCGCTTACCAACGGAAAAAGGGTCTCTTCGAAGAAGCCGATGGCGGCACGATATTCCTGGATGAAATCGGCGATATGGACTTAGCTCTTCAAGCAAAACTTTTACGAGTTATTCAAGAAAGAAAAATTCGCCCCGTGGGGGACAATATCGTTAAAGATATCGATGTCCGAATCATCGCTGCAACTCATAAAGATTTAAAAGCGGCGATCAAATCGGGACTTTTCCGTGAAGATCTTTATTATCGTCTTTCAGTTATTCCCGTCGTAATCCCAGCTCTTCGACATCGCAAAGATGATATTCCTATCTTAGCTACTCATTTTTTGGGGAAATATGTAGCGCAAAATGGAGGAGGGCCACGTGGCTTTACTCAAGCCGCACTACAATCTCTTATGAATATGCGGTGGGATGGAAACGTCCGTGAACTGGAAAATCTCATTGAACGTTTGGTCGTGATGACCTCTCATCCTGTGATTCAGGACACCGACATCCCTACTCCTGAGATGGCTAATATCGAAGATTTCTATGGAGACTCCACTCGAGACCTTCCTACTTTGGAGCAATTAGAAAAACGATATATGCAATTAGTTCTCGAAAAAACCGGAGGAAAAAAAGACAAGGCGGCTCATGTCTTAGGAATTAACCGCCGCACTCTTTACCGAAAAGAAAGAGAATATGGCCTGATAGCCGAAGACAGCTGCGAGACTGAGCCTGGGCAAAGTGAATCTGAATAATTAATTTTGGGTTATTTTGTCTCAGAAAATTTATCGAAATTCGGTCATTTTGTCTCATTTTTAATTGAGTTTTTTAATATCTCCACCCCTACTACTATTTAATTTGAGTTGAGCTAACTATGCTAATATTGGCGCAAATTTTGCATTTCACGGGGTCTAATGACCAATGCATCACGAGAATGTCAACACTGCGGTACACCCCTGACTCCCCAACAAGAAAATTTTTGTTGTACGGGCTGTGAAAACATCCACACCTTGCTCAAAGAAATACCAGAGCAAGATCGGCATGCCACCTCGCGAATTTTATCTGCCAGTGACAAACGCTATCAGTTTTTGGATCAAACCGATTTTCGTAGCCTCTATCAACACGATACTGAGGGGCGAAAATTTCAATTTTACATCGATGGTATCCACTGTGCCTCTTGCATTAAGCTTTTAGAAAGTCTTCCTCTGCTAGATTCTACTGTCAGCTCTTCCGAGCTTCACTTTGGTGAGAATATTTTAGAAATAACCTTATCGCCACAAGGACAACTTTCAAATATTGCAAGCCTCATCCATCGCATGGGTTATATTCCACATCCCTTAGCCAAGGGCTTCAATCTTCGGGAAGAACTCAAACGTGACAATCGAAAAGACTTAATTCGCATTGGCGTCGCCGCTGGATGTGCGATGAATATCATGTTGTTTTCCATTTCGGTGTACGCAGGTCTCACTGGATCCATGGGCGTTTTGTTCAACTGGCTCCAATTTATTCTCTTTATTCCGATCTTATTATTTTCCGCTGTTCCATTCTACCGTGGCTCACTAAGAGCTCTTCGTTATGGCCAAATTAGCATTGATTTACCCATCACTATCGCACTAGTTGCTAGCAGTTTTTTTTCTGTCGCCAGTATTTTGCAAGGTGGAAATCAAGTTTATTTTGATTCCACAGCCAGCTTCGTTCTGTTGATTTTATCCAGTCGCTATCTCTTAAAAAGAATCCAACAAAAAACTCAAGAAAGCTCGTTTTTTTCAGAATTCATGCAAAAACCTGGAGCTTGGGTAAAGTCAGCCACCGGTCTTATTTTTAAGCCTATTACGAGCATTGAAGTCGGAGAAATCCTTACTCTTCCTCGAGGTGAACGCATTCCTGTGGATGGAATTCTTTTAAGTCCCCGCGCTTCCATTGATTTTTCCGTCATCACTGGGGAATCCGCTCCACGAACCATTAGTCAAGGAATGGCTATTTTAGCCGGAAGCCGAAGCTATACTGACGGAATCGAAGTCAAAGCAGAAAAAACCAAAGACTCCACCCAACTCGGGGAAATGTTGCGCACGGTGGAGCTTGCACAAAACCGCAAGACTCCGTTGCTCAACAAAGCAGATAAAGCCGCGCAGATCCTAATCCTCGTCGTTAATTTAGCCGCTCTTGTTTTTTACTTTTACTATGCCAATATCAACAAGACAGAGGCCTTTTCACGAGCTTTAGCTTTGATCGTCCTTGCTTGTCCCTGTGCTCTCGCTCTAGGAGCACCCTTAGCCTTATCCCAAGGATTACGACGAGCCTTGCGCCTTGGTATCATTGTCAAATCGCCAGAGATTTTCGAAAAAGCACTCTCGACCAAGTCAGTGGCTTTTGATAAAACCGGAACTTTGACTGTGGGCAGCCTTAATCTCTACGAAGCTCCCCTCATGTCGCAGCAATTAAAATCCGTTTTACTCGGTCTCGAAAGTCAGTCCCAGCATCCAATTGCTTTTTCTTTGCGAAAAATCTGGGGAAGTCTTCCAACTTCGTCTGTCGAAAACTTAAAGGAGATTCCAGGAGTCGGAGTGCAGGGAAAAATTGATGGTCATTTCTATGAATTTCAAAGTGAAACATCACAAGGGAACAACTTAGGCCCTTCTGCTTCATTATATAGAGATGGCCAAAAAATTCTGTCGCTTAATTTTGCCGATAAACCACGCGAAGAGGCAGCCACGGTCATTCAAGATTTGAGCAAAATGGGAATTCAATCTTTTATTTTATCTGGAGACCGAGAAGCCCCAGTTGAAGCCACTGCAAAAAAACTGAACATTCCCCCTGAACATACATTTTCAAATTTCTCTCCAGTCGATAAACAAAACTGGCTAGTTAAACATCCTCAAACAATCATGGTTGGCGATGGCGCCAATGATCTTTTATCAATGTCAGATTCTCACTTTAGCGTTGCTGTGAGAGGTGCCGTCCATGAAGCTCTAAAATCTTCTGATGTCTACATTTCTGCTGATAACTTAGGCAAACTAAAAGATCTTTTTTTGCTCGCAAAAGAAACTCAAAAAGTTGTTTGGGTTAACATCAGCTTTGCTTTGCTTTACAATTTCGCGGCGGGAACGGCGGCTCTCATGGGACTTGTTGGCCCCTTAGGTTCTGCCGTACTCATGCCGCTGAGCTCCTTATTAATCATTTCAAATTCATTTTTTGGAACAAGAAAGCTTCGTGAATTAGAAAAAGCTAGCCAATTAGAAAATAAAGAAGAACTCTGTCTTGTGAAACCCTTAACAACAGGAGCGCCAGCTTGAGTATTTTGTATATGATGATACCGATGGCCCTTCTTCTTGGAGGAGGTTTTGTCGGCGCTTTTATTTGGGCAACTAAAAAAGGTCAATTTGATGACGTCGACACTCCTGCCAGCCGAATCTTGAATGAAGATTGAATCTTCTTTTGAAAAATGACACTGAAATACTCGTGACGACTTAAAATACACAGTTGAAATACTGTGCAAAACCATTTTTAATAAACCTTATTAACAAATCTTACTTTAATTAGAAAATAGAAAGGAATCACAAAAAATGAGTCAACAAAACCGCGTTACAACTTATGATGATGATATCGTCAGAAAGTTTGTGCTCGCCACAATGATTTGGGCCGGAGTTGCTTTCCTCTTGGGAATCATCATCGCGCTCGAGCTTGCTTATTGGCCAGCTAACCTTAATCTGCAATGGATCACCTTTGGACGATTACGCCCACTGCACACCAATGCGGCCATTTTTGCATTCGCAGGAAATGCTATTTTTGCGGGAATTTATCACTCAACGCAGCGACTTTGCAAAACCCGTCTGTTTTCCGATTTCTTGAGCAAACTTCATTTTTGGGGCTGGCAACTGATTATCGTGTCTGCCGCGCTCACTCTTCCTTTTGGCTTCACTCAAGGAAAAGAGTATGCAGAGCTAGAATGGCCTATCGATATCGCCATCGCGGTGATTTGGGTTGTTTTTGCGGTGAACTTCTTCGGAACTTTGGCTAGACGTAAAGAAAAACATCTTTACGTGGCGCTTTGGTTTTACATCGCAACAATTGTTACTGTTGCCGTTCTGCACTTAACAAACTCAGCCGCTATTCCTGTGAGTTTATTTAAGTCGTACTCGATCTACGCGGGCATTCAGGACGCCTTGATTCAGTGGTGGTATGGTCATAATGCGGTGGCCTTCTTTCTCACCACTCCATTCTTGGGTCTTATGTATTACTACATTCCAAAAATTGCAAATCGCCCGGTCTATTCTTATCGGCTTTCGATCGTGCACTTTTGGGCCCTGGTTTTCCTGTACATTTGGGCAGGACCTCATCACTTACTGAACACGGCTCTTCCTGAGTGGGCACAAACCCTGGCAATGATTTTCTCATTAATGCTTTGGGCTCCAAGTTGGGGCGGTGCCATCAATGGACTCTTAACTTTACGAGGAGCTTGGCATTTATTGCGTGAAGACCCCACGGTGAAGTTTTTTGTTACAGCCGTGACCTTTTACGCAATGTCGACTTTTGAAGGACCACTTCTTTCCATTAAATCTGTGAATGGCCTCGCCCATTACACTGATTGGATCATTGGACACGTTCATGGTGGCGCCCTTGGTTGGAATGGCTTCATGGCTTTTGGTATGATTTACTATTTGGTTCCTAAACTTTGGAAAACCAAGTTGTATTCGAAAGACCTTGCCAATAATCACTTCTGGATTGGAACCATCGGAATTCTGCTTTACTACATCTCAATGTGGGCAGCAGGCCTTACTGAAGGCCTCATGTGGAGAGCCATGGATGATCAAGGTAAACTTATTTATCCAGATTTTATTGAGTCCATCACGAAAGTAGCTCCTCTGTATTGGGTTCGTTTAGTCGGAGGACTTCTGTTCTTTGCAGGCTATGCGATCTTTTTGTACAATATGTACAAAACAATCAAGTCAGCACCTCCAGTCTCTGACACTGATACAATTCCTTCTCCCGTGTTCCACACAGGAGAGAAATCATCAGAAACTGGTCACCGAAAACTTGAAGGTATGGCGACGGTTTTTACTGTCTGTGCAGTTCTAGCAATAGCGGTTGGATCCATCATCGAAATTTATCCTACGATGAATATTGCTCAGTACGTCGTCAGTGAAAACAAACCAGAGCCATGGACTTCTTTAGAAATCGCTGGTCGCGATATTTATATTCGTGAAGGTTGTTACCTTTGCCATTCACAGCAAATTCGAACCATCCCTGCTGAGGTCGTTCGTTACGGAGCCGCCTCGACCATCGAAGAATCGATGTACGATCATCCTTACCAATGGGGAAGTAAACGTACTGGCCCGGATTTAGCTCGAGTTGGAGCGAAATATCCTAACTTATGGCACTACCGTCATATGATGGATCCTCGCGCCGTGACTCCGAACTCTATCATGCCAAATTATCCTTGGCTCTACACTCAAGATACTGATTTCTTGATTTTGAGAGAAAAACTCTCTGCTTTAAAAATAGTGGGAGTCCCGTACAGCAAAGAGCAATCTGCCAATGCAGATATCGATGCACAAATGCAAGCAAAACTCATTGCCGATGATCTTGTGACTCAAGGTGCGCCGGCAGGTCTTGAGAAAAAAGAAATTGTAGCATTGACCGCTTTCTTACAAGCTCTCGGGCAGAAAGTGAAAAAACAATGATGAAGGATTGGGTCGCTAATTATACAGACAGCAATCTGACAATTGTTGGATTGCTTATTTTCCTCGGTGTTTTTGCCGGCGCAATCTATTTTACCTATCAAAAAGATCGCCGTGATCTTTTTGATAAAATTCAAACTCTTCCTTTAGAATAAGGGTAATAATTTATGAGTAATAAAAATATTGATGAAAAATTAATCAAAGGGCACGAATACGACGGCATTCAAGAGTTGGACAATCCACTTCCGGGCTGGTGGCTCGCTACTTTCTACGGCACTATCATTTTTGCTGTGGGTTACTACATCGCTTACACCTTTATGGGTGCGCCCTCTCTTAAAGAGGAATTAAAAACTGCGATGGCGCAAATTAACTCTTTGAAAGCTGCTAACATAAAATCATTTAACGAAGAAGAGTTGAATGGGAAAATTACAGCACAAACCATTGAAGCCGGCAAAGCGATCTATGCGACTCGCTGTGTGCCTTGTCATGGTGATAAAGGCCAGGGACTGATCGGTCCAAACTTGACTGATCATTTTTGGATTCACGGAAAAGGAATGCGCGCAGATATCTTCAAAGTGGTTTCCGAAGGTGTTCCAGATAAGGGAATGCCTACATGGACTCAGTTCTTAACTACGGATGAGATTGTGGCCGTTGTTGGATTCGTCAATTCGTTGAGAAACACGAACGCGCCTGGTGGAAAAGCCCCTCAAGGTGTAGAGGTAAAAGAATAATCTTCTTTCGCTATCGAGCGATTCTGAAATTCAGACTTCTTACAGGAAGATGACGAAAGTCATCTTCCTGTTTTTTTTTCAATCAGTTGACAATTTTCTCACTGAATCTTTTAATCACCCCTTCATGCCAGACTTTTTCCCTCAAGATTTACCAATATCGCTTTTTCCTTTTGCTGTGCTATTCGCCAGCCTCCTTGGCTCATGGCATTGCGCAGGAATGTGCGGCCCCATTGCTTGCAGTGCTGGCTTGCAGGGACAATCCCACTCTTATCATTTCGGACGACTATGTTCTTACTGTCTCTTAGGGCTCATCGCAGGAGGACTAGGTCAGAGTTTAACAAGTGAAAAACTGATGCCCTATAGATACACAGGGGCCTTTATGATGGGTATCTTACTGGTCAATCTTGGCATTGGCTTTTTCTTCGGCTGGAGCTGGCCAGAAAAACTCATTTCTCGATTTGGAAAAAATTTTTTCCGCTCTCTTTTACCATTTTTGTCTCAGCGAAAAAATCAAAAATTTCTTCTCGGATTTTTTACGGCTTTTTTACCCTGTGGTTGGCTCTATAGTTTTGTATTCATCGCCGTCGCCACAAAATCAGTTTGGCTTGGCTTTGTGACAATGGTGATTTTTTGGGCCGGAACTGTACCCGCCTTGATGCTCATGAGCGCTGGATTTCGAAGACTTATCCTGATTCCTCAAATAACAATTCGACGCACTCTCGGAATATTTTTTATATTTGCAGGAATCTACTCGATCCTTTCACAATTATTTTTTCACTCCACTCATTAGATGGCCTTCTATTCATCTAATCGCACAGTAAAACTTAATTTGAAAACTAAATTTCCATCGTAAAAAATAAAGAAAAGGAGACATTGCGGGCTGCAACATCCCACCTCTTTTGGGCTAAATCGTCTCAGTGGCCTAGCCCAAGACTCGGAGGCGCTGTCTCATATTGGCACAGCTTTTGCTAAAGATAGGTGCATAGAAGAAAAAAATAATAACAACTTCACCCAATGGTGGGTGAAGCAGACTGGGGGACCGAATGAAATCACTATTAATGTTAGCAACAATTGCAACTTTCTCTTTTGCAATGTCAGCCGCTGCAGAGCAGGTACCAGTGCCCACTCAGAAGGAAGTTATTGTTAGTGTCACAGATGCTTATATACCAGGTGGCTTTGATTCTACATCCGATGTGTTCGTTGTTGTGAATGGAATTTTTCCGAATGGTTGTTACAAATGGTCAAGATCCAATGTCACTCATCCTGGACAGTTCACTCACGAAGTTCGTTCGATTGCTTCGGTCAGTCAGGGTATGTGTTTGATGGTTCTTGTGCCTTTCACTAAAGAAGTTCACGTGGGACAAATAGGTGCTGGTGACCATAAAATTAGAATGGTGAATGGCGATGGTACTTATCTAGAGAAAGATCTAAAAGTAGAGGAGTAAATAATGATGAGTAAAAAGGAAAAAGCCCGTTAACCGGGCTTTTTCTCATTTAATTTGGAACTTTCATGGGGAATTTTGAATTGAAAACAAGAGGCGATCAAATGTTTCAACTTAAAGGGTTTACTTTAAGCTTATCAGCTGGTCTTCTTCTTATTGCCTGTTCGAAACAGAGTCGCCCCCAATCGTTTATTTGGACTCCATCCTCCGGGAAAGAGGTTCCTGGAATTATCAAAAGCCCGCAATTTTCCAACAAAGAAGTTTCGCTCATGGGAAAAGAGGAACTTATTGAGAGAGCTCCTCAAAAGTTAGGAGCTGCCGAAGTTGAGGGCGCTTTTGTCCAAAAAATAACAGATAATAAGGGGCAATTAATTTTCGTTAAATCAGTCTACTACCCCGATGATCTTTCGAAGCTTTTACCGATTATACAAAATTTAGAAACAAAAAAATTTGCTGCAGTTGAAAAATTAAAAAAGAGCGATTTAACTCTACAAACAGCCGCTCATGTCTTTCCTCCGAAAGTGGTGGTTGTTACTGATCTTGGGACGCCAAAAGTAGTTTATCAAATCGATTTTATCGATCAAAACAAGTCAGGAATTTTTAAAATGCTGGCCGATCCAACGGCCGGGATTATCTCTGTAGAGCGAGCAAGTTCTGGCTTCGAAGAAGGCCGGGGTATTGTTTTTCCTTCTGGCCCCAAATCAAGCCAACTAGCACAGGTTGTGCTTGGAAATCTGATAGGCGATGGCTCCCTCACAAAAGAGTATTTGAAGGTCACTCCTCAGACTGACGAGAAAGCTCATAGCCCAAATTTATTTTTTGATTATGAAACTCAAGACGTACGTTTTGACCAAGTGCAATCCTTCTTTTATGTAGATCAAGCTCTGGGTTTTTTTCAAAGTCGCCTAGGCATCACCCTGCCCTTCAGTTTGGAAGTCCAAACACACTTCGGTGCCCCAGAAAAAATGAATGCGATGTTTTATTATCATGGGCAAATCCGATTGGGAACCGGTGATGGCGTAAGCTATAATAACGTCATGAAGGACCCAAGTATTGTAATCCATGAATCCTGTCATGGATTGATCGATGCTTTGGCAAGACTCCCCCTTGGCACGGGAGAAGGTGGTTCTTTAAATGAAGGATTTGCTGATTTCTTTACAACCGTATTTTTAAATAACCCAAATTTAGGTGAAGTTGCTTACATGAAAGGACCCTATAAAAGAACCGTAGCCAACAACCTGAAGCTTTCGGATAAAAATGGCGGACTCTACCATGATAGCCTCATCCTGAGTGGAACCTTCTGGGAAATTCGGCAAGCCTTGGGGGAGCAAAAAGCGCTCAATCTTGCAATTAAAACACTCCCTCGCTTAGGGCCAAACGGAAATTTTGACTCTGTCTATCCATCTGTGCAATATGCTCTTTCGACAGGATTTGTTGATGCAGACAAAAAGTCTATCAATGAAATCTTGAAAAACAGAGGCTGGCAGTGAGATGAAGAGAACATTCTGTATTATTTTTCTTGCGAGTCTTATCTCGCTAAATGCCTTTTCAGATGATTCAATCCCTCCATGGATCTTTGGCAATTGGAAATTCATCGGCTTTTTCTATCAAAATCAATTTAAAGCTCCTTTGAATCCTAATCTTAACATCATTTTTCATTTTGAAAGCGATGGCACAGATTATCTCTATTGGAATCGCACTGGAGAACCGGGCTTCTGTGAAAGAAAAGGTCATTTTTCAATTTCCGGCACAAATTATAATGATGAAGTCCTGTGGACCAACCCCCACAATGCTATTGACTGCAGTCAAGATCCTGACATGCAGGTGGGAAAAAAAACCAGCACTGAAATCGAACTCATTGATGGAAAAATTCGGCTCAATTTAGGTTTAGGCGATGAACCCTTCTATTATATTTTTGAGCCCATCGACACCTATCCTAACTCTTATGCAAAACAAAAAAATAGCATCAGTCCCTAACTACCCACTGGGATCTTTCTAATTTGCGTGGGTCTTATGTGAAAAACTAAATCTCATTTTGGGGGCATACACCCCCATACCCCCGCATTCGATCGAACCTTTCAGGTTCGATCCGAGCTAAAGATTCCATGTTAACAAGTTCTCATGAGCCTTCCAGGCTCATGAGAAGCGAAAGTTTGAGAGCAAAGCTCTCAATAGCCAGGATGTCTTAAGCCACTGTTCTTTAGAAATATAAAAGCCTCTGCAAATCTGAACTATTCTCTGGTTAAATTTAATTACAAAAAAAAACACAACCAGGAGAGACAGCATGGACGTGGCCGATTTCGTCTGAAATCCACCGCCCAATTTCATCGAGATGTACCAGTCAATTTCATGCAAGTGCACCACCCGATTTCATCGTAATGCACCACTTGTATTGAATTTGAGGAATATTTCCCAGAGCGTCAGAGACAA
>CAIYID010000075.1 GCA_903926205.1 uncultured Bdellovibrionales bacterium
ATTTTCGGAGAATGAATTTAATGAAATGAAAGCCATTGTGGACCAATTTGATCCTAAACAATTGCAAAATGCGGCAGCAAAACGCCGTCTTGAAGACACCGCAAAAAAACTCGTCATGCATGCGACTAATATTGAGTATGCGATGGATCAGCTTGACCGTCTAGGCTTGAGAAAAAAACTCATTCAGATGGGCAAGAAGGATGATCGCGATAGTATGAGTTGGTGGTTGAATAAAGAACCCCTACGCTCAAAACTTGTTGGTCAAGGAACCGGAAAAACAGCAGAAGAACTGGGTATTAAAGTCGTCGCTCATGATACAAATAATTTTTTTGCTTATGAGTCTATTACAAGATCACATTCGGGCGAACCCAATGTTGTAGTTTCCAGACAAAATGGTGTTAAGGGTGAAACGGCGGCTCATGGTGATGGTTTTTATACTCGGATTGGCCGAGAGGGAGCTAAAAATACAGGGTTAACAACCAGATTCACCGTAGACCCGAAGGCTCGTGAAGGAACTGATTTTACGCTTGTTAATGGTGATTATGTTGTATTTAAGAATAAGAAGGCTCTAATAGTTATTCAAGAGTCTCTGAATTTAGGTTTGGATGACATATTGAAATTTGTTGAAAACAATCCTGAAATCCAAGCTGATAGCCATTACTCAGATTTAGCACTCTTAGAAAAGTTAAAGCGAAAACTCAATGCCGCTAAAATTACTGAAGAGCTGGATAACCTTTTCAATTCTCCGCTGGAGAGTGATCAGGAAAAGCTCATTCATATTCTTAGTGCATTTCGGAATTCGTACATCGAGAAATTGTTTTCAAATGACGTCTTGAATTCAGTGGCTAAGAATGTGTATCACCGCGTCTCAGAGCATGCTCAGTCCTCAAATGAAACCAACATCCTGCGATACATAAAAACAGTTGGCCCCATTTTGAGAAGAATAGACTCTTTGGAAATTATTAAATCAGCTCAATTTCATGACTATCTCTATCGATTGATTCAATCCCCAAAGGCAAGTTCAAATTTGAAACGTCAAGCGGTCTTCGAGCTCTTGCTGACCAACGAAAATTTTGATGAACATTTAAATTTTAGGAGAGATCTTCAACCCGATGAACTGAGGGAGCTTACGTCTGAAATCAAAGAATGGGAAAATACGACAAACTTCAGAAAAAGAAAGTTTTTGATTGAACTAAATAAAAAATGTTCTGAGGCTATCGCCAAAGGAGATATTGAAAAACTTAGGGCTTATGTTGATTCGGGCATTATTGATATTAATCATAAAAATATTAGTCAAGTGTCCATACTTCAACTTGCGAGCTACTATAAACAAAAAAGAGTTATTGATTGGCTGATTGCAAATCCAGAATTTGATTTTAATGTTAAGAATGATTTTGGATTTACCGAGGTTGAACAGTTGCGTCTCAGCGGAAAAGAAGGATTTGCGAATCTTATTGAAAATCAACGTCCTGAGTCTCGAGCACGAAGATTGATCGTGAATGAACGAAATGTGAATGAAAGAACGAATGATTACCCGAACGGAACCCCGATAGTTGATTTTGTAAGATTTGAGCCAGGCTCTTTTATGATGGGTGAGCGTGTAAAAGTACTAACCACTTTGACCAGGCCTTTTGAGATCATGTCTGTTGATATCACGCAAGAGACGTACAAAATCATCGTTGAACTTCTACACCAAAAGCTTTCTCCTGGAGATTATAATGGTCTTAGTCCAAATCCCTCTCATAAGTCAGATACTGATGCTGATATAACAATAAATTTGTTCGGGTTCTTTAATAATTTTATAGGACGAAATAAATCAGCCAGTGAAAAACAACCGGTTGATCAAGTCTCTTATGATGATGTTGCTTTATGGAAAAAGGGATTAAATGAATTGTCGAAACTTGATGATCCACAGGTGCAGCAAACATTGGAAAAACTATTTCCGGGGCATAAGCTAAATAAAGTTTACGATATACCGACCGCTGCCGAATGGGAGTATGTATCGCGCCTTGGTGGGCTTGCTGAAGGTGATTTCTCACATGGCACGGGTGACGCCGGTTTGGGTGATTACACAGTGAATGCTGATAATTCAGGTTCTGGTAAACGCCCATCGTGGCCAGTCGGTTCAAAGAAACCGGTTTTTTATAACGGCAAGCCGATTTTCGATCTTCATGGTAACGTATGGAGATGGGTTAAAGATTGGTACAGCGAAGACTGGTATCGAATTCCTAATGGTGGAGTAGATCCGCAAGGTCCTACAATGGGCAATTCTCGCGTTAAAGTCGGAGGCGGCCGTAACTCAGCTGGAAATGCGCTGCACTCCTATTATCGTAGTGAAGAAGGACCCAGTGCAAGAAATGATAATCTAGGTTTTCGTCTCGTGAGGAGTGTTGAATGATTCTGAATAAAAATATTTTTATTTCATTCATATTATTTTTTGTGAGCGGTCCGATGGCCCTGGCAGGGCCACAGCTCTGTCGGGATTTATTTTATCAAGGGGCTCAGAGTCATCAGGAAAATGACAAAAAAAATGCGGTTGATAAAATCGACGAAAGAAAGTTTCCAAAGTTTTCAGTTAAAATCACTGCCGACGAACTTTCCTCAGAAGCCGCACACAAAATGTTGGCTGTTCCTGAATTTCAATTTATTCGTAAAGAGGCGGAGCACCTTGGACTTCGCGTATGGCTTTTTGGTGGTACTGCATCCAGTTATCTGCATTATGTGAAATGGAACTTGAGACGTGAAAAAGGTATCAATCAAATGCAAGCGGATCGTTTTGATTTTGATTACACTAATATTTTTAGAAGCACTCAGGATTTGGATATCGTCGTCGATGGCTCTGCTGAGCAAGCCCGAGAATTTCAAAGGATCATCGCCGCGAAATATCCACATTTTCTTGGAGCTAAGGCGGCAAAATGGGAAATGAGAACATTAAGAACGCGAATGGGAATTCCTGGAGAAATAGGCTATAAGGAAGCCCTTTTGGGAGATGAAGATTTTAATCATCAAAATTCAGATTCTAATTCTCTTGGCATGGTGGAAGTCACTCACTCCAAAGAGCCTGTAGTCCGTGATTTGCGTCACTGGGAATCTGTCGAAAGCCCATTCCTGCAAGATGCACTGAATGATCGGATTAGTTTTTTTAGAAGTGGAAAGCATTTTACAACGTCGCGAGCAAAAGCAGGGGAGAATCCTGAAATACTTTCTGTTGTTCGTCTTTTGGTCAAAGCCTTCCAATATGAATTAAAATTTTCGGAGAATGAATTTAATGAAATGAAAGCCATTGTGGACCAATTTGATCCTAAACAATTGCAAAATGCGGCAGCAAAACGCCGTCTTGAAGAC
>CAIYID010000076.1 GCA_903926205.1 uncultured Bdellovibrionales bacterium
CTTGATCAAGTCGGATCAAAACCCTCATTATGTCTCTGATGTGCAAACGCATTTTCCAAAGGCAAGACATGAAACTCACAAGGGCCGAAGAGGTTGCGTAGTAGGCCAGGGAGAATTGAAGCGTGGTGGATTCGATCCTCTCTTTAGCTTGAATCATACTTGCGCTATGCTTCGAGCCAATATCAATCGCTTATTTCGGCGAACTTGGTGCACAACAAAGCTTCAGGATCGTTTAAGTTACCACATCGCAATCTATGCATTATTCCACAATTTAGTGCTGCTTCACCCAAATAAAAATAAACGAGAGAATGCTGTCCTTATCAGAAGCTTTTAAATTCGGCTCGTCGCTCTTGTTAATTAATAGACAGTAGCACATAGTCATCCGAATAATTTATGAAAAGCTCGTAGTTTCACGGTAATATTTCAGCAAGAGCTAAGTCATCACCACGATAGGGGGCCAGTTTTAAATTTATTGGCCGGGAAAAAGTCGAACCCGGTCTTGGTGTTTTTTGGGCAAACGTTCTAATAGAATTTTTTCGGCTTCTGCAATCGAGTAGCGGCTTGATAAATGAATCAATAAAATATCTTTTGCTTTGAGCTCGTCCAGAAGTAGGAGGAGCTCGTCCAAATGCGTGTGCCCCCATGTTTTAGCGTGAGCAATGTCTTTTCTTTGATCCAGATAAGTGCATTCCATTACTAGCGTCTTGGCTTCTGTGGCCCAACGAGATTTATTAATAAATTCAATTTGCGTATCCCCGGTAAAACTTAAGATCGGCTCAATGTGAGTTTGGCTCACGTCTTGTCCTTGATGACTCAAATTCTGAATTTCAGATTGCGAGCGGCCTTGAAAATCTGGATGTAATTTTTTACTGCGAGAAAAAAGCGTAAATCCAAAAGACTCAATTCGGTGAACGGTAGAGAACGGACGAATGAAATAGCGGGGATTGATATCGATTTCGGAAGCTTCGTTGATGCTGATAAATTCGTATTGATAATCATGCTTTTCAATTTTTTCCCACTGATTCATGATTTCTGTCATGGGAAGGACGAGGCTTTCCGGCATATAAAAAATAGGAGGGGGCTCGTGGAGCAAGGCTTTCTGAGAAATCACGTAGGGGATTCCTGCGGCATGATCCATATGGCCGTGGGTGATAAAGAATTTTTTTTGTTTGAGACTGAACGGAAGTCCTTGAGCCACGTCAAAGGCGATTCCTAATTGAGGAAGCGTCAAACTGGTGTGAATTCCAGACAAGGAAAGACCGAAAAGTTCCAAGTCTCCAAGCATGAGTTTCGCTCCCGCCTGGAGGGTTCTCATAAATCCGCGTAAACTTTGGCTAGAATGTCGTGGTTAATCCAGGACACCGGTGACTCTGGATGGGCGATATCATTCAACATCACTTTTCCACAGCCAGAGAAGACGACCTCACTTAAGGTGGCGGTCAGAATGTCATTATCACCATTGCTGAAAGTGTATAAATGCTGAGAGGCTTTTAACATCAACTCAAGTTGTTCGCGACTGGAATGTTGTGGCCATTGCTCAAAAATGCAATGATCACGAATGATCGGATTGCTAAGATATTGGCTAGTAAACTGAGTCATTTCCGAAAGATTAACTTCAGGTTTTAGGAGCGTTTGGCATTTAGATAAAAGCGCCTTTGATTTTTGAGATTGACCAGCTTCTTTTTCAAGAGCGGTGAGCAAAGGATAAAGTGAAACTTCAACGCCTTGGAATATGCTGCTGGAGTTGGTCGAAATTTCCGGACAATTGTAAACTGTGCAAGTGACTCCTCGTTGATTCCAAACCTGAGAATAATTTTCTAGTTGAAGTTTTGCCCAGCCTTGAATGTAGGGTGAATAACTCTGCCACACATAATTGTGTCCCATGAGTACTTCCGTACCATGGTAACCGTAGGCGGTGTAACCCACTTTTTGTCCACGATTTTGAATTTTTTCTCTGAGAGTTGTTGATTCTTGAACTAAAACATCAAAGGTGGCGGCGGTGACTTCGCTAAAGCTAGCAGAAACAAGTTCTCCGATCTCAGATTCCCAAAGTTTTTTGCTCGGCAGGTAGCGATCGCCAATGCCTTTCACTGTTCGATTGATCAGTGGTAAAACGATTTTAGCACGGGGAACTCCGCCGGCCATCAAGTGGGCAAAGAGGACATTGGCGTTTTCAGGAATATGAGTTTCTAACTCTTTTAAATAAAGTTGCACATTTTTACGAAAACGAGTCTGACCTTTTTTTAGGGATTGATGAAGGGATTCGCGATCCAGTTTAAAGCTTTCCCAATCGCTCAGTTTCAAGTCTTTGAGTTGATCGACAGGTGAGAGTCCGTTGTCAGCGGGCTCTAAATCAAAGCCTGCTTCCAACGGAATATTGATGAAGGGTCCGGGAATGTTGGAAGTTTCTTCTGCCGTGAGCGGTCGAAGAGAATTGTCTTTTTCTCTGCGGCCCACAGTCGTGCGAACGATGGTCATACCCCTTTTTTCCGCCTCTTCAACAAGGCCATTGGCGTATCCGCGGTGGAACAACTCGCCAAATAATACCAAGACATCTCCCGCTTTATAGGTGGTATTTTTTTTCAAATGACGAAGGGCATGATAATGTGCGGCCATAGTTTTTCTCCGAGGAGAAACCATCTCAAATAGACAAATTTCAGGTCAAGATAAAATAGAGTACTGGCCCGTTGTTATGCGTCAGCTTGCCTCATATAGAGGCACACCAAAAAGAGAGCCATGGGCTCTTCAGTAGCGCCGTCACCTAGCGAGGGGCAACCAATTGACCTGGATAACTGCGAAATCCTCGATTGAAAACACTCAGTAATGGATCATGTAGCAAATGAGATTGCTGATAGTCTGAATCAAAGCTGCTAGGAACACCGAGGGTGTTTTCGACAAAACTCATGAAGGACACAAAGTCTGCTCGTCCACGGAGAGACACAAAAAACGGACGGTTTTTGTCGGTGGCATTATCCATCGCTTGAGTGATCCATACTTTTTGATTCACGACATAATAATTTTCATCGAAAACCAAAGGGCGACCGCTTCTTTCGCCGGTGCAAATCATAAAGCCACGACTGGAAAGTTCCTGTTTCTCTGATGTGTTAAGATTGGCACTTAACATCTGCACGCTGGTTTTTTGAAAAAGCTGATTGAGAGTAGAGGCAATTTTGCTGTTGTTGTAAAGGCCATCACTCTGCTTGTTGAAAAGTTGATTACCATTTAATTTAATCACAGCACATTTTTCATAATCTTCTGCTCGCACCTTGAGTCCAATGGTTTCAACCGTGGCAGCAATGCCGTTGTTAACATTAATAGAATTTCCCAGATTTTTTACCTTGTGCCAGCCTAAGTTTAGAAATGTGTACTTGAAACCAGTAGAGGCAGAAAGCGAGAGAAATTTAATTGGCGCATCGACTCTCGCACCCACGCCGGCTTCACCCGCGAGAGATTGAGAATCACTTAAGCTAAAGGTATTCGACAAACTGAAACTCTGATTAATTGTGAAATCACGAGTGTAGGCTCCCAAATCAGCCGCTTTACTCCCACGTTGGACTAGATAGCGGTACTCAATATCAAAAAATCTTCTGGGTTCATTTTTTGCGGTTGAAATACACTCATTGATCATATTTCGCTGCATACTAGAGTCTTTTATTAGCTGCGCGAATGGAGAAACTTTTTTTGATTTGAGAGGAGAAGTCAGAACTTCGCTCATCCATAAAGAGCAAAGATTATTGAGCGTGGATTCATCAAGTGTTCCAGAGATCACCCATTGGTGAAGTTTGTTCATGTCGAATTTTTTAGGGTTGGCACTTAATGACGGACCAGCTCTTAAATTGATGAGTTTTAAATTATTATTCGCAGCAAAATATTCTTTTGTGCTGATTCTTTTTGCAAAGAGGAACTGACTTTTTAGATCTTTTTTATATTGTTGAATCAAAGTTGGAATCACGGAGTTAAAGGAAGTGATTTCAAAATTGGTGCTGACATTATCCATCGTTAAATTGATCGGAGCGCGGAAAGTGGACGTCCGCATTCCTGAGAGGTGATTTTTGGGCTCGGCGCCCTTCGGTACCACCTCAATAAGAATATAATTTGTGTTACCGAGGGTTTTTAGGTTCGCCAAAGAGAGCGTCAAGGTATCATTAATGGTGGAATTACTGAGTACGCTGACTTCTTTTTCTCCGGCGGCGTAGATAAATCCAGCAGCTTTTGCATAGTCCTTCACTGAGAGATCCACCACGGCCCAGCGCAAAGTGTAAGGTCCAACGGGAAGGTCTTGATTTTCCGCTCCTGTGGCTGAGGATAGACTTGGACGATTCAACGAAAGTTTCAAACTTAAGGTGCCGGTTTTATGAATCTGTAAATTTAAAAGTTCATCCACTGAATAATTATATTCAACTTTGCTGAGTGAAAAATTAGTAGCTATGATTGAGGACTGTCCTTGAGCACAGTTACTATTGGCGCCATCTTGCAATCGAGCCGGAAAACGCAAATCGCGGAAGAAGGGGCCAAAGGCCTCAAAAACGTTAATTTCAACCGGAATTTTTTCATTGAGTTCCAAGTCGTCGCTTTGAATTCTAATTTCCTGCTTTTTCCAGCACTCGGCTGAATAATAATTGAAGGTAAAAGAGTCTTCAACGCTCGCGCAACCATCGACAAAAGTTTTCGGAGTCAGCGTTTTTCCTCCAACGCCTGTGACTTTAAGGGATTGAGCGCGAATGGGAGAATTATCGAGAGCATTCGATAGGCAAAAATTGAGATAAAACTTACGTTCCTTTTCATAACTGTTTTTTGTTGAAAAGGAATAAGATCTTGCTTCAATTTGCCCAATTTGAATCGAAGATTTTTGCACACCGGAGTCATTGCTTGCGGTGGCAGCAGGATTGACGGTTGTCGGAGTGTTCGCTCCAGAAGCCGTATTTTGTTCCGTCGAGATTTGTGTTCCATTGGCCGCTAAAACAGGTGTTTCTGTTTTAGATGAAGTCAAAAAACTTTCGATTTTAAAAACTTGACTGCCGTTGCCTTTAAATTCTCCATCATTCAATAATCGAGGCAATTGACGTGACACGATGGAACTGCACTGGCCTAATTGGTAAATCCCATGGAATTCTTGCAAGCCTTGAGGTGCATTGTTCACCGCAACCTCAACACCCAAATAGCATTGAGACAAACTGAAACCACCTGGAATTTTCATCTCGGAAGAAATAGCGAGGACATTTGATGTTAACGATTCAACATTCAGGGCTGGCGTTTGTGAAAGGAGAGTTCGAGTGGGTGTCTTTCCAGTGCTCTGCTCACGGATAAGAGACAATTTTACTGTGAATTTTCCTTGAGTCAGGCTCGTAAGAACATCTAGACCACCCATGTCCTTCAGAATGATTTTAGGTTCGGCTTGAATTTCAACAGCATAGTCAGTGCCTGAAGAACTCAATTGTTTTGTGGTAAAAATAACCGCCATGGCCTGCAACCAAAGTGGTCGAGGACTTGCCTGACCACTGGTGGCGTCTAAGCCTTGGATTCTTGCTTGGGCTTGCTCTTTTGAAACAAGGCCTGATACTCGAGAATCTTTCAAAGACAAAATTTTATCTTGCCAAGGATTAATCGCAAAAGAAATCTTGCGCGAGCCTCGTTGGTAGCCTTTGGCCGTGATGGTTCTTTGCCATTCAACGAAAGCAGGTGCGGATAAATGATTGTAAGAGAGATTTTCTTGCCAAACAGCGCAGCCCGCTGAGTCTGTTGTTACAGATTGTTCATTTTGACCTTGCTCGCCGGAAATCGTGAATTGATGATTGCCAACCACTTTATTGAATTGAAGATCTTTAACACAAAATTTTGTGCTGATGGTTTTGGCGGTGGGAAGTCCAATCGAATTTTGAGAGACAACAGCAGTGAAATTGGCGTCTTGGGTATCAACTGAAAAAGTAGCACCAGCGGCATCAGAATTTCCATTTTGCGAGGGAGAGGGTAAATGACAAGCGACCAAGGCGGTGCTCAAAAAGAACAACGCGAAGTGACGCCAAATTTTTGCCAAATTAGAAATTTGCATTTTCAGTCTCCAATCCCAATCCATACCAAGTTTCTGAAGGCTGTGAAGGATTCAAAACGATAGGCACTCTTTGCCCATAGCTAATTTTCAATTGTACTTTTTGATTATAATAAAATTTGACTTGAGATACGTAGCCTTCGCGATTTGTATTGATGAACGAATCATTATAAACAGCCACGGTGGCATCTGACTCCATATGATAGTAATTAAAGCGTGGTTCGACTTGGAAGGACCGAGAAAAATCGTATTTAACAAAGCCCCCCAAGTTCCAGCCTAAATTTTTTCCAGTGGGAGCTTGCGTGTTTTCAATGCCATCAGCGAAAAAGCCTAAAGCCAGTGGCCTGGTGAGATGAAACTTCCCTTCAAAACTTGCTTCGAAACCTTGGTAGTCGTATTTAAACAAGTAATTTGAACCTGCAGAGTTCACTCCACTATTTCCTAAAAACACGCTGGAGGTGGAAAGATCACGAGACAAACCTGCAAACTGATATGCATTCACGAAGGATTTGATGGTGTAGCCAACGGAATCAGCGCCCAGTTGGAAGCCGAGCCCTGCAGAGTTCAAACTTGGGGTGGCTCCCAAGTCGGCATTATTATTTGAAATAGAACTACTGGTTGGCATCGCGCTCTCTAGAAAAACATACAGATGATTTTTTTTCTCATCGCCGATGCGACTGACCAAGCGCGCGGCAGGGAAACTGCGTCGACTCATAAAAATGGCTTCGTGATAAATTCGTTGATCAAGAGAGCCTACCGAAAAATTGAATAAATTTGATGGTTTTAAATCTAAGGAAGCATTGCGAATCTCAATGCGACTGCCGGCTGGATCAACGGAATCTGGAGCTTGAATATAGCCATTTTGCGCGATAATTTTCGGAGTCAAATTCATGGACATCCAAGGGCTGAAGGCCAAATCAAATTTCAGAGTCAGGCCTAATTCTATTTCATTTTTATTATTTGAAAGCTCATCCAGAGAGTGATCCGCTTTCAGACTTGTTGACCACGAGAGAGCATAATCTTTTTGTGGGGCTGTCGGTTTAAAATCGTTGAGATTTGTGGTGTTTGAAGTTGAGCTTGAACTTCCAACTGTTTTTCCGTTAGTCGGCCAGGTCGCGGCAAATAAATCAGTAGAACCCGCAGCGAGGATCGCTGTGAAAAAAAGAAATCGACATGAATTCAGCCAATTCGAAATGTTCTTCATGCTTTGTCAAGACTCCGTTAGAGCCTATCTAGATCAAGAATCATGCTTGATGAAACTGACTGCGGGAGTGGGTTTGCGGTTTTAACTTATTGAATTTGATCAGGTCGTCTTTTGTGGCAAAGGAAGCAACTGTCTAACTTATTGACTGAGAGCCCCAATTTGGCCCAGAAGAAGCTCGGTGGCTCCTGATTTTTCGCTGATTTTTTGCCCAATTCTAAGCTTTAATTTGGGCCATATAAGTTGATTTTTTAACAGGCGTTCAAGGTGCCAACTGAGTTCTTGCTGATCTCGAATGATTGAAACAAGGGAAAAAGAATATTTATTTACGGATTCATTGGTTTTAATAAAAGAATTTTGAAAGTGTAAAGCCTCGCGATTATTGAGATGGAAGGGGCCTACGAGTGTCGGCAAACCTGCCGCCAGAGGCTCCATCACAGAGTGCACTTTGCTCTTAAAACTTCCACCGACAAACGCAAGATCTCCCCAAGTATAAACTTCCTGCAAGTGGCCGATTTGATCAATCAAGAGCACCTCGTTCGAATTCCATGTTTCACTCGAAGAATACAAAATAGATTTTACACCCAAGGATTGAAGCTTTTTTTGAATGACGTTCAAGTGAGCAGAATCCACTTCATGAGGCGCGATCACGACCCGTCCTCCATTTTTTATAAACTCAGGAAGCACGGGCAAAAGGACTTCTTCATCCTGTGGCCAACTGCTGCCGATCACCAAAGTTGGCGGAGCAGGAACTTCTGAAGACGCTAAATTCAAGGGTTTGATGGGGGCGGGATTTTGAATTCGCCAACGAACTTGATCGTAGCGAGTATCGCCTGAATTGTGGCAAGGAACAATACTGCCGATTTTAGCAATTTCTTCGATGTCTTCTTCTGAGACACAATTGACAGCGGATAGTTGATTGAAAGCAAAGCGTGTGAGGGGCGATGACAGAAGACCGTTTCGACTGCTCTGAGTCGCCAAGGTGGCGGAAAAAAGCAAAGAGGAAATGCCCCTGCGACGGCACTCATAGGCGAACTCAGGCCAAACATCAGTGCGGGCAATCAAGAGAATTTCCGGGCGAAAATGATCAAGAAATTTTTTGACCAAATGTCTTTCGTCCCATGGTAAGGGCACCACCGCATCGATTCCTGGCATGGACTTGATCAGCTTTTTTGCCGAGGGAGAATAGTAGGTGATCAAAATCATTCGCTGTGGCCAACGTTCTTTGAGCGCGCGAATAACGGGTTTGGCGTATTCGATTTCTCCGCTGGCAGCATGGATCCAAATCGGACGTGAAGGTAATTCTGGCCAATGAAAATTTAATCTTTCTTCGATCATTACTTTTAATTTGTTTGGTAGAAGTGGGCGGGAAATTTTTAGGAAAAATACGGTCATCGGAATGAGAAAATACCGATAGAGTGCAAAAAAAATCCAGGAGGTCAGTTGTCGGCTCATTTTTTTACCATTCTCAAATACGCGTTTAACACCATTTTGGGTGAAATATCGACCAGGCATTGATGAAATTTATCATTCACGCAAGGGCCTTG
The DNA here is from genome assembly GCA_903926205.1 of uncultured Bdellovibrionales bacterium. Lineage (GTDB taxonomy): Bacteria > Bdellovibrionota > Bdellovibrionia > Bdellovibrionales > Bdellovibrionaceae > CAIYID01. The sequence continues at coordinate 8,795 of CAIYID010000076.1, forward strand.
GCCATGTTTACTGCAAGGGCGGCAGGCTAAGTTCAATTCCAAAACTTGTGTGCTGGGACGAGAAGGAAAACCAAATGGCGCGGGCCCCATGAGGGCAAGGCTTTGTTTGCCCAATTGCTCCGCCACATGCAAAATTCCGGTGTCATTGGAAATTAAGGCGCGAGCAAAAGCGACCACGGCCACGGTCTCGGCAAAAGAAGTTTTACCGGCCCAATTTTGCACTTGAGTGGGATATTCCTCGGCGAGCTCTGACAAAAAAACATCTTCCGGCCCACCCAAAATAATGAATTTCTCTTCCGGCAATAAGGAAACTAATTCTTTCCAGTGCGCCATTGGCCAGCGTTTGAGTGTATGCGCGGCAGAAGGAGCGAGGACGGTGAACTTTTCCAATTTTTGATCTTGTAATTTTTTTTCGATTTGGGATTTTACTATCGGTGAAAGAACGATCTGTGGTGGAGGAGGTAGGGTCTCATCAATTCCCCAAGCGGCCAAGGGCTCAAGCAGGTCTCTTTGACCAGAAAAGGGCATTCGGTATTTATTTATTCGAAAACGAAAAAGTAATAACCGTTTCCAGCGTTTTTGAGATTTTCGAATCAGTTCAGGAGGTGAAAACACGCGCGTGAGATCCAAGGGTGGAATCAAAAACCAGCAGATGAGTCGACTGCGCAAATTATTATGAGCATCGTAGATGTGACTGAATTTTTCTTTTTTCAACTGAGAAATTAATTGCAAAAGGCCACGAAGTCCTAATTTTCGATCTAAAGTCCAAATTTTATGAATGTGTGGATGCCCCAGTAAGAGGGGCTCAAATTCGCGACGAGTGGCCCAATGAATTTCGACAGGAATTTTATTATTTTTTTCTGAAATAAAAGAATTTTCAGAAGCAAAATGCGCGGCTAATTTCGAGGGCACACTCAAGCATTGAGTCACGTCGCCGAAGCTAGAGAAACGCAAAATGAGTATTTTACTCACTTCCGTCACCATTTTTTTTGTTCCTGTCGAGATGTCATTACCGCCTGAGTCTAACACTAAGAACGGGCAGGAGTGTTAGCCGAAAAGGAGCTCTTGTCTAAAAAATCGACAGGTTCTGCTCGCTGAACTTGATTTAGTGCGTGCCGTCAGGGTCCAGTTATTGAAGAAGCAGTTCATGGTGAGGTTTTGTGCTGATGATACCAATGGAAACATTTCGCAAATTTTTCAAACGCCAAGTGCTTTTAAGGGCTTTGGTTTCTTTTATTTTTCTCATTAGTTTTTCACACTTAGCTTCGGCGCAGGGTTCGATTGAAATGAACCTTCCACAAAACCCATCCGCAACACTGGCCCCTTCCAGTCAAGTAGAGACCAAAAATTCGGAAGTCTCATTTCGTTCAGAGTCTTTTATCAGCCCTAATTTTAACTCAAAATCTGAAAATAATTTTGGGTTTGTAGGGGCTAAGTATAACAACATCGATGCTTCAAAAGGCGCGCCTATTTTGCAAGCAGATATCTCTGGACTTTTTTCCCCTCAGCAACCAGTGATGAGTTATCTCAATGTAAATCAATTCTTTATCGATGCTTGGGGTTTGCAGTTCGGTCGAAAAAGAGCGAATTGGAGTCTTCTGGACGAAGAATGGCATCTGGGATTTTTTCAACCTCAATTTCGTTGGAATGCACTTCTGCCAGAATCTCAAGGTTTGACGGGCTTTTTTCTTTCCTTGAGAAATGAAGATAAGCAGCACCCGATGGGAATTCGATTTTTTGGTTCGTTCCTCTATCTTCCTGATCAAAGTTCCAGCTATCAAATTAAAAATGGTGATTTTCAATCAGTGAATCCTTGGTTCCCTCAAATGCCTTCACAAATTCAATTTGACGGCCTTGGTTCTGTGACGAATAAACTCAATTGGAGCATTCAAACTCCAGAGACCACGAAAGTTTTATTCAACTCTTCCTACATGACGCAGTTGTATTATGGACGTGAACACAAAAATTTTTATTTAGCTGCTTCGGCAGGCTACAAACCCTCGAATCAACTTTTAATGGCAGTGGATTCGGCCACTTTATCCACAGGTCAAACCAATGTAACAATTTATCCAGAAATTTATTATCACACGGTTGGTGCGATCGACCTGCGCTATTCGTTCACCTCGCTCTATTATGGCATTAGTTTTTTGAGCGAAAAACCTTCAGAGCCAGAATCAATACCTAGTCAATTGAATTATCGGATTTATAATTCTAAACAAATGTATTCACCTATTCTTGGCTTTAAGGGCGGAAGTTTTGAAGCCTCTTTAAGTTATTTGGATGTCGAGGGAAAATCGGACTTTGTTACCGGTCCTCAATCAGAGGTGCTTGCGAATTATTTACCCCAACAAACTGGTTATGGCAATGCTTGGCAAGCACAGATCTCGTACACTTTTGGTCGTCAATTTTTGCCAGGTTTGAAATTGAGTTCGACTTATCTTCAAGGGGCCAATGATGATTTTGCATTATGGAATTCCACTGGTCGCTATCAACTCAATAAACAATGGAGTCTTGACGGAAGCGTCTTGCTGGTTCGCGCAGAGAGTTCTTCAGTGACGGCTTCGTTATTTCAACAGTATCAGAACAACGATTTAGTTACTTTGGGAGCCAACTATGCGTTTTAAATCAATCGTGGTTTTATTCTCTGTTTTAGTGACGTTGGTCTTTACGGCTTGTGATCGTTTTACAAAAAGTAGCACGACCTCTGGAGTTTATAAAGACGTCATTGTGGTGCAGTCGAAGGAATTGGAATGTTTAAATGCCTGGCCGGAACAGGTGAAATTCTATTTTCAAGATCAATTGAGTGATGGGCAAACTTCGCAAATTTTTACTTGTGTGGATGGAGCCCTCGGCGTCTTTGAAAAATTCGCCCGTGGCGATAATCCAAATCAATTCAGCGCGACGGAATTGCGACAATTCTTGAATCGCTACATGTTAAAAAATCAGATTTCTGAATCGTTCATGGCGCAATTGATGAAATTGAAAATTCTATTACTGGGTGGAAATAAAGACTTCATGACTAAAGAAGAGTTGGCTCATTCCCATCAGTTAATTGCGACTTTTTCCCAGGAAGGTTTACTTCTGCGTGGACGTTGGAAAACTCTTTTGTTTGATGAAGATCCCAAGAAAATTGATCTTAATGATTTAATAGAGACCCACACGAGAGCCAAAAAAGCATTAGCGGACATTATTGATTTTTCTCATGCGGATCAGTCCAATTATAACTGGACGGACTTTATCGGACTGTTTGGCGAAATGGAATCTTATATGAGCGCTGGTGACTTGCTGGCGAACATTAAGAAATGGATGCCTCTGACGGAATCATTGCGGCTCCTTTTTTTAGGTAAGGAAACCCTGGCCTCAACGAAATCAGGTTGGCAGGAAACGGGGGTTTGGACGGCCGATGTTTATGGGTGGGTGGCAAAGATTTTTTATCGCATGCGTAAGCCAGATCTGCACTCGACTTCGACTTGGATTGATCTCATGAGTTTAGCCGATTCAAGTCTAGAACTTCTGAATAATTCACCGCAGATGAGAACTGTAAAAGTTCTCAGCGTGAGCCATCTCGATGCCGTGATCGACGAGGCGAACAAATTGAAGTTGGTGCCAACGGGTTTGTCCCCTCTGGTCGTCAAGCAGACCTATCGACATTTTTTTGCGATTTTAAAGCAAGGTGAACAATTGACGGGAGCCTCTTCTGTTGATTGGCGCACGATCAAGGGTTTTGATGGGGATATGTTGGCTCATCTGAAATTGGAGTATCAAATCTGGAAGTTGGCAGAAAATCAAATCAGTCAGGATTTCAAAGATAAGGCTGATCATTCACTTTCCGCCATGATCACTCATTGGAAAAGTTTTGATTTGCAGGCCGCGACTCGTGAATGGAATTTAGATTTTTCAGCGCAACAAAAAATGGCGCGTTCGTGGAGTGATTGGATGCAGATTTTAGAGTCGCCCAATCCTTTGACTTTCAAAAACGGTGTTTTTTTGCAAATTCCAGCAACGCCCAAGACGGCCACGGTGAATTTCTATTCTCTCACCGTTCTGAATTCCTTAAGGACTTTTGTGCGATTAATGGAAATGGGTTATGGGCTTAAAAAAAATCAGCAAGATGATGTTTGGGATCGTGTCATGACAAAAGCAACGATACAAAAATGGGATAATGACTTTGAAGCTTTCGGCCAAGGAATTCACTTCTTAGATCCTCGACAAAATAATTCAGTTTCAAGGTTTTACAATGACTCAATATTTTTTACGTTTTCAAGTCTCGGTTCTCCGACAATCAATGCTCAACAAACTTTAGAATTAATTTCTTTGATGTTGAGTGGAGGAAAAGCGGTCGCCGATCAAGTGATGCTAAAACTAAAGAAAGATCATTGTTTGACGGCCAAAAAAGATCCTAGTTTTCAGCAGCCAATGGTGGATCAAAAATGTTTTGAACAAAGTTTTAAAAATAATTTCTCAGGGCTTTTTTATAATTTGCCGAATCTTGTAAGCGAGGTTCATGCAAATAGAATGTCTTTGGACGCCGTCTTGGGCCTGTTGGAGACGATCGCGAAAGAAAATATCAAACCAGCGGGACTCATTGAATATGGAGAGATTCGGACCATGGGTGGTGTTCTTGATTATCTTGAAGCACTGATGGCGGTGTATGACACAAACCATGATCAGTTTTTGACTCAAGAAGAATTATTAGTGGCCTATCCTCGTTTCAAAAGCATTGTCAGTACTGTGAGTCCGCTGAAAGACTGGTTCAGCGAAGACGCGTTTTTGTATGTCGTGTATCGCGGAAAAATGCCTTCAACAAGCACGATATCGAATGGTTTTTCTTCGGCTGCAGATTTTGCTTCCTTCGTCGTGGAAAGACGGTTAGGATTGCCCAAGGTATCGCGAATGAATTTGCTTCGAGTCATCGCTGTGCTGAAGGCTAATTCGAAATAACAACAAATGGCAGCAACGAGCGGAAAAGTACAGGCAACTTCAGAATATGCGTCAGGTTCATAAAAGTTATATTTATCTCGCTTACGCGAGCCTCATGGTCCAAGGGTTAGCAGATAATATCCGTGGACCTCTCTTTCCAGAGCTCTTGCAGCAGTTTAATCTTGATAATAAGACAGGTTCATTATTTTTTTCTGTGGCCAGTGGAATGATCATTGTCGGTGGATATCTGGGTGGATATCTTCTTGATAAAATTGGTCGAGTCAGGGCTCTACAAGTTTCGACTTTTATTTTATTCTTGTCTCTCTTAGGAATTTGGATCAGTCCTCAGTTTTTCATGGTCTTAGTCTCTGTTTTCTTTTTTGGTTTGTCCTTTGGAATTATGGGCGTCGCTCAAAATGTTATGGTGATTGAAGCCTCTCCTGTCCGCGATGTGCAAAAGTGGCAATCAGGACTGCAAAGCATGTATGGTTTGGCGAGTTTAACGGCCCCACTTTTAGTTTCATTGATGCATGCTTTTGGTTATCAGTGGAAAATATCTTTTTTGGTGGCATCGGTTTTAACCGGAATTTTGTTATTAGTAACTTTTTTCGGCAAAGAAAAAAAACATGAAATAACTGTCGATCACATTGAGGCACAGCGCTCGAAGGTTTTAGAGATTTTTTATTTTGGATTTATTCTTGCTTCCTACGTCGCAGTCGAAATCATGGTTTCTTCACGACTTGCGCAGTTTACCAGGGAAGTGGCAAGATGGGATTACTCGGCGACCGGCACTTTGAATTCTCTCTTTTTTGTTGGTTTGTTTGTCGGTCGATTAATTTTTGTTTTTTGGCGGCCACCAGTCAGTCTCAAAACTCAAATGATGGTTTGCCTCTTTGCGACGATCCTCGTTTTGAGTTTTGGAATTTTAGTTCACCCAGCGGGTTTGGCGATGGCGGGCTTGGCGATGGCTCCCTTTTATCCTTTGTGCATGACGATGGCGGGAAGACTCTTTCCCAAAGATTTGAATCGAGTGGCAGGACAGGGAATTGCATTGACGGGTGTCACCGTCGTCGCAATGCAAACCATTGTCGGTTATTGTGCTGACAAATTTGGTTTAGGTCTTAGTCTTTTTGTCGGACCGGCCTTTGCTGGCCTGTCTTTGATGATGATTTTGGCTTACCAACCCTTATTTCAGAGGAACATCAGTGGCATTGAGTAATCAATTTTACGTGATTACGCAGCCAGGACTTGAGGATGAACTTCGTCAAGAAATCAGTGAGATTTGGCCTTATCTTCTCAATTTAGAGGCTCGCCCAAATGCCGAGCCTGTCATTTTTCTTAAGCAAGAAATCGGTGGTTGGCTGATCGAAGCGCCATTGATTTTAGGTTTGCAACTGAATCATTTTTCTCATTTGGCCAGTCGGATTTTATTAAGACTCGATGAGTTTAAGGTCAAAGATTTTCCCAAACTCTACGATCGTTTACGAAAAATCCCTGTTGATTCTTATTTTTCCAAGCAAGATTTCCGAGTCGAGGTCGCGGCCTCAAAGTCCCGGTTGAACAATGAAAAACGAATTCTCGAGCTCGCAAAAAAAGCCTGGCCCAAAATGCAAGAGGAGGCTTCTGGCGCGATCATGATTCGCATGCACGATGATATTTGCACGGTGAGTGTGGATACCACGGGCGAACATTTGCACCGTCGGGAACATCGCGCTTCAGATAAATGGATTGGTGAAGCACCGATTCGTGAAACCTTGGCGGCTTTTTGTATTCGCAAATTGATTGCGGCGGAGCCCCTCGCGTCGCTGAGTGAAGTGATTCTTTGTGATCCGATGGCAGGCTCTGGCACTTTGTTGAAGGAAGCTCATCAGCTTTTGCAGGGGCATTTTCTTAGCGAATACAGTTTTCAAAAATTTGCGGTGACGCCGAAACTTTTGAAACTCGAGGGTTTGGCTTCCAATTTTACTTCTTTTCCCACTCTTTTTGCAAAACTTTGGGCGACAGACCGAGATCAAAAAATGATGGAAGTTTTACGCAGAAATTTATCTGAAATCAGCGCAAAGCAAATCAATTGCGCTGATGTTTTTTCCAATTCCGATCCGGTCGGGGTATCGGTCACGCAACGGCTCTGGTTGGTGACCAATCCGCCCTACGGCGAAAGATTGGAATTCAAAGAAGGCTTCGAACGTTTAGGCGAAGCCATGGCTCAGCGTTCGTCTGAACGAATTGGCGTGATTTTGCCGAAAGGGGCATTTGCGCAATTCTTCAAAGGCTTGAATCGACAAAGTTCATGGCAAGTGCAAAGCCAAAGTTTTTTTAAAAACGGTGGAATTTCAGTTGAATTTTCAGTCTTTGTACCTGCGTGAGGACATCAAGAGCTCACGCCAGTTAGTCCTACGATAATGACAAAATGTAAAACGGCGGCAATAATGACCATCGTGTGAAAAATTTCGTGATAGCCAAAAATTTCAGGAAAAGGATTGGGGCGCTTAAAGGCATAGACAAGCGCACCCGCTGTGTAAATGATTCCTCCGAGAACCAGGAGAATGACCCGGGTTCGTCCTAGAAAATGATCCATCTCTCCAAGGTAGGGCGCGGTCAGCCAACCGGCCGTGACATATAAAATAGCAGCGAGCCATTTCGGAGCATTGACCCAAAGGAGTGATTGACCAATTCCTACAAAAGCCACGACCCAAAAAATCATCAGAAGCCTATTTCCAGTTTCGTTGGGAACTCCGAGCGCAAACAAAGGCGTCGCCGTTCCTGCGATCAGAAGAAAAATAGAGGAGTGATCAAGTCTGCGCATCCAAGCTCTCAGTTTTTGATTCCATTGAATGCGATGATAGAGGGCGCTCACCGTGAAGAGGCCCGTTAGACTTATTCCATAGATCAAATTAGCAATGACCGCCCGTGTGCTATGGCTTTGTGCCACCAGCATTGCAGAACTACCTAAGGCAATAAAAGCTGCGGCTTGGTGAAAGTGGCCGCGCAAAAAAGGTTTTTTTATGTTGGAAGATGCTGATTTCATCAAGATTATTTTATAACTCAACAGAGGAAAAACCGGAATGTTTTAATTGTTCAGGTTTGCTTTGGATTTATATAAATTTTAGTTTAGGGCCCTTAGGTCAAAGGCCCAGAGTTCTCGGCTCAAGGTCGTTCAGTTGGGATTGTCTCTGATGGAGCGATCCTTAACCAGTTGGTCCGCTTGCACCATCGCTGGTCGTCCGGTGCCTGACCATGTCGAGGACTGATAGGAACCATCTCGGACTTTTTTCGATTTCAGATCGACATCGATGATCGCATTGCAGTTGGCCATCACTGCAAAAAAAGCCAATCGCAAAACGGCTTGATCATAATCCAGGCAGTCATTAACGTTCACTAAATCCTGATCGCGTTTTATCAAACGAGTTTCTTTGGCCTGACTTTTTTCAAAAACCAAAATTTCTTTGGCCTGTTCCATTTTTTGCTCGTAATTTGTCAAGGCCGAAGCCACTGTTTCGTTGAAGCAAGCTTCGCAATAAGTATTGTGAGCTAATTCTGCCGGAATTTTTGCCAAGAATGAAAATTGACCGTCATCTAAAAAATGTGTGCAAGCTTTGCAAATAGGCTCATGGCACAATCCACACTCCAAATTTGCTTTTGATTTTCCGCAGGACGAACAAGAGTCTTTTTTCATCAAGGAGTCATTGCAAAAGAGAAATTGTGAAAGACCAAATTTGATTTATTTTCTATTTCCGTAAGGCTAGTTTGGTATTGTTTCCAATCCTCTTTACTGCCCAGGGAGTCCGTTGCGGAACCTCCACAGTTTGGAGTCGAGGGCACTGGCGCTTGGCCGTTTTTCAAAGTGTTCGGCATGATCACCGCAATCATAGGAGTGTTTTGGTGAATATCCGCCACTGTCTGATTGGGTTCTAAAATAAAAATGATTTTAAATTCTTTCGAAGGCACGGGGATGTCTTTGTTCGGTCCGATATTACCAAAATTAGCATCGTAAATGGGGCCCGCGATAATAAATACTTTTTTCCCTTGTTCTAGCACAAGACTGCGCGTGTAACTTTCAAGATGTTCCCACATTCCGCGATTAAGAAAAGGAGTTTGCGGAATCATATTGCTCATATTGAAGGTCGCTTCATTGTTTTCTTTGGTATCAGTGCGATCACCGGAGGGGATTTGATGTCCTCGATCAAAACAACTTCTTGTGTAATCAGTGGCGTTGACGGCGTGAAAACCTCCACCAGATTTAGTGAGATAATTTTCTAGCTCTGAATCTTGTTGAAATTTATTGGAGCGTCCGATGCTTCCCAGTTGATTCGCTTCAATTTTCCAAGCCACCCAATTCGGAGCTCGACGATATTTATTGTAAGAAATCAAATACTGTTGGCGAGAAATCAAGACTTCGGAATTTTCCGTTTCTGGCAGCAAAATGGCGAGATTTGGATTTTTATTGAGAGGAAGGCTTCCAATCACGGCCTCGACTCGGGCGTCGGCGATATTGAAAGTTGAGATGGAAATCGCTAGAGCCAAAATAAACTTTTGAAACAGTTGCATATTATTCCCCCCGGTTAAAAGCCTAGTAATTTGTTGGTTGATTTGAAAGAATTGTTTTTAAAAAAATTGATTCCTGACATTGCAAGTAAAGCAGGCAGCAATTATTAAGATCTAAAAAAGCTCTTGTTTTTAATAATACACAATGAAATCAGCTAGGAATGGGCGAACAGAAGGTTTCTATTTAGAGGTGGACGAAAAATATTTTTGACTCAGTAGGAAATAACTAGACCAAAGTCGATAGATAACAATCATGTACAAAGCTTCAGCATCATTCAAATGGCGCCACAATTATGAGCATTATCATTTCATGCATTAAATCAATAAAGCACGGAATATTCTAAAAAAATACCATCAAAATCCGATGAGAAACAGTTGGAGGATCAACCCCATATGAAACGCTATTTTATATTTTTATTTTTAATTTTAGGCAGTGTTTTTTGCGGAGTTTATTATTGGACAAATCGTCTCGACATCAAAGGTTTTGCAGAATTATCAAGTAAAAGTCCAGGGGTCATTCCACCTGAGGATTTTATTCTTCCTGATTTGCTGGACACCGCTCAAATTCTCACGAAAAAGGTCCGCGATCCTCAAGTGTTTAAAATCGAAAATTGTGCCAAAGGGATTAGTACTCTTTCCGAAGCGATTCGAAAACTGGATGCTGAGTACTTCACTCCCAGTTTAGCGAATCACAAGGTGAAAGAGATCAATGAGGCTTTGTTTGGATTGCGACTGTCGCTCCGCGCCCGCTTGTTAGGTTTTTTCGAAGCTGGGCAACTCAATGATGAAAATGGTCGAGCTTGCATGAATGCCACACGCTTAGCCTTCCGCACGATTCGCTACTTGGAAGACGAATTGCTTCTTCAAGCTTTGAATCCTAAGGCCTTTGATCCAAAGACGGACAAAGTGGCGGGCAATGTATTGAATGATTCTTCGCCTATTTTAATGACAGCGAATTCGGCTCCGGTGAAATTACGTTCAGGAGACGTTTTTTTGAGTCGCGGGAACACTTTTGAAAGTGCGGCCATTGCTCGCATTGGCAAAGAAGAAGCTCAGTTTTCACACTTGGCTTTGGTCTATATTGAGGCACCAGTGGGAACGGAACTTTCTGTCGAAGACGCTGACAATGATCCAAGAGCGCACACCATCGAAGCTCATATAGAGGTCGGAGCCTTCGGACGTCTTTTTAAAAATTATGTCGATGATGGAAATGGTCGCGTGTTGCAATTTCGTTCGAAGCTTCCTCCCGAAAAAGCGCATCAAGCTGCGGAAAGTTTGTTCAACTACGTCGGTAAATATCAGCAGGACAGAATGAAAAAAGCGGGGAGAGATCAGCTCGAACCTGACGATAATCCTCCTTATGATTTTAAAATGAATGCAAAAGATCATCGCGAAATTTTCTGTGCTGAGGTGGTCTCCATGGCTTATGAAAATGTGGGATGGAATATTCCGACGTTTCCTTCAGAGCTTCGCAATAATGATCTGACACAATTGATGCAAATCACGAGCCTCTCTACTTTTGCACCCGCTGACATGGAAGTGGAACCCCGTTTTGATTTTTTAGCTGAATGGAGAGACGTTCGCAAAACGGCGGCCCTTCTTCGCAAGGATGTCGTGCTCGCCTCAATTTATAATTGGATGGATGTCGAACGCTACCGCTTTCATTTTTCTCCTGTGGATTTTGCCAAAGCTTGGGTGGCCTGGGGCGTTCGTCACGCGGGCATCGGCTTTCAAAAAGTGATTCCAAACAATATTCCTTTACCGACAGTGCGTCTGACTTTTGAGCTCGATAAAGTGGGGGAGGTTTTAGAAAATCACCTCAAAGACTTCGAAGCTGAGTATCGCAAAAATCACAAGGGAGCGAAACCCAGTTTTATTGAGGAAGAAAATGAATTGGAGCTTTTTCGGCAGGCCGATGTAAAAATCGCCGCGACGGCTCATCAGGTGATGGAAGAGTGGTTGAAAAAGAACGATGTGGACATCACGAATCCTCCGTCTGTGATTCAACCGAATTTTTTAAATTTCCTCGGGCCTTAAAGTGGATGAGTCAATGAACGGAATTGACTCTTCAACGTTTATTTCTTGAAGCCAATGATATCAACGTAAGTGATGCCTTTAGCTAAGCTGGAAGAGGGGCGCGCTTGTTGCCCTTTGATCAGAATTTTTCCGCTGTTGAAAAGTTCCTTGTACGCAGTTCGGGTGATTTCGCGGAGATTAAGATTATCATTTTGTCCCTTGATCGCTCTTAATAAAACAGTGTCTAAGCGTTTCTCTGGACTGTTTAGTTCAAGAACGAGGCGAAAAGAATTGGCCGGCTGAGGGGGGATGTGATCAGTCATAATAATTTCTCCATGTAGGGCACAGTATTAACAGAGGCACAGTATCAATAAATGAATCCATTATTCAATCCATAGAAGGAAGTCTTCAACACGATCTTAAGAAATCCACAATTGTTAAACATAATTTTTTTCGCTCCACGATAATTAGCAGTCTAATAATAGGTGGATGGAGATTCTAATGAAAAAATTAAAACTAAGGTCTGTATCAGAGAGCAGAGTTTTTGTTTTTAATTTGTCAGTGCCAATATTCTGGGAATTTTTGTCACAATGTTTCTTAAAAAATAAAAAATAAAGATACCAATTATAAGCAAAATCCATCTCAATATTACCACATGGACAAAATGTTAACTTTACGGAGGAATAAACAAATGAAATCAAAAGCAATGATGTTGCCGCTCCTAGCATTAGCGGTTCAGGCAATCATCACTATATCAAGTTCAACGAGTTTGGCGATTCCCGCCTTTGCGCGGAAAGAAGACGTCAACTGTATGGTCTGCCACTCGGCTGTACCAAAATTAAATCGCACTGGTTTTGAATACCGAGCGGCTGGCTATCGTATGCCCGACAAAATCGGCGTTGATACAACCACAAAAGATCTCGGACAAATGATGAGTGCTCGCGCGAGTGTTGCAGCTTCACGAACTGACGCTAACACAGGTACCAACGGTGCAAACATTGGAACGAATACATTCACTTCAACTGGTGGATCTATTTATGCGCTCGCTGGATCATGGGGAACTAACTTCGGTTCTTTGGTTGAATTCGGATTGAGTTCAAAAACAGTGAAGGGCACGACTGGGACTGCCTTATCAGGAACTACATACCCTGCGACTTCGGCACCTTCAATTTCAGTTGGTAATGCAATGATTCGTGGAGCTTTCGGAACTGAAGAAGCTCACTGGAATTTCCGTGCAGGTCAAATGCATGTAAACGAAGGTTTCGGAGCTCAGGATTCTTCCTTAGCCTCAAGTCAAACGATAACACCAATTGCACCATTGACTGGTTTGGCTGCCGGAGTGAGCAACAAATGGCCAGGCGCTGCGAAGTTGGCTCCAGGTGGTGTACCTAATACTCCAGGCTTCGAGTTGGGATATTCTCTCCACGATTGGGAATTTGCATTAGCAAGTTTGGATGGTCTTGAGTATGATGGTATAGACCAATCTTTGCATGCTGTCGGCAATGGTTTTTCTGCTCGAGACAAAACAGATCCTCTTTTTAATGATCGCGATATTTTCTTCCGCTTTAATAAATTCTTCGGTGAAAGAAGTTCTGTTGGTGGCTATTACTACCAAGGTGCTGTGAGTCTTCCGACTGTAACAGATCCAGCTAAAACCTCAGCTTATGCATCGACCTTCACCGTGGATCGTTACACCCGTACAGGTCTTTACGGAACTTATGGCGTGAATGATAGTCTCACATTGATGTTGGGGTATTTACTCGGTACAGACAGTACGAGCAATGTCTTGGGTGCTGATGTTAGTACTTCTGGTGGTTTCTTGGCGGCGGATTTATTCCACAGTGAGACGGCAGCCTGCGGAGTGCGATTCGATATGGGAAATCCATCGAATGACTCTGGTTATGCGCAATCTCAACAAGATATTTACTGGACCAAATTTTGGAAATCAGGCGCGTATGTAAAAATTGATTACGCGCACACTGAGACTGGTGCTGGAACGGTAGCAACACCAAATTTGGGAATCAGCGGAAAATTGACAGCAACTGCTTATTACATGTTCTAAGAAAATTTGAAGGAATTGAATTAAATAACAAACTATATTTTTTCAGCTAAGGAGAAAAAATGAAATTAACAGGAATTTTAGCAGGTCTTTTGGTAACAACTATGATGTCTTCTTTTGCTCACGCAGATGCAAAAGAGCTTTATGAAAGCAAATGTGCAAAATGTCACGGTGCTGATGGCGATGGTACTGGTCGCGCAGGTAAATCATTGAAGCACAAACCAACAGTGTTCAATGCTGCTGGCGATTGGACTAAGCACACTGATGAAGAACTTTTCTTGTCGATCAAAAAAGGTGGCGAAGCGATTAAATTGTCAAAAGACATGGAAGCTTACGGCAGCCTGAGCGATGATGAAGTTAAAGGATTAGTTGCATACATTAAAACTTTGAAAAAATAAGTTTTGATTATCAGGTATGGGTCATCCCTCGTGGTGACCTCTTGAATGGAAAACCCGGCACTTCGGTACCGGGTTTTTTATTTTTTGCTACATCTCGCATTGTTCGGTAATGTTCCTTCTAAGTAAACCACCAAGAAGAGCTTTGATGGTGGAACCATCATTTCACTTGTCAAATCTAATTCATTCATGGAGTTGGGTAAAACACATATGTGTGTTAAAGTTGTGTGAGTAAAATCTCAAAAATCTGGTAGGTGAGAACTGAAACTCGAGGGATATCTTATCAAATCCGGAAAATTCTGGGCGGTAGAATTTCCAGCACTTGGTATTCATACCCAAGGAAAATCTAAGGCGGAAGCCTACGAGATGGCAAAGGATGCTATTGAAGCGGTGTTAGATAAACTTAACGACCAAGGAAGTGCTGAAAGAATGAATGAAAAATCAGTGACGGGCTATATGAGGTATGAGCGTGTCGAATCGCTGCCTAGTTTTGAAAAAACATAAAAATTATAAAACAAGCCCTTGGAAAAATGGTTTGGGCTTAACGTCGGAAGTAGAAATATTTCCTGAGGGTTCGGATTTCTCCAAGAGCGATTTTCTGTGGAGGTTGAGCTCTGCCAAAATTCGGGAGTCCAGTTCCTTTTCTTCTTTTCCAGGTTATGATCGTCTTTTAGTTTTAATTCAAGGACAGGGCGTGCTTCTGAATGGGAATCATTTGGCGCCCCTTGTTCCTTTTTTTTTTCAAGGTGAAACATCGATCAAATGTGAGCTCGTTGCCGAAGAGGTTCTTGATCTGGGTCTTCTTTTTAAAAGAGGTGAAGTCTCTGCGAAAATGAGTGTGGAAACTTCTAGCTCTGAACTTATTTTTACGAAGCAACTCACTTTTATTTTTTGCATTCAAGGAAGCTTTGCGTTCCAGGGTGAGCTGTCAGCGCCAGCGGCTGTGGTTGCCGCTATGGCCGCGGAACAAGTCGAAGCGATGGACTGTCTGAAAGTTTCAGAGCCCTGTCAGCTGCAAATTCAGCCGAGTGAGGACCTCATTTATGTTCGTATCGAGATTCAGAAGATTTAGTTTGAAAGACAATAGCCTCGCAGCCTTGTTCTTAAAAAAACATCCTAAATAATTTTCACTTGGAAGCATAACTATTGTGACTCCCCGAGCTTGTGTGTACCACTAAGCTATGTCTTTCGAATTGCTTTTGCCGGTCGGAAATAAGGAGATGGCTTTAGCCGCTATTCATAATGGCGCTGATGCGGTTTACTTTGGCGTGCCGGGGTTCAATGCTCGCGGACGAAGTGCTGATTTTGATGAAGCGACTCTCAAGGAGCTCATTGAAACTTGTCATCTCTACGGAGTTAAAGCCCACTTGGCCTTTAACGTGGTGATTTTTGAAAATGAGCTTCCAGCGCTGATTCCTCTGATTAAGAAAATCCTTGCTCTCAAGCCGGACTCACTCATTGTTCAAGATTTGGGGCTCGTGCAAATCATTCGGGCGATCGCACCCACGCAAGTCCTTCATGCTTCCACTCAAATGACCGTGACTAATCACGAAGCCATTTCCTTTCTAGAAGATTTAGAGCTCAAACGTTTTGTTCTAGGTCGAGAAAACTCTCTTTCAGAAATTGAATTGATCGCGAAAAATACGGATAAAGAGCTCGAAGTTTTTGTGCACGGCGCCTTGTGCGTCTCTTATTCCGGCCAATGTTTCACTTCGGAATCCATCGGCGGCCGCTCTGCCAATCGCGGGCAGTGCGCGCAGAGTTGTCGATTTTCCTATGAACTTTTTGTGGATGGCGAAAAGAAAGAGTTACAAGCTCAGAAATTTTTAGTTTCACCGCAAGATTTGTGTGGGATTGAAGAAATTCCGCAGTTGATGAAAATGGGCGTTTCAAGTTTTAAAGTCGAAGGTCGCCTGAAGGCACCAGAATATGTGGCGACGGCGGCACGCTCTTATCGACAAGTCATCGATCAGGCAGCAAATTTAAAAAATTCCAATGCTGCGTTTAAATCGATCACTCAACTTGAAAAAGATATGGCGGTTTCTTACTCACGGGGTTTTTGCTCGGGTTGGCTTCAAGGAGTGAATCATCAAAAATTAGTGGATGGAACTTTTAGCTCCCATCGTGGATTTTATTTTGCCGAAATCGTGGGAGTGCTTTCCTCTGGGATTCTGCTAAAAACTCATTCGGAAATTGAACTTAAAAATGGAGATGGTCTACTCTGGGTTTATAACAAAGGCGCGCAAATTTTAGAAAGTGGCAGCCATATTTACTCTGTGCAAAAAGTTTCTGGCGGACGCTTGAAAGTTGAACTAGCGCGTGAAGTGAGAATTTCTGAGGAGCTCATCGGGGCTAAAGTTTACTTGAATCACGATAAAGAGCTAAAGCATGAAGTGGCAAAAAGTTTTCAGGATCGAAATTCCCTGAAGCGAATTCCGGTCCAAATTAAGGCACAATTGCAGTTGGGTGAGCCTTTACGAGTCACCATGAGCGATGGAAAATACGAAGTTTCAGCGATTTCTCAAAGTTTGCTCAGCTTAGCTCGAACAGCGGGACTTTCAGATGAATTACTTAAAGAAGAATTAGGAGCTCTTTCGGGTTCAGTTTTTATTGCAAGCAAAATCAGTTTGGCGCGTACTTCCGCAGAGGCTTTATTTTTGTCTCATAAAGAACTTAAAGAATTGCGCCGGCAATTACAAACCGAGTTGTCCATTTTACGCTCGAAGGAGCGAGTGGTGTCGAAGCCCTCCCGTGACAGCGAAGGTATCGATTCACCGCAAGTTGAAATTAACTCTGAATATCAGTTGCCCGCACCGCAAATCTTCGCCACAAAAACAAATTCCGCGAAGCAAAAGCCACAACTCAACATCGTTTTACGACAGAAATCGCAAGTCGAGGCGCTGGCTCTTGCGGTGGCATCCGGGGAGTTGGCGCCTTCGCAATTAGGGGCGGTGATTTTAGATTTTGAATTTGGTCGTGATTTTGAAACCTCACTTAGGCAATTGAAAGCGCTCGGTTTTAGGACGGGCCTTGCAACCACTCGCATTCTTAAGCCAGGCGAGTACGGGCACTTAAAAGCTATCGTCAGAATGAAGCCTGATGTCATTCTTGCGAGAAGTTTGGGTGCCATTCAATATTTCACAAAAGTAGAGCCTGTGTCTTCGCTGCTATTCGGGGATTTTAGTTTGAATGTCACCAATCATCTCACCGCAAAATATCTTTTAAAAAAAGGGCTGCACTCTGTTTGTGCTTCTTATGATTTGAACCAAAGACAAGTCAGAGACCTTTTAGTTCATTCAGAGGCCTCCAAATTAGAAGTGACCATTCATCAATACATGCCATCTTTTCATATGGAGCATTGTGTGTTTGCGGCCCTTTTGAGCGAGGGCAGTAGTTGGCGTGACTGCGGCAAACCTTGTGAGAAACATCGAGTGGAATTGAAAGATCAGTTTGGAAATCGTCATTTCATTAAAGCCGATCAAGAGTGCCGAAACACGATGTACAATGCGACTCCGCAGACGGCGCTTAATTTTTTAAACGACTGGTCGGAACTCGGGCTAGGTTCTGTGCGCTACGAAGCTTTGTTTGAAGAGGGACAAGATCTTTTACAAAAAATTAAAATTTATATTTCTGTTTTAGAAAACACTTTGGCTATTCCTTCTGCCTTAAAAGGACTCCAAGCTTTAGAAAGCTATGGCTTAGACGAAGGCGCGGTCGCTCGTGAACAAGAATATCAATCACGAAAAAAAGAGCATTAATCGCAGTGTTTGCTGGTCTGCCTTATTTAGTCTTATTTAACTGTGCAACTAAATCCAGGACCGAAGGTGGGATTTGCAATTGTGCCATTAGAGATTAACACATTTTTGCTGGGGTCAGTCTCGGTAAAAATGACTCCATTAAGAGCAACACTTCCATAAATCGTGCTGTCATAGGAGCTAAACATGATTCCGGCCGCTTGGTTATTCGATAGATGAGAGCAATTGACGGTTCCTGTTGTATTCACTTGCGCTTCTGTTTCTAGCTTGAGACCAACATCATTGCCATTGGCTGTGAACTGAGTAATGACGAAACTTGGAGTTCTATAAATGTCTAAGCCAATTTGTTCTTCTGATGGTAGCGGAGTTAAGCTTGTGCTCACGTCCAAATTGGAAACACCCAAAGACTTCGCAGAATCAACAAAGATACCAACATGGCGAATACTCTCATCCAGAAGAGAAATATCATGAATAAGGAAATTTCCGCCTTTAAGGTAAATTCCGCTGGTGGATTCGAAAAGGGAATTAGCCCCGGCCATAGTGACTTCAAATTCGTCAGCTTCAACAAAAAGTGCAAAACTCCCGCTTTGACTTAAATCATTGGCGATGATCACAGGGTGGCCGATAGAGCCTTGAAAGCTATGACTGACGTAAATGCCAAAAACGCTGTTATTGCTGAGGGTGTTAGAAGCGATCGTCACGGTATTCATTGAAGTGGTGTCGGCGTAGATGCGAATGCCATACATATTATTGGTGCTTTGATTTTGGTGCAGACTGACTCCAGGACTATCGTAGACAAAAATACCGGTTCCAGTTTGAATGCCCGTGATCACAAATCCACTGATGTTGGGGCTGAGACCATGAACAAAAATACCTGCAATGGCCAGAGGAGCGTAAATCGCGTGTCCATTACCATTCACGGAAATATTATCACCAATAATATTCAAAGCAAAATCGGTTGTGTTTGGACAATTTAAATCCTGAGTCAGTGTGATGCTTGTTTGAATCGTTTCGCCGCATTGAAGAGCAAAACTATTAGAGCTGAAAAAAAGAAAATTAAAAATGATCAAAGTTGGAATAAACAAAATATTTTTCATGAACTACCTCGAAGATTGGCTCATTTCTAAAGTCGCATAAGGATTGTCCTCAAGTCAACAGGAAGCCCGCGATTCGCCCTTTGACCTCTTGACTTGGGAATAGATTCGTTTAACTCATTGTTTGAGAGGTGCAGGTAGGAAAAAAATACTCATTCACCCTTAGGATGGTTACCGATGAAACCTTGTTATTATGTACGTAGATTATGTTTTACATTCGTCCTTTTTTTAGGTTTTGCGGCTTCCTTCGCTTTTGCTGAATTGTCGTCTTCAGCACCGAAAAATTTTCATCCAAATGAACTCTCAATCGCGCTCAACGCAGAATTTGATACTTTAAATCCCGTGATCAATGCAATGATGGCGGCCGTTTATGTCCAAGATTCAGTGCTTCGTCCGTTGGTGGCGCTGACTCCTGAAGGAAAACCTTACCCTGTTTTGATTAAAGAAATCCCTTCATTAGAAAATCATAAAATGAAATTGATCAAAGTGGCTGAGGGCAAAGGTCCGACCGCACTGAGTGCGCAATTTGAGATTTTAGCAGAAGCCAAATGGGGAGACGGGGAACCTGTCATTTGTGAAGATATCCGAGCGGCTTGGTTGATTGGCAAGCATCCGAATGTTTCTGCTCCCGCAAAAGATGACTTTTCAAATATTGAAGAAATTTCAGCGGATTCTCAAAATCCCAAACTTTGCACGGTGCTCTTTAAAAAAGCTCAATGGAATTTTTATCTTAATTTTCCCCGCCCCTTAGCGGCTCATTTGGAGTTAAAAATATTTGAGAAACATAAGGATCAACCGCAAGCTTATGAAAGAAATTCTCTTTATGTTCGCGAACCCACCAATCCTGGCCTTTACAATGGTCCTTATCGAGTGACGGAAATTAAAATAGGAAACCATGTGTCCTTGGCGGCGAATTCTTTTTTTTATGGAACGAAGCCTTATTTCCAAAAAGTGATTTTTAAATTTATTCTTAATTCCTCTTCTATGGAGGCCAATCTGCGAACGGGTGCGATTCAAATTGCCTCTTCTTCCGGTTTGAGTTTTGACCAGGCTTTGGCTTTTGGGAAAAAAGTAAAAAAGGAAAACCTACCCTTTCAAGTTATTTTTGTCCCAGGAGTTGTGTATGCCCATTTGGCGTTAAATTTAGATAATGAAAAGTTAAAAGATAAACAGGTGCGACAAGCATTGGCTTATGCTTTGAATCGTAAAGAAATGACTCAAGCTTTTTTTGAGGGAAAACAACCACCGGCCTTTCACTTTTCTACTCCTTTGGATTCTTGGTACACGGAAGATCCAGAACTTATCAAAGTTTACAAATATGATAAGGCCAAGTCCAATCAACTCCTTGACCAGGCCGGCTGGAAAAAGGGACCGCAGGGTTTTCGTTACAAGGATGGAAAAAAACTCAGTCTGACCATTTCGGGAGTGTCGGATTATAAGCTCAATGAAATGATCGAAGTGTTTATTCAATCGGCTTGGAAACAAGTAGGAGTCGAATTGCTCATTAAAAATTATCCTGCGCGAGTGCTTTTTTCTTCCATTGTTCGTGAACGTAAATTTGAAATTGGTTTTTATTCCTGGGTCAATTTACCGGATGACATTTTAAGAGGTTCTTTGCACTCTTCGATGATTCCGACTTTAGAAAATTCGTGGTCAGGGTCCAATCGCTCAGGCTGGCGGAATAAGCAGGTTGACGAATGGTTGGATCAAACGGAGTCGGAGTTTGATCCAAAAAAGCGACTGCAACTGATGCACAAAGTGCTGAAGGCGTACACGGAAGATCTTCCTGCAATACCGGGCTATTATCGAACCAATGTTTCTGTGATTCCAGTGGGTTTAAAAAATTATCGCATGAGTGGGCATGTTTACACTGAATATCTCAACATCGAAAAGTGGAGTTACTAACTTTCGGCGAAAATATTTGCAACGCGAGTTTGTTTTAGAGCGAAGAGCGCAAAGCGCGAAGCGTATTGAGCACCACAGGGTTGTGAAGTTTACCCACAAGCTCCGGGACGCGGTCAGCGGTGGAGACCATGCGATCAATCATGGAGCTCGGGCTGCGCAGCACATCAGTTTTTTGTTCTTGAGCGTAGAGCAAAACAGCGGTTTTGGTGACTGAGGCTGTTGCCTGTGAGGTACCGGTCATCATTCCGTATTGATTTTGTGGAAGAGTGGATAAGATCTGTTGACCTGGGGCTGCCAATTTCACCGTTTTTACTCCATAATTACTGGAGGGGAGCAAACTTCCAGCTTGATCAACAGCTGCGACAGACAAAATGTTGGGAAGATGATAAGCGGCGGGATAAAATCCGAAGCGATCGGCATCGCTGCGATCATTGCCTGCGGCGGCAACCACAAGAATGCCGGCTTTTGCCGCAATTCCCAAGGCGGCTTCTTCCTCGGGACTTGGCTGCGAGCCTCCTCC
Source organism: uncultured Bdellovibrionales bacterium (assembly GCA_903926205.1). Lineage (GTDB taxonomy): Bacteria > Bdellovibrionota > Bdellovibrionia > Bdellovibrionales > Bdellovibrionaceae > CAIYID01. The sequence continues at coordinate 30,004 of CAIYID010000076.1, forward strand.
TGAATAATTAATAATTTGTGCGTGCATTCGAATGGCGTAATGAATAGCGTTGATTGTTGCCGTTAAAACTTCTTGACCTGAACGATGAGCATCAAAAGCTTTCAAAACCATCACTTGAGCGGGTGGAGCACCAGAAATAATTCCGGCGATATGAGTTCCGTGGCCTTGTTCATCATGAAGATTTTTATCGTTGTCAGAAAAATTCCAACCGTTCACATCATCAATGAATCCATTTCCATCATCATCAATGCCGTTGGAAGATTTGTCGCGGTGAAGGGAATCGTAGCCAAGTTCACCAAGGTTTCGCCACAAATGTCCTTTGAGATTTTGATGATATATATCAGCGCCAGTGTCGATGACGGCAACAATCACGCCACTGGAAGCAGGGCTCAGTCGAGTGGCATGAGCGGCTCGTGGCGTAACAAGAAGTGACGTGACGAGTGCTGTGGAAAAGACAGCCGCGCGGAAATGCAGAGCAAAATGAGAACGACGAAGTGGGGATGTTTTTTTCATCCAATACCTCCTGGTTGTTTGTGTTTGTTGATTGGTTTGGTTGTACGAAAAAGAATGTTTGTGCGTAGAGTGAGTGCTTGTGCTTGAATAGCAAAGCAAAAAGCTTGCCTATTTCAAATGGTCGGACAATCGATTTGAAAAAATATATTTGAGCTGAGCCTGTAACCCTGGTGTCGGACTAACAGGGGTGTTGAACTTTAGATCAGTCACAAATTAGTCAATTTTTGAAAATAGTATAGAGTGGCCTCTGACCCTGGCTTTGAATTAAGTAAAAAATTGTGATTCTTGATGGCTGTTGATAGGTAAGTGTTACCAACTTCTGTGGAAAGGTCTTTGTATGAAAAATCGTTCAACTTTAGCTGCCTCCTTAGGATTAGTTTCTCTGTGTTTTTTGATCTTAGGATGCTCGAAAGCCAGTACGGGATTTTTACCCTCATCGTCCAAAAATGTCGGTTTGCGACCTTTAAAAACTCAGGAATTGACTCAGGATCTAGCTCAAGAAGTTCAGCTGTTTAAAAGTTACTACGGACCTTATAGCTATAAACAATCTCGATTTTCTTTCAATATTGATGAGCTCGCGACCCAGTTATCAGGCAAGATCGCTCAGGCACAAAGCGAAGACGAAGCTCTTGGGTATCTTTATCAATTCGGCGCAAGTCTTCATGATGGCCACGTGCAAATTAGACACACACTGAGTTCTTCAGAAGTGTCGTCTTACTCTCTTCCTTTCGGTTTGAGTCCTGTGGAAGGCAAAGCCTTGGTTGCTAATATTGTTAAAGAAAAACTCAAAGACACGCCAATTGCTCTGGGTGATGAGTTGGTGACTCTTGATGGAAAAACTCCGGGTGAGTATTTAGCAAGTATCGTGAAATACAAATCCTGGGCCACCGAGGAGTCGAATAAACACTTAATTGCATTCATCACAAATCGCGCATCTTATTTTACCGAAATTAAGCCCACCAAAGAAGTTGCGACTGCGGTTTTTAAAAATGCTAAGGGAGAAACTTATCAAGTGAATATTCCTTGGTCAGTCGGAAAATATAACCCCAAGGACACTGGTTTTTATCAGCCCGGCAATCAGCTAGCAACCGCTTGGGTGGATGATTTCAATGAGGCTCTTCAAGGATCGCTTTATCAAATGGGGAATCCCGTACCATTTTTTGCCTCAGAAGGCGTGAAGAAGAAATTTAGCTGGGTGCAAGTGTATGCGAGCGATGAGGCCCGAACAGCTGCGGGTCTTGGTAAAGATGAGAAACCTCCGGTTTTCGCGGCTCTTTATCGTGTTCAGAATAAAACGATTTTACTAGTACGAAGTTTTAGTTATTCCCCTACCGACTATTCTGTTGAAGTTTATTTGAAGTATTATTTAGCTGTGTTGAAAGAGTATGAGCCCTTGGCGGATGTGCTTGTTTTAGATCAAACGCACAATCCTGGTGGCAATGGCTATTACTGCACAAGTTTGGCTTCAATGTTTTTAACGAGCAGTAATAATGCTCCCGTGCAGATGTGTCATGCGGATCGCAAGTGGATTAATGATATGAATCAAGGAGCCGCTACAGATACTAAGAATGAAAATCCTAATGGACTTCGTTTGTCCATTGCGATGGCTCACACGATTGAAAAAGCTTACGATGAAGGAAAAGAATTAAGTGAGCCTTTGCCGATTTTCTCTGGCGATTTGAAACTCTCTTCTTACGGTGATTATCGTTGGAAAAAGCCAAGACTGGTTTTAATTGACGAGTTGGCGGGTTCTTGCGGTGATGTTTTTCCTATGATCTTACGTGATAATAAGGCCACCAAATTTTTTGGGCAAACGACTATGGGCCTCGGTGGGAATGTGGAAGAAGTCGGCGTCTTAACTAATTCTCAGGTGAGTGTAAAAGTCACCCGTGGATTATTTATGACTTACAAAGAAAGCAATCAATACGAACCCAGTGACTATATTGAGAACAACGGTGTTCAGCCTGATTATCTCTACACCCACACGGCCGAAGATTTCCGAGCGGGTTTTGTTAACTACGTAAGGAGCTTCTCGGAAAAAGCGATTGAGCAAATCGGCGCAGCTCAGTGATTGAGCTACGCCACATGGTCCTTTTTAAGCTGCACATGGGCGGCCACCGTGTATCGGTCTCGCCCGGATTTTTTTGAATCGTAAAGAGCTGTGTCCGCACGTTTCATCCAGTTTTCGATACTTTCGCTTTCCATTAATTGTGCAATGCCAATGGAGATCGTGAACTTGGCTTGCATGTCTTTATCGACAATGGTTTCTCCTCTGAATTTATTCAATGCGACTTCCGACTTTTTGATGGCGTGTTCAATTTGATAGTCCGGAAGCAAAACAGCGAATTCTTCTCCGCCAATGCGGGAAATGGAATCCACTTCTCGAGGAAAAACTTCTTTGAGCATTTTCACGCACTCAACTAAAACCAGATCACCCATGGCATGACCAAAGGTGTCGTTGATTCGTTTGAAAAAATCGATATCAAGCATCAGCAAGGAAACCGGCTGACGACTGATCTGAAAAAGATTCCATTGCTGTCGAATTTGCTCTTCAAAGCAACGACGATTATAGGCTTTTGTTAAATGATCGAGTCTCAATGTGTTATTGGCATCCACCAATTGTTTTTTTACTTGGGAGAGCTGTCTCTTGACGGTTTCTGAACGTTTGCCGCGACGAATTTGTTTTTGCTCTTGAATTTTTATATAAGAATTAATGAATTCCCGCGATTGACACTTGATTTGCTCCACGGAATTTAATTCCATGGCCTCACGAAGTTGCTGAACTTTTGCGGCCAGTCCTAGGTCTTCAGAATTCTCTGCAGTGAGATCTTCGCTGAGATTTTCAATCAAGTCCCAAATGAGTCGACGAAACTCATCGAAATTTTTTTGCACATAAGTGTACTCATCAATTCGATGGCTAGACATAAACTGCCGCAAACGAAAAAATGTCTTTTCCAAATTGTCATCAGTCTGTTGAAGAAGATTTTTGGCGAACTCATCCAAAGCCTCTCGCACTCGACGCACGGGGAAGACCTCCGTCTCAATCAAATGTTTTGAGTAAGTATCGAGCAGAAAAAGAAGTGTGGCTCGATCCTCAGAGACCTCCACCTCAGAACTGGAATTTTTGCTATTATCGTTAGTATCAACATTCAATTGATGTACAAATTTTTGAATCCATTTTTTCAAGAGAGCTCCCTTTGAAAGGCTTAGAAATGAGGCAGTAAATAACTGCACCTAGTGCACAAGCCTCTTCGGAATTTGCTATTAACTTCTTTATGGCATTTGGTAGATAACAGGCAGTGTCAAAACAAAAACACAACAAAGGAGTTCTTGATAAAGCAGCTAGACCTAAGTCTAATCCGCTGGCGTTCAAGGGTGCTCACAAGGGGGTTCGTGATGTTCCAACTGAAGACGTTTCTTGTTACTCTGACTTTGGTGTTTCAGGTTTCTGCACTGGCACAAAAGCTGGCTGGTCCAATTGATTTCTTTTATGCTCCAAAACCAGACGCGCATCAGCCAGTTATTGATGCAATCAATGCTTCAAAGCAAAGCGTGAAAATGGTGATGTTTCATCTTTCTGATCCAGCGGTGGGTTCGGCGTTGATGTCGGCGGCGAAACGTGGGATCGACGTGCGCGTGATTTTTGATAAGAGTGAATGGCGTAGTCCTAAGGATCAAAGCCTCGTTGCGGACATGAAAACAGCGGGTGTTAAAGCCGTGCAGGCGACAGCGGCCTTTCGAATCACTCATGAAAAAGCCATGGTGATTGATGACCAGCGCGCGATGATTTCAACCATGAACCAAGTAAAAACTTTTATGGGCATGTTTGATATGGGGATTTTCACCACGGATAAAGATGTCATTGCCGAGTGGAACAAAGTCTTTGAGGCTGACTGGCAGAACGCGGCGGACGGCGGAAGTATCACTCCTCCTTTGACCAACGCTAATTTGCTTTGGAGTCCAATTAATTCTATTGATCGCTTAGTGGCTTTGATTGGCGGAGCTCATCATCGCATTGAATTAACCGTGGAAAATTTAAGTGAAGAGCATATTCAAAATGCCTTGTTTGATGCAGCTTCGCGGGGCGTGGCCGTGCGAGTGATTGTTCCGCAGTGTGACGTGGTCAAAGCAAATTTCAATTACCCTGCAGTGATGGCACTTCGTCTGGCGAAAGTGGATGCGCGTATGATGCCAGGACCGGCATCGACCAATACTCCTTATATTCATGCGAAAGCGATCGTTGCTGACCAGAATGTCGTTTATATGGGTTCAGAGAATTTTTCATATAGTTCTTTGACACTGTCTCGGGAAGTGGGAATTATCGCCGAGGACTCAGATTTAGCGACAAAGGTGGATTTACTTTTTGAAGATTTGTGGCAAAAGTCGAATATGCCGCCGGCAGATCCAAATTACAAATGCGCAGCATTCGATGTGGGCACAAAAAGTCCAGCGCCTGATTCAGATGCTGGATCGGGTTCAGCTTCGGGAACATCAGTTTCTGGTACGAATTGGTTGGATCGTTTGATGATTCAACCAAGTCTCCACTGAGCTTGTTTGGTTTTTAAAGGAATTGAATGAGTTATAATCCACGCGATCATTATTTTAAAAAAGCCAAAGATCTAAATTTTGCGGCTCGTTCAGTATTTAAACTCGAAGAAATTGACCAGAAATTTAAAATCGTTAAGCCCGGTCAGACAGTTTTGGATTTGGGTGCCGCACCCGGTTCCTGGTCGCAATATTGCTCTCAAAAAATTGGGGCTCACGGACGCATTTTGGGAGTGGATTTGTCGCCTGTGACCGTGCCATTGAAAAATGCGGTTTTTATTCAAGCTGATTTGCGAGATCTCAATTTAGAAAATGTTTTTGTAGAGCACGGCTTTACTCCACCCTTTGATTTAGTGATTTCTGATATGGCACCAAGGACGACTGGAATTCGAATCACAGATCAAGCGCGATCTGTGGAATTAGTGGAGCTCGCGATGGAGATTGCTCAAAAAAATCTGCGTTCCGGGGGCTCTTTCGTCGCGAAGCTTTTTCACTGCGAGGATTTTACAAAGCTTCGCGACGAAATTAAAAAACGCTACGAAAAATTTGAAGCGATGAAGCCCGATTCCACCCGAAAAATCAGCAAAGAAATATTTTTAATCGGTCTTCGTAAAAAAGGCTAAACGCACTTTCGGCTAAGCACACTTGATCCACTTAAAGCCTACTGATTCCCCGCCAAAGGATGTAAATCCACTTTGAATTCGCTCTCATCAACAGCACGACGAACTGTTGCGATTTCCCTTTGTGAATTTGATTCCTCGTCTTGAGCTTTCGCGAGGCGAAGCTCGGAAACGGGCAAGTGCTTAAGGACAATCACGATCTCCTCATCAGGAGATTGGATGGAATATTCCTCTCTTGACTCTGCGAGCACTTCAACCCCTAAGAGGAAAACAATGGCTAAAACTAAACCACCAAAAAGAAGGTCCCTGTTCATACTCACCCCCTGCAAAGAAGACAGTGGTGAGACAAAAAGGGGTTAATCCTTTTCTCAAGATCAATGCGTTAGCCTCGAAAATCTTACTAATTATGTCTATTATTAGCTCTACTTATGTCCGCGCACGACGGTCTTAAAGAAGTCATTACCTTTGTTATCGACAATGATGAAAGCGGGAAAATTTTTAACTTCAATTTTCCAAATAGCTTCCATGCCTAATTCTGGGTATTCCAGAACTTCCACTTTTGTGATGCATTCTTTGCCCAGGCGAGCCGCCGGTCCACCAACAGAACCTAAATAAAAGCCGCCATTCTGTTGACAAGAGTCTGTGATGCTCGACGTGCGATTTCCCTTACCCAACATGACCAAAGAGCCACCATGGCTTTGGAAGCTTGGAACATAGGGATCCATGCGTTCTGAAGTGGTAGGTCCGAAAGAGCCTGAAGCAAAACCCTTCGGAGTTTTTGCGGGTCCTGCATAATAGACCGCAAATTTTTTCAAACACTCTGGAAGTTTTCCTTCATTTTTTAATCTTTCATTGAGCTTCGCGTGAGCCACGTCACGGGCCACAATCATCGGACCGTTTAACATCACGCGCGTAGCAACACTCAAACCATCAAGGATTTTGAGGGTCTCGCTCATCGGTTTATTGAGATCAATTTCCACCACGGGAAGGTTGGAGTCCTTCAAATCCGTCGGTAAATATTGAGAAGGATTTTCTTCCAGTTGCTCAATAAAAATACCATCGCGCGTGATTTTTCCTTTGATCTGGCGATCCGCAGAGCAACTCACACCAAGCCCCACAGGGCAGCTCGCTCCATGCCGAGGCATGCGAATCACACGAGCATCGTGAGCCAAATATTTTCCGCCAAATTGTGCGCCGATTTTGGTTTCGCGTGCCCACTGTTCGACTTGGGCTTCCATCTTTAAATCACGGAAGGCTCGTCCATCAGCATTGCCTTCGGTCGGAAGATAATCAAGATACCCGGTGGACGCAAGTTTCACGGTTTTCATGGTGTCCTCAGCAGAGGTGCCACCGATGACAAGCGCCAAGTGATAAGGGGGGCAGGCCGCAGTTCCAAGATTTCCCAATGCCTCGCGCACAAATTTTTCCATGGACTCTGGATTCAGCAACGCTTTGGTCTTTTGATACAAGTAAGATTTATTCGCACTCCCGCCACCCTTGGTGATGAAGAGAAAATTAAACTCTTCTCCGGCGTCGGCATAAATATCAATTTGTGCGGGTAGATTATTTCCGGTGTTTTTTTCTTCATACATCGAAAGGGGGGCCATTTGAGAGTAGCGCAAATTTTTTCGTTGAAAAGTATTATAAATTCCTTCGCTGATCGCGAGTTTATCATCGGCGTCAGTGATGACATTTTGTCCTTTTTTTCCAAGAACGATGGCTGTCCCGGTGTCTTGGCAAGACGGAAAAACTCGCTCGGCGGCGATCACGGCATTTCGAAGTAAATCAATAGCGACGAAACGGTCATTGTCAGAGGCTTCAGGATCTTTCAAGATTTTTGTTAATTTTTCTAAGTGAGCTTTTCGGAGCAAGTGAGAAACATCATCCATGGCCACTTCCGTGAGCTTTCGAATAGCTTCAGGGTTGACAAAGAGGAATTCGCGCTCGGTTGTTTTTTGCTCGCCGGCGATGGCTGCGAGTTTTTTTAGTTCCACGCCTTCTTTGCCCAAGAATCTATATTCGGTCTTGTCGTTAGATTTAGCAGCAGAAAAATCAAAAATGCTTTGGTATTTGAAGCTCATTCTTTTCTCGTTTCCGTTATCCCTTTTGGGCTTTCTTTTCTAAATAGTAATCCCATGAGCCATCAGTCACAAGAAGTTGATTCTTGTCGAGCTCAAAAACTCGGGTGGTAATTTCGCGCAGGAAATGGCGATCATGGCTCACGATCATCACGGTGCCTGGAAATTGTTTTATCGCGTTTAGTAAAACTTCTCTCGAGACAATGTCCAAATGATTCGTGGGCTCATCCAAAATGAGCAAATTGACAGGTTTAGCCAAAATAGTCGCGAGCACCACTCGACTTTTTTCACCACCAGAAAGAATGCTAATGCGTTTCTCGACGTCGTCGCCAGAAAATTTCATCGTGCCGAGGAGATTTCGCACATAGCCTAAATTGGCGTTTGGAATATAAGAGTGCACTTCGTCTAAAACGGTGGAGTTTGGATCCAAAATATCCAAAGAGTTCTGACTGAAATAACCCACTTCAATATTTGCACCAATGGTGTATTTTCCGGAAGTGGGCTCTGCTTGGCCCGTTAAAATTTTCATCAGAGTGGACTTGCCGGCTCCGTTGACTCCGACGACCGCAATGCGATCCATGCGTTTCACCAGCGCATTGGCACCTTGGAAAACCAATTTGTCTTTTCGATCGGGTGTACTCCAAATTTTTCCTAAGTTTTCGATTTTCACCACCTCATCACCTCCGCGGGGAGGGGTGGGCCATTCAAAATCGATCACTCTGTCTTCAGTTGGAATTTCCACCAAGTCAATTTTCTCGAGTTTTTTCACCCGCGACTGCACTTGTGCAGCGTGTGACGCTCTTGCTGCAAATCGCGCAATGAACTCATGTTCTTTGGCCAGCATATCTTCTTGGCGCTTGGCCGTTGCGATCAGCTGATCTTTGCGGATGGCTTTTTCTCGTTCATAATAATCATAATTGCCAGAGTAAACAGTCACGGTTTGATATGCGACTTCCACAATTTTTGTCACAAGGCGATTGAGAAAATCACGATCATGGCTGGTCATTAAGATAGAGCCCTTGAAATTTTGTAGCCAGGCTTCCAGCCAAACGATGCTTTCTAAATCCAAGTGATTCGTGGGCTCATCCATCAACAAAACATCAGGATTGATGGCAAGAATTTTCGCTAGAGCGATTCGCATTTTCCAACCACCACTAAAACTTTCGGTGGGGCGGTGGTAGTCCTCAGGACCGATACCCAAGCCGGTGAGGATTTCGGCGGCACGGGATTCTAATTCATAACCACCGATATGATCAAATTCGTGTTGAAGTTCGCCATACTCTTCCAAAACCTTGGTCATCTTGTCTTCGTCCATGGGCTCTGAAAGCTGATGTTCAAGCTCTGCTAAACGAGTTTTAATCGCCGAATAATTACCAACGCCGGAGATCACTTCTCCGATAGCAGAGTGGCCTTTCATTTCTTCGATATTTTGAGAAAAATAGCCGATTTTAATTTTATCGGGTTTCGATACCGCGCCGGCATCAACGCCTTCTTCATTCATAATAATGCGGAAGATGGTTGTCTTACCGGCGCCATTGGGACCCACCAGGCCAATTTTTTCGCCAGGATTGATTTGGAATGAAGCATTCTTGTAGAGAATTTTATTCCCATATTGCTTTGCAACACCCGAAATATGAACCATTGAGACTCCCTGTAGATAAGACAGAAATGGCCTTCCCGGCGATTCCCGCATTGGATCGGCTCACTCTGCCAAAAAAAGGGAAAAAAAACAGTAAAAAAATCAAAAGTCTTGAGTTCTATGTCGGATGCAATGAAAATGAGCACTCGTTTTTTTAGGAGTGTTGCTCTCAAAGGGAGAGCCTTCTTGGTGGGAGGTCCTAAGTGTCCAGTCCGATAATTGATCTCGTGGGTGTTGAGGAGCGTGTGGCTCGTCTGAATTCACGAAGCATAAAAAAATCTTCAAAACAAGAAGCGCTGAAAATGGCGCTATCTATGATGGATTTGACAACCTTGGAGGCTAAGGATACGCCCGGGAAAGTGCGCCAAATGTGCCAAAAAGCCATCACTCCCTACGAACTGATGCCAGAGCTTCCGTCGGTCGCGGCCGTCTGTGTGTACCCAAATTTGGTTCGAGTGGCGAAAAAAGCTCTCGAAGGACATTCGGTGAAAGTGGCTGCCGTGGCCACGGCCTTTCCCTCAGGGATGAGTTCTCTCCGTTTTAAGTTGGAAGAGACCCGCTGGGCGGTGGCGGAGGGTGCTGATGAAATTGATATGGTGATTTCTCGTGGGAAGTTTTTTTCAGGAGATTACAATTACGTTTCTGATGAAATCGCAGCAGTGAAAGAAGCCTGCGGTACAGCACACCTAAAAGTGATTTTAGAAACAGGGGATCTTGCAACTTTGGATAATGTTCGTTTGGCTAGTGACATTGCTATGGAGGCCGGTGCCGATTTTATTAAAACCTCCACCGGAAAGATTCAACCAGCAGCCACTCTTCCTGTGACTTTGGTGATGTTAGAAGCGATTCGAGATCATTATTACCGCACAGGAATAAAAATTGGAATGAAGCCCGCCGGTGGTATTCAAACCGCCAAACTAGCGCTCCAATATTTGGTCATGGTGAAAGAAACTTTAGGTGAGGATTGGCTCACGCCTGATATGTTTCGTTTTGGTGCGAGTGTACTCGCGAACGATTTACTTCGACAAATCGTGAAAGAAAAAACCGGTCGTTACCAATCTTTTGATTATTTTTCTAAAGACTAAAGGAAGCAGCGATGGCAAAAAACAACAAAACAAAATTGAACTCTAAAACAGTAAAAAAATTGAATAAAAGCTCCTCCCGTCTTCGCGCCGGGATTCTGGTCAAAGCCACTCAGAAATCCGCGACGACTCCAACCAAACTTCCAGTTGTGCGAGTGGCCGGCGTTTCTGCTCTTGCTAAATCTTATGAGAAATCAACGAGGAACTTGGCGGGAAAATCCACTCCGAAACTGAAGTTTTCTACAACTTGGCAATACGCACCTTCTTTAGAAGCTACTGACCAAGTAAAGTTGGAAAAAAAATATGATCTTTTTATCAACGGAAAATTCCAAGAGCCGAACTCAGGCAAATACTTTGCAACGCTGAACCCTGCGACGGAGAATAAAATTGCAGATGTAGCAGAAGCCAATGAGCAAGATGTGACCTTAGCGGTGAGTGCGGCCCGAAATGCTTATGACAATGTTTGGTCCCGCATGGCGGGAAAAGAGCGCGCAAAATATATTTTTAGAATTGCGCGCCTCATTCAAGAGAGAGCCAAAGAGCTTTCTATTATTGAGACCATGGATGGCGGAAAACCAGTGAGGGAATCCCGCACCGTGGATATTCCTTTAGCGGCCGCTCATTTTTTCTATTATGCGGGCTGGGCAGATAAAATGGAATTTGCTTTTCCAGGCCGTCAACCACAAGCCCTCGGTGTCGCTGGCCAAATCATTCCTTGGAATTTTCCTCTGCTCATGGCCGCTTGGAAAATCGCCCCAGCGCTCGCCGCTGGAAATACGGTGGTCCTTAAGCCGGCAGAAACCACACCGCTCACAGCGCTGAAGTTGGCAGAAATTATTCAGCAAGCCGAACTTCCTCCAGGCGTGGTCAATATCATCACCGGCGCTGGCCCAACTGGTGCGGCTTTGGTCAATCATCCGGATTTGAATAAAATTGCTTTCACGGGCTCTACTGAAATCGGAAAAATCATTCAGCGAGCAGCCGCAGGAACCGGAAAAAAGCTCACCTTGGAACTAGGTGGGAAGAGTGCCAATATTATTTTTGAAGATGCGGCCATCGATCAAGCGGTTGAGGGAGTGGTGAATGCGATATTCTTTAACCAAGGTCATGTTTGTTGCGCGGGCTCGCGCCTGTTTGTGCAGGAGTCCGTGGCAGCAATGGTGATTCGTAAACTTCAAGATCGTTTGGAGTCTTTGAGTGTCGGTGATCCCTTGGACAAAAACACGGACATCGGGGCCATTAACTCAAAAATGCAATTAGATAAAATCAATGCCTATTTGGACGTGGGAGTGAAAGAGGGCGCTTTGATGTATCAAAACTCTTGTCCTCTACCAAAGAAAGGCTATTGGTGCCGCCCAACCATATTTACGGAAGTGGCGCAATCTCACAAAATTGTGCAAGAGGAAATTTTTGGCCCAGTTTTGACCGTGCAAACTTTCCGCACTCCAGAAGAGGCCATTGAGAAAGCGAATAACACACCTTACGGTTTGGCTGGCGGAATTTGGACCGAAAAAGGTTCAAAGATTTTTAAACTAACGAGCCAAATTCGGGCGGGAGTTTTGTGGGCGAACACCTATAATAAATTTGATCCGACGTCTCCTTTTGGTGGTTATAAAGAGAGCGGTATGGGACGTGAAGGTGGTGTTCACGGTTTACTTCCTTACGTGAAATTTTAATTTTTTAAATAAAGAAATCGAAGGTTTTAACAATGGAAAACAGAATCAGTGTTCAAAAAACTTATAAAATTTATGTTGACGGTAAATTTCCAAGAACAGAGTCCGGCCGATTTTTCGAGTTTAAATCGCCGAAGGGAAATATGACGGCGAATGTTTCCCTTTGCTCGCGTAAAGATTTTCGTGATGCTGTGGTTGCGGCACGCGCGGCTCAGCCCAAGTGGGCGAGCGCTTCGGCCTACAATCGTGGTCAAATTCTTTATCGAATTGCGGAAATGTTGGAGGGGCGACGCTCGCAATTTGTTGAGGAGCTTATTTGGGAAGGCTCCTCCGAAGTGCAAGCACAGGCGGAAGTTTCAGCAAGCATTGATCGTTTAGTTTATTACGCAGGATGGTCAGATAAGTATCAACAAATTTTTAGTGCTGTGAATCCGGTGGCCTCCAGTCATTTTAATTTTTCAGTTTTGGAGCCCACTGGCGTGGTGGGGATTATTTGCCCTGAGAGCACGGCTCTTTTAGGCTTAGTGTCACTGATGGCTCCTATCATCGTTGGGGGAAATTCTTGTGTGATTCTTTCTTCGAGTTCAAAGCCACTGAGCTCGATCACCTTTGCGGAAGTGCTAGAGACTTCTGATGTGCCAGCGGGCGTTGTTAATATTTTAACAGGGATGCGTGCAGAGCTCGTGAAGCAGTTTGCGCAGCACATGGATGTGAATGCCTTAGCCATTTGCGGCGATGAAAACGAAAAATCTTTGTGTGAGGTGGAGGCCGTTGAAAATCTTAAACGTGTTCGTGCCTATGATATCCAAGATTGGGCCTTGAGCTTGGCGCAGGGACCTTATTTTATTTCAGATTTTCAGGAAATCAAAACCACTTGGCATCCGATTGGAATTTAGACTTGAGCTTGTGAGAGGTTTCTTTGTTAGCGTTTATTTATTGTTCAGTTAAATAAGTATTAAATAGTTGTTGCAATTCTTAGTCATTTTCGATGGGATTGATTTCAAACCTTTGGAGGGGCGAATGAAAATTTTAATGAGTGTTCTGGTGTTGTTCTTGGCGTTAGGTGCGCAAGCGAAGCATGGTATCATGCAAATACAAAATCGGGTGACACCGAAAATGTCCATGATGAGTAAAAAAGATAATTTGGTGTACTACGGTGGACCGGTGATTTCGAATGTTCGGCTTTACACAGTTTTTTGGGGACCAAAAGTCGATTCAAAATTGAAACAAGATATGCCAAAATTTTACTCTGCCTATGTGAGCAGCGCGCAAATGGAATGGCTTGATCAGTACAACACTCGTCTTCAATCGGTGAGTCACACTGAGGGTACGAATCAACATATCGGCCGTGGTAACTATGGCGGAGATTTTGAGATCACGCCAAAAAATACAAGCACGAATTTGCAAGATGCAGATGTCCAAGCGGAATTGGAATATCAAATTGCACAAAATATTTTGCCTAAACCGGATGAAAATTCTTTGTACATGATTCATTTTCCAATGAATGTGAAAATCACCATTGAAGGACAATCATCATGTAGCTCTTTCTGTGCGTATCACGAAGGATTTAAATCGAAAACTTTCGGTAATGTTTTTTATGGTGTGATGCCTGATTTGAAATCTTCAGGTTGCTCCTTTTCATGTGCAATGGGAAGCTCCTCTTTTAATGCCACAACTTATGTGTCTTCTCATGAGTTAGTTGAAGCAGTGACTGATCCATTTCCAACTCCAGGAAGTCATCCGGCTTTTCCACAAGCGTGGAATACGACTGGCGGAGAAGAGATTGCAGATGTTTGCGAAACAAGTTCGACTTTGACAGCAGGCGGAACCGTTTTTGCTATCACTAAACTTTGGGATAATTCGATTGGTGCTTGCAGCAGTGCGACTTATACAAATCCATAGTTTGTAATATACGAAGTTCTAATGAGAATCTTTTTTATCGGGCGTCCACCACGGACGCCCAATTTTTTTGCTAAAGCCTTCCTTCACAATTACTTAGAATATCAATCAGGGTATCGGTCATTTTGTGCGGTCATTTTGTGCCCAGTCCCTTTTCTTCGAGTAGATATTTCATGATTGTAAAATAGTTTTCATGGCACCGGTTGTTTTCCTTAAGTAATTTCATATAGATATAAGTTGGCTCGCGGATTGCTAGGCTTAGCCTCGAATCCAATTAACTAACATCAGAAATATTTCTGAAAAGGTGGAATTATGAAATTAACGAGTTTAGTTTTATCCGTTTTGTCTGTTGTCGCTTTGACATCATCATTAAGTTTGGCCGATGGCGGTCGTGAAGAGCGTGGAGGCGGAGATCGTGGTGGTGACCGAGGCGGAGATCGCGGTGGTGACCGAGGCGGAGACCGACGAGGAGATCGTGGAGGAGATCGTGATCATGGCAGACACGACGTTATTGTTTACCCAGTATATCCAGTGTACCCAGTATATCCAGTGTACCCAGTACATCCCGTATATCCTCCACACCACGATCAGGTTTCAGGAGCTGTTTATTGCGCGCCTGAAGTTGTAGATTCTAACGTTAAAAAAACCGACGCTGTGTTGGCTCAATTAGCGGCTAATGAGTTAAAATCTTCAGATCTTTTCAAAACTAAAGTGGCAGACATTGCTCAATTGCCAGCGGGTGAAGCTAAAACAAACGCTTATTTCACTCTTGTTGGAGTGAGTGATCCTAGCAATTCTTCTGAAGTTTTGAATTTGATCTATGCTCGTCAAATCGATCAAAAATATGTTAACGCTGTTAGCGGTAATCTTCAATTGACAGATACTGAAGCGAAGATGGTTATTCAACGCGTGACCACTGCTTTGCAACCGCGATAATTTCTCGATTGTGAGTGTAAACTCGCAAATAAAAATAATTAGGAACGCCGAACTGACGACCAATGGGTCGTCAGTTTTTTTTGAGGTAGATTTTTGTTTGAGACAATTTCTCTTATTGAGGCATTTCGTAAGCACTTTTTCGTACTCGCAGAAACTCAGTGCGCCGCTGTTCACAAAATAGGCAAAAAGACTGACTTCTTAGGCCTCTGATCCATTTTTCTGTTAAAATATTATTTAGAGGTGTCATTTGAAGTGGATATGCTCACTTTTAATGTTGATTTCACACCCCTGTCTAGCCGGTCAGGTAGCTAAGCCATCTTCACGATATTTATCAAGGCGCCAAGAGTTATTCTATATGACTAAAAAACATGATTCGTTAAATAAAATACTGCGTAGCTTTGGAATCAGGCCTGCATGGGGTTCTGGTGGGGCTGTGGAAAAGCTATTGCTTTCTAATCCAGCCTTGCAAGAACACAAGAAAAAGGCTGATTTCATTTATCCAAGAGAAAAAATTCAGTTCGACTCAAGTTTCACGGAAGTGTTTTTTAATCGGAGAGAACGGGGTATTGCATCGATCAGTGAGTCCGGTGAGATCAATTTTATTTGCTCTGATGAATCTTTAAAGCAATGGGCTTTAATCAGACATGAACTTGAACCAGATGTCGATCCATTTGATAAACGTTATCCTACGTTGGCACTTGATTGTAAGCAGGAGCAGCCGGAAGTCTCTATTCCTGCTTTAGCGTCAGAGCCAGCGGCGGTGGCACCAGCGCCATTGCAGCCAATGATTCAAGAGGTTAAAAGCAATGAGAATCTGGTTGATAGTCATATGGAATTTTCAATTGGCAGTGGACATTCGAAGATCAGCTCAACCTACGCAGGTACTTCTTCAAATGCTAATATTTTATCGCAATCCATGCAGGAAGTAATGTTCCGTTGGGAACAGCACTGGAGTGAACGGCAGCATAGTTTTATAGAATGGAATAACCTCGCGATGTCATATGTGGGCGCCAATATCGGCACATTGAACAATGGCACTCAGCAGATTTCTAATTTCAGCTTTGGAGGGAATTACAGATTTTCAGATCAATGGGTGATCGAGACGCAACTGGGTCTGCATGGTTATGTGTTTGCGCCATCCTATGCCGCGGGCTCGGTAAATTTAGAGGTAAAACCCTTGCCTTACGCGCAAGTGCAATTCCTCCGGGATCTGGTCAAAGTACGAAGTTTGACTCTTAAGGGTGGAGGAGGGCTTGTCTATACAGCTCCATCGACAGAGGCGGGATATAATATTGGAGCCGGCAGTGCCTATTATGGGCTTCTCCGCATCGAACAGCAGCTGAAGTCATTCGGGCTCTTCACCGAAGGTCAATACGAGTATTTTAATCAAAGTACTTCCTTCACGAGTCAGACGACTCAAGAGCTCTGGGGTCGAATGGGGGTTCGATGGGATTTGTGAATCACTCAAACTCCTTGAGTTTTTTATTAAAGCAAAAGACTTTAATTGTTTTAAGTTTGTTTCTTTGCAGTTTGGTGATGGGCTGCGGACCAAACCCATTTGGTTCAGGGGCTACGACAATTTCAACGACCTACGGCCCTAACCCAAGCGTGCCAGTGGTGCCAAGTGCCACAAACATTGCTCCTATTACAGGGAGTGTTCAGTCGGGGCTGACGACACAGAACGCTCGTGCCTCTTTGTCGGTAGGGGCTGCAACATCAAAAATGAAATTAACGACAACAAATGGAGCTACGGCTTATTTAAGTGTGCAGGGACAAATTATCTCGAAATGAGGAGTTATGACCAAAACGAGGCAGAAAAAATCACTAGCAATACTTATGAAGATGATTCTGGCGTTTGGATTTGTCCTGACGCAATCTTCCTTGGTGGAAGCGGCTCAGAGTTTCACCGTCGAGGGGCGGATTTTAAATCCTGATGGAAGTGTCCTCGCTTACGCGGCCACTCAGTTTCAGGTTTCAGTGTACAATCAAGCTTACAATGTTGTCACTCCAGCCACGAATTGTCTTCTTTATCAAGAGATGCAAACACTGGATCTTTCTGTCACACAAGGGGCCTTTTCGCTGACGATTGGAAATGGCACTCGAGTCGGAGCCGGAGTTGATGGCGGCTATTCACTCAGTCAGGTGTTTTCAAACTCAGTTCCATTGAATGCAATGCCTGCGGGCCATTGTCCCGCTGGAGTGTACGCACCAGGTACCGCTGAGACCCGCGTGCTTGTCCTTTCCTATTATAACGGCAGTGTGTGGGACACAGTTCCGGTGGTGGGATTAAGTTGGGTGCCTCAAGCACTTTACGCTGAAGACACGGGCTCCCTTGGTGGAATTTTGGCAAGTAATTACGTCACAAACGCAGGTATTCCCACTTGCGGAGTCAACTCCGCACTGACATGGAATGGCAGTGCGTTTTCGTGCTTAAGTTCAGGAGCAGGGAGTGTTACCAGTGTGTCTTCTTCTAACGCTGACATCGGCGTGGCTAGCGGCACCAGCGCCTCAGTTATTACTTTGAACTCTGGCACCTCCGCCAATCAGATCGTCAAATTGAATGGCAGTGCTCAGCTTCCGGCTGTTGATGGATCTCTGCTTACAAATTTAAATGCGAGCAATTTTACTAGTGGCACGGTCGCAGTAAATCGTGGTGGGACTGGGTTGTCAGGCTATGTTACCGGTGACCTCGTGGTAGCTACGGGAGCCACTGCTCTTGCCTCACTCCCAGATGTGACAAGCGGCAAAGCCTTGGTTTCTCAAGGTGTTGGAGTCGCTCCTGCGTATTCCAACGCCATCGGGGGAGTGACTCTCTCCGGAGGTAATGTGACAACCGCAGGAAATATTTCAAACTCCAGTGGAATAATGACTGTCAGTGCGGCCACAAATTTAACTGTTTCATCTGGGATTGGCTCGTTAACGACCATCGGTAATGCCATTGGAGCTTCTGCGTCTGTTGTGCAAGCAGGAGCGGCCGGAGGAATTACACTTTCACCAAATGGATCGAATGTCACTGTTTCTGGTTGGACGGCAGGCTTTGTAAAAAGCAATGGCTCTGGTGTACTTGGGCCGGCGGCACTAGCGGCAGGGGATATCACAGGGGCTTTGACTTACACGCCAGTAAATAAAGCTGGCGACACCATGAGTGCGAGTCTGACCTCTCCCTCCTTTATTCCTAATAGCGCGACAGAGCCGACAAATGGGGTTTACCTTCCTGCTACAAATACTGTTGGAATTGCCGCTAACTCCATCGCAGCAGCACAGTTCACCTCAACAGGCATGAATAGCACAGTGATCGGTGCGACTACTCCTGCGGCGGGGACATTCACAATGATGAATGGCACAAGTGAAACTCTGACCACACAATTAACCTCGCCGACTATTTATGGATCAACAGCCGCGTCGGGGACGTTGACTCTCGCGGGAACGTCGAATGGAACGCCAGGAAACATTATTTTGAATTCTACAGCAGGGAACGTTGGTATCGGCACGACAACGCCGGTGTCAACTCTTGATGTCGCTGGAACAATTAGAATGGCTAAGAATACCAGTGCACCGGCGACATGTGATGCAACCCATGATTCAATGCTTGCTACGAATGCAAATTATACCATGTGCATTTGTAGAAACGGAATTGGCTGGGTGTTAACTTCAGATGGGCTCACGAGTTGTACTTGGGGAGTGGTCTCATCAAATGGTATTTCTGACTTTGGTTCTGGTAGCGGTTGGCAAGTTAATAGTAATGGTAATGGATCACCCGGAATTATCGGAGGTAATCTCGTCTTAACTAACAACGTAGGCACTATGGCCAGTTCTGCTTTTTTTACTACCAAGCAGAACTGGGTGACTGGATTTAACGTCAGTTTCATCTATACAGCTGTTGGCTCGGCAGACGGAATGGCCTTTGTCATTCAGAATTCTTCAATCACAGCTCTTGGTGCAAGTGGGGGAGGACTCGGATACAGTGGCATCAATACGACCAGTATGGCGATCGAATTTAATATTTGGGGTAGCTCCGGATCGGCCATGGGTACCAATGGATCGACGGGTGGCTACACATCGACAAGTCCCGTTGTTCTTAACTCTGGGCACCCTATCAGCGTGAGTATCGGTTACCTCGTTACTGGCAATTTGACCTACACTCTCACTGATCAAACAACAAGCCAGACCATTACATATAATAGGATAATCAACCTAGCGACAGTGTTAGGGGCCAATGGAGGTTATGTCGGATTTTCAGGAGGAGATGGTGGTGCCACGTCCACTCAAACTATCTCCAATTTTGTTTTTACGCTACTTTGATGACACCGATCTCTTACTAAAATGGACGGACTTTGATTTTTCCAAAATCGGCAGAGCTTAAAATTCCAAAATTGAGAATTTAAATAATCTCAATTTTGGATTTTTTTTTAAATCGAAGTTAGTGTTTTACTTAGAAAATAAAAGAGGCAATTCGTTCTCAAAATAAGTCGCATTACATTCTAAAGAAATGACCAAATTTATCCGATAGGGAGATGGGTAGGCGAACCATAGGGGGATGAAGATGAAACGTAGCTCTACATTTGTCCTTATTTTTTCTGGGGTCTCTGTAGTCATGGGACTTCTCTATCAAAATTGCTCCGAAAATGGATTTAGTTCAAATGCCAGCGGCTCGATCAATAGCAATGTGCTTGCTAATTCAACAGGTCCGAACACCGGGAGCAGCAGCGGCAGTAGTAGTGGCAGCACCGGGAGCAGCAGTGGCAGCACCGGAAGTAGCAGCGGCGGTAGTAGTGGAAGTACCGGGAGCAGTAGCGGCGGCAGTGCCAATGCTTATATAGATCCTGTTGCGGCCGGAGTTCTGGATAGCAATTGTCTTAATTCAAACACCTATGACGCTTGTATTTTTCTTAAAAATCCTGTGGCCCAAGAAGGAGCTGCTCTTTCATTTTTAGGAACTTCTGGAAACTTGTCAGCTATTTATCAGTCGTCACAATTGGCGGCGGTGCAAAAATTTGGAGTTAAATTAACTGGCTTGACCGACCCTAGTCATCTCACCTCAAGCTCTTTTTATGTCTATTATTCCTCGGATTTAATCAATGGTCCTAAATACCGCCTGACGTTGAATAATGGACAATTTCGACAGTCCTATGCATTGGATGGTGATGAAAACACGAAGGATGGGCAAAAGAAAACCGTTGCCCAAATTATGGCGTACTTCTGGTTAACGTATTTAAGTGATCAAATGAAATCCAGAACGGGCTTGTTTTGGGCGGATGCCGCGAGAACAGGGAAAGTCACAAATGTCGATGCATATAGCCACACGGTGGAGACCGCTTTTGCAAGTAGTGTGCGATCCAATGCTTTTTTTACTTATAACACAGATTCCACCGGTGCTGCGACAACAAGATCTATCATTATGGGCTACGCCAAAAAGGCCGGAGCGACAGCGGGTACCTACGTCAATTTACAAGAGATGGCCCTCAGTGCAGAGGTGTATGTTCATGAAATGGGTCATGCAAATCTCTTAGCTGCCGCAGGGACAGCTATTAGTCATGATAATTCCAATGAGCAGTACTACCTTACGGTGAGTACTTGTTCTGATTCAACACAAGTAGGAAAGAAGTATATTTGTAGCGATGTCAGCTCTTCTTATTGTGCCAATACAACACTTTCGGGTCTTCAAACATTATGTGGAGCTTCATTTAATTACTCTCTTACGGCTCGCTTCTGTAAAACAGCAAATGGTTGCATTGGTGGTATTAACGAAGGGCAGGCTGATTTTCACTACCTGATGATGTTCCCGTTAAAAACGGCCTTGGCTGAAACTATTTTTAACTCTCCTATTGGAGGTTTTAATAGTTCAAATACTTATTCTCAAGACACGTCGGTAAGCCCGGCAGTTTGTTCTACAAGTATTCTTAGTGAAGGAGCAAAGAGGGATGTGAGTCAGGTCCCGACAAGCTGGACGACCACAAACTTCTTTAATGGTTCTGCTTTGCAATTTAACTCCTGCGGAGTTACAATCCCGGGCGAAATTCATGGAATGGGCAGTGCCTATGCATACCTTCTGTGGTCGATTTACAGCGATCCTTCAACTGATAAACGAATCTTTGAAAAAACATTTCAAAACCATCTTGCGCAAATGGGTCCCTCCACGAATTTTTCCTCTGCTAAAAGTGCTCTTCTTTCAAGCGATGCGGCTCTTGGTGGAAAAAATCAAGCTGTTATCAGCCGCGTGTTTACGGCTAAAGGAGTATTGTAGTGAAATCCAGAAAATCCATTCTTTTTTCTCTTCTTGCTGTCGCACTTATTTTGAGTTGGTTTTGGAGTCGAAATAAACAAAGTGAACCTATTTTGGTTTCCGAGGATGTTGATAATTCACAAGAAGAAGCCAGCCAAAGTAATAAAAAAGCAGTCAATCCAGTTTCTCGAAATACAGCTTCTTCAAACGGGAATTCACAAAGTGCTCAAGGGCAAAATCAGATTTCTTCTTCAGGGAAAGAAACTTTGGAGCAATTTTTAAAACGACTTGATCCAAAGGCTGATTGGCGTGTTGATAAAATTGAAACTGGACGAGTGATTTCAATTTCAGGCTCAATGATTAAGGGTTATTCGGAAACTCCAGAGAAAATGCTCTCTTTTACCCAAACTATTGCCCAACTAACAGGAGTTCCGGCTCAGCAGATGGTGTTGTCGGACCAGCAGCCTGATAGTCCTCCTGAATCAAAAATTACTAAATATGATCAAATGGTCGGTGATTATAAAGTTTTTTCTTCCTATATAAAAATATTTACTCGCGATTCTGATGGATCCATTTATTTTGTAGGCAATGAAACGAGAGATGTTGGTACTGTTGATTTGAGAATCCAGTACAATTTCCAAGATGTAAAAGAAGTGGCTCTTCAGCGTTATGCCAATAAACGTGGAGCCATTGTGGAAAACAGCCCGACAAAACCCGTCATTTATTCTAGTGTTTCGGGACAGGGAGAGCTCGCCTGGGAAGTGGTTGTGTTCTTTGAGGGGCCAACCTTTGGACGTCAACATCTTCTGGTCAGTGCCGCGAGCAAAACAATTCTTAAAGATGTTAGTTTGGTAGAGAATTAGGCTATTCGCGAGGCCTCTTTATTCATTTCAAATCACGAATAATGTTAGGTAGATCGCAAAGACACGCAGTCCCACCACGCATTTTTACAGCTTTTTTACGCAAATTGGTTGCAGAACTAAAGCAAGAGTTTGTTGAAAACCTGTAGGAGTGTTGAAATGAAAGCGAAAATAATTAAGAGCACGGGAGAAGTTTTTTTTATTCTTTTTGCAATGGTCGGATCTTGTTTTGCCGAAGAAGCAAAGTCGACGTCATATCCGCTGGCTGGAATTGAGATCAACGGATATTTTGATTTTTACTTCCAAGCAAGCCCACAGGCACATGCTCCTATTCCCGCAACGTCAGCCGGGCCACAAGTTGTCGAGGGAACAGTTTTTGAACGAAACATAAACCAGATGACACTGAACGTGGCCGAGATTTCGGTAAAGAAGAAAATAGGAAAAGTTTCATTCCGAGCTGATCTTGCTTTGGGTGAGATGGTAGATCAGCTGAGCGGTGGGGGATTGCAATCAGTCACCGGGACAAACGCTGGGCAAAATCCAACGAATACGGCCGCCAACGAACCGACTCGAAATTTGACTCAAGCTGTTTTAACCTACACAGCGAGTGATCGGCTCACGCTGAATGCTGGGAAGTTTTATACTTTCATGGGATATGAAACAGCCAAGGCTAAAGATAATTGGCAGTACAATCGAAGTTATAGCTATAACTATGGTGTTCCTTTTTGGCATGAAGGTGTGAATGGAACTTATGTTTTCACGCCCGATAAACTAAGTTCAACTTTTTATCTTCTTAATTCCTGGGATGGACGAATTTCACAAGAGCAAAATAAGGCAATGACCCTTGGATTAAATGTGGCCTACAATCCCACCTCTGAAATTTCACTGAATCTCAATTATATTGGCGGAGCCGAATCCTCAGATCAAAGTCGGCGTGAAGTCAGTGAAGTCACGGCAAGTTACAACCTTCATCCGAAAGTAACTTTGGCAGCAGATTATATTTACGGAGTACAAAAAAACATCGCAGGCGTTGGCGATGTGAGATGGACTGCGATGGACCTTTATTTAAAATGGGCAGCCACGGAGAATTATACATTAAGTCCACGGATAGAATACTTTGATGATTCAGACAAAGGCTTTGCCGTTGCTGGCGGACTCTCTGGAGTTGGACTTAAGCAGAGGATCACATCTGTCACACTTGCCAATAATTTTAGTTTAGGCGATGGCATCGAGGCCAGATTTGAACTCAAGGTTGATGGTTCTGACTCCGCTGGATTTTTTAAAGATCAAAATGGAGCAGGGTTGAATCACCAGGAATCATATACATTAGCCCTTCTTTACGCTTTTTAGATTTTTACATCTTTTTTACGTCCTTGGGCTCTAAACTTTACTCAAGATCACTAGCTTCGGAGGAAACGTGGATTTTATTATCGCTGGCTTTATCGGTATCGCGGTGCTGGGTTATTTGACCTACGCCCTTTTCAACCCTGAAAAGTTTTGAGGGATTTATGCAAACGAATGAATATGCTCAATTTATTATTTTTCTTATTTTATTGATCGCCCTGACCCCGCTGCTGGGGCGATTCATGGCAAAGGTTTTTCAAGGGGAAAAGACTTTCCTTACAAAACCACTGGGATGGCTTGAACATCTGACTTATAAAGTTTCTGGCATTGACCCCAAAGAAGAAATGACTTGGAAGAGTTATCTCAGTGGCTTCTTGGTTTTTCACTTGATCGGCATTGTGATTTTGATGATTTTTCAAATGACTCAAGCCTGGCTTCCCTACAATCCTCAAAATCTTCCAAATGTTTCGTGGCACTCGGCATTCAATACAGCCGTGAGCTTCATTACAAATACCAACTGGCAAGGTTACTCAGGCGAAGTGACGATGAGTTACTTAACTCAGATGGCCGCGTTAACAGTACAAAACTTTTTAAGTGCGGCTTGCGGTATTGCTGTCGCGATTGCGATCACTCGAGGGATCGCGCGTCGAAACGCTTTGACCATCGGGAATTTTTGGGTGGATACGACTCGTGCAACGGTTTATATTTTATTACCTGTCTCAATTGTTTTTACCTTGGTGCTTGTGGATCAAGGGATTGTGCAAACTTTAGCTCCTTATGTTGATGTGATCACGCTTGAAGGGGCTAAGCAAAGTATCGCTCTTGGACCTGTGGCTTCACAGGTAGCGATTAAAATGTTTGGGACTAATGGTGGCGGTTTTTTCAATGCCAATGCGGCTCATCCTTTTGAAAATCCAACAGCGGTTTCTAACTTTTTACAGATGCTTTCTATTTTTGCGATTGGTGCTGCTCTGACTTACACCTATGGAATAATGACGAAAGCTCGTCGGCATGGATGGGTTATCTTTGGAACAATGCTGGCGCTATTTGTGAGCTTAACAAGTGTTTCGTTGTACTCAGAATACACTCACAACCCTGTATTTAATTTATCAGGCATAATGGAAGGAAAAGAATCTCGCTTTGGAGTTTTTAATTCCGTATTTTTTTCATCAATCACCACGTCCGCATCATGCGGAGCTGTGAATGCGATGCACGCTTCACTTTCGCCTTTGAGTGGAGGAGTCGCAATGGTGAATATGATGTTGGGTGAAATTATTTTTGGCGGAGTCGGCGCGGGCCTTTACGGAATGTTGCTTTTTGTTTTACTGACTGTTTTCATCGCCGGCTTGATGGTGGGACGAACTCCTGAATACATGGGTAAAAAGATTGAGGCCAAGGAGATGACCATGATCATCTTGGCAATTCTCGCACCTTGTGCTGCGATTCTTTTAGGGACGGCAATTTCAATCGTTTCACCTGTTGCCTTGCCGAGTTTGAGTGCCAAAGGGCCACATGGATTTTCAGAAATGCTTTATGCCTTTACTTCAGCCGCAGCTAATAACGGAAGTGCCTTTGCTGGAATCAATGCCAATACAGTTTATATAAACTTGATTTTATCATTGGTCATGCTGATTGGGCGATTTGCAATCATTGCTCCGGTTCTTGCTGTGGCTGGAAGTTTGGCTCAGAAAAAATACTCACCACCATCTTCTGGAACTTTTGAGACTGACACTGGCATCTTTGCCGTGCTTTTAGTTGGAGTTATTTTAATTATTGGCGCATTGACATTTTTGCCAGGACTTTCGCTTGGCCCAATTGTCGAACATTTAATGATGTTGAAAGGTCAAACCTTTTAAGGGGTCAATTATGTCTGAAAATAAAAGTGCATTATTTGATATGAAGTTGGTT
The DNA here is from genome assembly GCA_903926205.1 of uncultured Bdellovibrionales bacterium. Taxonomy (GTDB): domain Bacteria; phylum Bdellovibrionota; class Bdellovibrionia; order Bdellovibrionales; family Bdellovibrionaceae; genus CAIYID01. Next base: position 55,324 of record CAIYID010000076.1, read on the forward strand.
ATTCCAGCATTGAAGGATTCCTTCGCTAAATTGAATCCGCAGGTGCAAATGCGAAATCCGGTCATGTTTGTGACCTTGATTGGTGCAGCCATGACAAGTGTTTATGTACTCTTTGGTATCGGTCACGGTTCAAAAACCTTTGAACTGCAAATTGCGATTTGGCTCTGGTTCACGGTGCTTTTTGCAAACTTTGCCGAAGCCATTGCCGAGGGGCGAGGAAAGGCTCAAGCAGAAAGTTTGAAGAAAACTCGAACACTGACGGTGGCACGCCTTCTAACGGGTTCTAAAGAAACCAAGATCAGTGCTGCTGATTTAAAAAAAGGCAACACCGTTGTTTGTGAAACTGGTGATATTATTCCAGGTGATGGTGAGGTCATCGAGGGCATTGCGAGCGTCGATGAATCAGCCATTACCGGCGAGTCCGCACCTGTTATTAGAGAGTCTGGCGGTGATCGCAGCGCGGTGACAGGCGGAACTCGAGTGATCAGTGATCGAATTGTGATTCGTATCACGGCAGAGCCTGGTAATAGTTTTTTGGATCGTATGATCGCACTGGTTGAGGGTGCCAAAAGGCAGAAGACGCCCAATGAAATTGCGCTCAGTATTGTTTTAGCAGGACTCACTATCATATTTGTCTTAGCTGTAATGACCTTGAAACCATTTGCGGATTATAGCGCGGCTGCGGCTAATCAGGATCTCTCAGCTATTGTGACCGTGCCGGTGTTGATAGCTCTTCTTGTTTGCCTCATTCCAACCACCATTGGTGGTTTGCTCAGTGCGATTGGTATTAGCGGAATGGATCGCCTCATCCGACGGAACGTGATCGCCACGAGTGGACGCGCGGTGGAAGCCGCCGGTGATATTGATGTTTTGCTTCTCGACAAGACAGGGACGATCACTCTAGGAAATCGCATGGCGACAGCCTTTTTGCCAGTGCAAGGTGTGACGACAGAACGACTGGCTGAAGCTGCGCAGCTGGCTTCACTCGCCGATGAGACGCCCGAAGGTCGCTCCATTGTGATTCTAGCAAAAGAAAAATATGCTTTGCGTGGCAACGGAGTACAGCCCAATCAGGCTTTGTTTATTCCATTTTCTGCAAATACTAGAATGAGCGGCGTGGATTATCAAAGTCCGCAAGGCCAAAAAAGTATTCGTAAAGGAGCCGGCGATTCGATCAAAGAATATGTAAAAAATAACGGAGGCCTCATTCCTAAGGATGTGGATCTGTTAATCGATGGTGTTGCGAAAGCTGGTGGAACACCTCTTGTTGTCTCGGAAGGCAAAGAAATTCTTGGCATTGTTCAACTCAAAGATATTGTGAAGGGTGGTATCAAGGAGCGTTTCGCAGAGCTGAGAAAAATGGGAATACGAACGGTCATGATCACCGGTGATAATCCCTTAACGGCGGCGGCGATTGCGGCGGAAGCGGGTGTTGATGATTTTATGGCACAGGCAACTCCCGAATCAAAATTAAAACGAATTCGTGAGGAACAGGCTAAGGGACATCTTGTCGCTATGACAGGTGATGGAACCAATGATGCACCGGCATTGGCGCAAGCTGATGTTGGTGTTGCTATGAACACTGGAACACAAGCTGCGCGTGAAGCTGGTAATATGGTGGACCTGGATAGCAATCCTACTAAACTGATTGAGATTGTCGAGATCGGCAAACAGTTGTTGATGACACGCGGAAGTTTAACCACGTTTAGTATTGCCAACGATGTGGCGAAATATTTTGCTATTCTTCCTGCATTATTTAGCACTTTGTATGTTCTTCAAGGAGCCAAAGAAGGTCCATTGTCTGTGCTCAATGTTATGCGCTTAGTCTCTCCTCAGAGTGCCATCTTGAGTGCTGTAATTTTCAACGCGCTCATTATCGTGGCATTGATTCCGCTTGCGCTAAAGGGAGTGCCCTATCGTGCCGAGGGTTCGGCCTTGGTGCTAAGAAGAAATTTACTAATTTATGGTCTCGGCGGAATTATTATTCCGTTCGTTGGGATTAAATTTATTGATGTTTTGATCACTTCAGTTGGTTTAATTTAAGGAGTGTTTATGAAATATATTTTACCGGCTCTTCGATATAAACTTTTTATGACATTGTTACTCGGCCTACTTTATCCATTGTTGATGACCGCCATCGCGAAAGTGATATTTCCACGACAAGCCAGCGGTGAATTTATTAGCCGAGGTGGGCAGGTCGTTGGAGCAAAGCTCATTGCTCAAAAATTTGAGAGACCAGAATACTTTTGGGCTCGTCCATCAGCTGTAGATTATAATCCGCTGCCTTCAGGGGGATCGAACTTAGGACAAGCTAGCCAGGATTTAAAAAAAGCTTTTGATGAACGAGTTGCGAAACTCAAGGCTGCGCACGCGGATCAGACGGGAGAACCCCCGCAGGATTTACTTTTTGCCTCAGGAAGTGGACTTGATCCGCATATTTCTCCAGAGGCCGCACGATATCAAATTGGGCGCGTGGCAAACGCAAGAAATAAGGGAAAAAATTTGTCCATAGATCAGCTACAGAAACTTGTTGACGCTTCGACAGAGCCTCGCCAGCTTGGTTTTTTTGGAGAATCGGTAGTGAATGTCCTCGCGCTCAATTTGGCTCTGGATAAAATGCAGGGCATCGAAACGGCCCCGGTCTTCATTCCACCGCCGCCAGCTTCAGCTGGCAGTAATTCTTCTGGCTCTCCACTGACTAATAATCCAGAATCTAAATAAGGAGTTTTAGATTGAGAGATGACGAACGACCGGACCCCGATGCTCTGTTAAGTGCCATCGAGGAATCCGAAAATAGGAAAAGCCAAGGGAACCTTCGGGTGTTCTTAGGAATGTCCGCAGGTGTAGGTAAAACCTATGCCATGCTTCGAGCCGCACACCAAAAACTTAAAGATGGTGTGACTGTCGTCATTGGCGTGGTGGAAACTCATGGTCGAGCAGAGACCGTCGCTTTAACCGAAGGTCTGACAACAATTCAAAAATCTGTGGTGAATTATCGTGGAACTCAGCTTGAAGAAATGGATATCGATGCAATTTTAGCACGAAAACCAGAACTCGTGATTGTTGACGAATTGGCGCACACCAATATTCCAGGATCAAGACATGAAAAAAGATATCAAGATGTTCTAGAGCTTCTTGAAGCTGGAATTGATGTCTTCACCGCATTTAATGTTCAACATCTTGATAGTCGGAAAGATGCCGTCGAGGCCATCACGGGAATTCCTATTCGCGAAACAGTTCCGGATAGTATTCTAGAAAAAGCGTCTCAAGTAGAGTTAGTTGATATTTCTCCTTCGGAATTATTGAAGCGTTTGAAAGAAGGTAAGGTTTACCTTGGAGATAAAGCCGAAAGAGCGACACAAAATTTTTTTAAAGAAGATAAATTAACCGCTCTGCGGGAAATAGCCCTTCGTATGACTGCTGAGCGAGTGGATCAAGATCTGCAAAAACTTGTGAGCATTCGTTCAGAAGGTGCGCCTTGGCAAACCAATGAAAGACTTCTCGTGGCATTCAGTCACAGTCCTTATTCTGAAAAGCTCATTCGCGCGACACGAAGATTGGCCTACAATCTTGAAGCTCCTTGGATTGCCGTGCATGTTGACACTGGTATTACTTTAAACGATAGCGATCAAGCCCAGCTGGTTAAAAATATAAATTTGGCAAAAGAACTGAATGCCGAACTTATCACGACCACCGAAGTCGATGTTCCGACGGCCATTCGTCGAATTTGCAGGCAAAAAAATGTGACTCAAGTTATCGTTGGTCGACCGACCAGGCGTTGGTTTCGGGACATCATCGAAGGTGGAAGTTTACTGCAAAGACTGGTCAGGGAAAGTTTAGAAGTTGATGTTCACATCATTCGACATGATGGCCCCTCGCTGAAAAGACCAAAATTACTTGATGAGATTTCTTATTATCGCAGTCAAACGGGTTTGATAAAATATTGGAACACTTTGTGGGGTGTTATTATTGTTACAATGATTGGATTGGCCATTGAGCCTTTCATTGGATATCGCTCGGTGGGTTTTGTCTATCTGATGGGGGTTATTTTCATAGGCATGTTTGGCTCAATTTCAGCCGTCGCTTTTGCGGCGGTATTGAGCGCTGTGGTTTGGGATTTTCTTTTCATTCCACCCAAATACACTTTCTATATCACCAACTCAGAAGACATCCTTATGTGTGTTTCTTTCTTTGCCGTAGCAATGATCACAGGATTTTTGACCAACCGATTACGCTACTCGGAAAAAATCATTCGAGAGCGAGAAGAAAGAAC
>CAIYID010000077.1 GCA_903926205.1 uncultured Bdellovibrionales bacterium
AACTCAATTGCTGTGGAAAGCACTGCATTTTTAGCTCTCGTCATCAACATTTCCTGCATGTCGATGCTTGATATAGCCTGGCTCAATTGACTTATGATCGGAATATTGGTTTTCTTCATTTGGGTTCCTTTCACAATCGGAGAGAATTTAGTCGTTCCAGGATAATATCCTGGGGAACCCGACTTTCAAACCCTAACGACTAGGTGGGACAAGTCCTTAATAACCTCAGCATAATCAGCACTAGGTTTGAGTATCCAATAAGCTTCGTGAAATATAATCGCCGCCTGCTCAATTTCAGTTAGTTGATAGAAACTAGGGAGTAAATAAGTTGTTTTCGATTGAATTTCAGTGATCGCAAAAAGGATCAAATCCCCAGCCGGCTGATTCACCACTCGTGCATACTCAGCAATCAGTCGATTGGTTGTTGTTTCATCCATTTTATCTTCGGCAATTTTATAAAACTTTCGGTCACCCAAAGGGAGAGCGCTCGAAAGAAGCTTTGAGGTACTTCTTCCCTCTCCAGCGAGGGTTGAAATAGTTTTTATGTAGAGTTCCGCGCCAGGAACTTCGGTCAACTCTTCGGGAAGAATATAGACTCCTGCAGAGTAGAACGTTTTGTAAATACCATTTTGTCTAATTCCGCCACCGCCATTACCGGTTACTCGTGGTCCCGCATAAACTGACGAAAAAGGTAGAATCAATGCCAGCATTGAAATTGCTAAAATGTTTTTCATGTCAAAGTTCCTCATTTTCTAATTTTGAATCTAATCGAAATAATTGTACGGATAGTTGATAAACGGAATCCCTCTCTTTTTCTTTAGGGTAAAATTTCTCTGCGAAATCTTTTTGGAAAGAACGAATGGCATCTTTCGCCTCCTTCATCTGATCAAGAGAGAAGGCGAGAGTCATATTTAAAAACTCTCTTTCCTTAATGTCATCCATCGTTAGGGACATCTCCGCTTTTTTTAAAACCTCTTCATGATATTTTCTGATCGCAATTGAGGGCACGTCGAAGGTTGTTTCACTTTCAGTGAAGGTTGATTTATAAACCCCATTCTCTAGCGAGAGCCAACCAAGTTTTTCTAGTCGCTCCAATGCATTTTTAACTATGACCTTTTTTAATTTTAATTTCTTAGCAAACCACTCAACAGTGTGCGGGCAATCTTTAAGCTCTGTGAGTTCTAAAATCGCGGTATGGTACCAGTTATAGGCCTGTTCAATTTCTTTTTGCTCCAGTTGTTTCACATTTTTTTGCGGTAGAAGTTTTTCATTAAGAGACTTCGACGCCTCTATTTTATCCTTCTGCCTGCGAGCATGTTGAGCTCTCGCGCTTAAGATAAAAAATTCTTTTTCTTGTCTATTTAAACCTAATTTTCCAGCCAGCTCTGTCGCCGCAGAGATTGAGATTCCTTTTTTGTGATTAAGAACTTCCGATAAACGAGAAGGATTGAAGTCCAAATCTCTTGCGAAGGCTCTCAATGAATAACTACTGTTTTTAGTGCATCTTGTTTCAAGTTGCTGCTTAAGTATATCAATGTAGTTAAATTTTGTGTTTTTCATGAAATAGTTTATAAACTAAAATTTAATTTGCCTCTACTTTTCAGAGAACAATGCGTTCTCTAAAAGCTAAATTTTCAAGAGAACATATAAAAAAGACAAAACAGCTAACCATTTTTGGCAACTGTCAAAAAAGTATACGCACTGATGGTTCTTTCTTCTTTTTGTGGGTTTGCAGAAGCTATTTATTTTAGAGGAAAAAGACGTCCTGTCTATCAGGACTCACGTTTTTTGCGCCCACGATAGTTCCCAGGCAGGCTAAGGTTGCGGCTGGGAGGATTGCTACGACTGGTACAGTGCCGTCGGCATAGCAAACTGACATGAAGTCATGGATATGCCGACCTACCGTTAATTATAAGATTGGATCGGGTAGGTAAGGAATCATTGCGCCTGTAACTTTTGGTAGGTATGGGCCAAAAGTCGCAAAAATGAGATATCTCGCTTTTAAGAAAAAATTCTCATGATATGATAATAGCTAGATTTGGAGGCTTATGATTAAGCTAATCTTTTTGGGCGTTTTATTGTCGGGTGCATTTGCAAATGCTGAAACCTATTACCTCAATGACTTTCTCTTTCATCTTCAGGCAAAAATAAATAATTCACGAGATGTTAGTGAAATGGTGAGCCACATTCCTGGAACCTTTGAACAAAAATCGACATTTGTTAAACTGATGAGAGAAAAAAAGCAGGCTCAGGAAAAATTGCCTAGAGCAGAGATCCAAGGAACAAGGCTTGAAATCAATTTGACGCCTAAACTGGTCATTGATTTTGCTCAACTTGAAAAGCTTGTTTTGGTAGTCAATGGCAAGACATTGGACCTGCGAAAAGACAAGGACTGGATGGGACAGTTCAATAAGGCATATCATCCCGAAGTTTCTGGACTTGTCCCGATTGCCGTTAGAGTTCGGCCGGGCTCAATTGTTGTTTAGGCCGCCTTTTGTTCAGAGTCAAATCCGTTCAATGTATTGATAAATATTTTCATCTGCTCCTTTCCGCCACGAAGTCGTCGCAGTTTAC
>CAIYID010000078.1 GCA_903926205.1 uncultured Bdellovibrionales bacterium
ATCAGATTCTTGTATTCGGTCGAACCTGTTGAGTTTTTCTCGTGGAACTTATTAATAAGCCGAAGCCCAAATCCAAACAACTCGTATGAAACTGTAGCCTCACGGGGGCGGTTCAGTAGGCTCTAAATCATCACCACGATAGGGGGCCAGTTTTATAAACACTAGCTCAAGGTCCAGTTCTCTAATCCAGCAATTCAAGCTTTGTGGTTTAACAGAATACTTTTGAAAAATCTATTAAGCAAAAACTCTTTTTTTCCGAGATGACAGGTGAGATTTAATTTTGTGTATTTTTCTTAAGGAGTCGGTATGAGTTGGTTTAGTAGATTAGGATTCAAATCAAAGCTTTTCTCTCTCTGCATATTTCTTTTATTAATATCAGTAGGGGTGGGAGTTACCGCCTTCGTACAACTGAAGTACGTATCCCAATCTTACCAAGATGTGGTTGAAACGGGTGTGCCGAAGCTAAAACTTTCCTATGAAATGATGATCGACTACCGACAATTTCGGATCAATCTCGATACGCTGGGACTAAGAAATCTTTCTCCCGAGGAAGCAAAAAAGGCCATCACCGCAGCGATGCGCTCGATCGATGATTATGAAGATGACTCTGAGTCTTACTCAAAATTACCCACTGTTGACGGACAAAGAGAAATCGCTAGCAATATGACGAATGCTTGGCTTGAATTTAAAAAAATCGGTCAGCAAATCATTGCACTTTCTAAAACTGGCACCAAAGAAGACATGGAAAAGATCAGTGAGCTTTTCCTGAAAGAATGTCCAGATAAAGATAAAGCTTATCGCGCAGCGGGATTATCTACGATTTCTTTTCATCAAAGAGAGCTGAATGGTCGAGTTGATGAGGCTCAATCAGCAGTGAAACGCAGTCATGCGATCATTTTACTGTTAATTGGTTTTGGTTTATTAGCAGGTCTTTCTTTCGGATATTTATTTGCGGCTGGCATATCTAAAGCAATCAATGGTGTGGTGAAGAAATTATCTGACAATGCCAATGCGATGACTTCGGCCTCTGGTCAAATTGCTTTAACTTCTCAATCTTTATCGCAAGCGACAGCGGAGCAAGCGGCCTCGTTAGAGGAAACGGCTGCCAGTATTGAGGAACTGAGCTCAATGGTGACTCGAAGTGCAGACAATGCAAAAAGCACGGCGGATGCGACGTCTGAGGCTCAGCAAATTGCGAATGAGGGAAAAATTGCTGTTGAAGAAATGAAAAAATCAATGAGTGAGATCACTGAGTCCAATGAAATGATCATGAAGCAAGTGAATGAAAGCAATAAAAAAATGTCAGAGATCGTCAATGTCATTAAAGAAATCGGCGATAAAACGAAAATCATCAACGATATCGTTTTTCAAACGAAACTTTTATCTTTCAATGCTTCTGTTGAGGCCGCTCGTGCGGGAGAGCATGGTAAAGGCTTCGCCGTGGTCGCAGAGGAAATTGGTAGTCTGGCTCAATTGAGTGGTACGGCCGCAAAAGAGATTTCGCAAATCCTCGATGGTAGTATTCGAAAAGTGGGAGATATTGTTGCAGAGACTGAAACTCAAGTGGAAAGCCTGATTTCTCAAGGTAAGAAAAAAGTGGAAGCGGGAGTTTTAGTCGCTGAAAAATGTAGCGATGCTTTAAATGATATCGTGACTAATGTGGGAAGTGTTTCAAATATGGCGGTTGAAATTTCTAGCGCCAGTCAGGAACAGTCTCAAGGGATCACAGAGATCAACAAAGCCGTTTCACAATTAGGTGTGGTGACCCAGCAAAATGCGGCAGCAACCGAAGATTTGGCGCGTTCTGCGGAAGGTTTGTCGAGCCAAGCGGATTCACTGAATGCGGTGGTTGTTGAGCTCGAACGCACGATGACGGGTTCCGGCCATAACAAAAAGAATCGAAAAAAATCTAAAGACGAAAGCCAATCTGAAGGTGGAGAAAACCATGAATCCACCCAAAGTCCAGTGAGTGAATTAAAACCTTTGAAGAAATTTTCTTATGAAGCATCAAAAATGAAAGTAGCAGCAGGGGAGTCTTTTCCAAGCCGTAATGATCCTAATTTCTCCGAGTAAGTAATCCAAAATTCTAGCGAGTGCAGAAGGTTTGTCAGAGTTGCAGTGATTTTTCAACAGTGGTGTTTATGTCTTTTGTATGGCAAAAAGAATTCGAAACCGGCATTAAATCCATCGATGATCAGCACAAGATTTTAGTCTCTATGATCGATGAGTTAGAGACGGCTGTCGTCGAAAAAAAGTCGGATGAATTTTTAGAAGTCATTTTGTCAAAAATGATTAAATACGTGGCAAAACATTTTTCCCACGAAGAAAAAACTTTTATTTTTACTAAATACTCAGACGCCGACAATCACATGCGTGAACATGAAAAGTTGAAACAGCAGGTCTTGGATTTTCATACAAAGGTGCAGGCGAAAACGGCCAATGTTGATCAAACGATTCTCGACTTTTTAAAAACTTGGCTCACAGAGCACATTATGAAAACGGACAAAAAATACATTGCTCATTTTAACAGCAAAAATGTGCAATAGGCTTTTCAAATCACTCTGAAAGACAAACTCGAAACATAAGTTTTCATAAAATATTTAAACTAAAATCATAGAAAATGATCTCTGATTATCCCTCCCAAAGTCTGGAAAAAAAGACGAAGTTTTCATAGAAAAACAAACTAAAAACAAAAGAAATTCAAACCTGCAAGACGAAAAAATTCTGCGCGAGGTCAAGCTATCGAATATATTCATTGCGAATTTAACTGATCGAGGGTTTAATTTTTGGATAAACAAATCAAGGAGAATCATCAGTGATTAAACCAGTCAAAATTATTTTGTCGACAGTATTTCTGTGGGCAGCATTGACAGAAACGGCCTCGGCCCTTCCATCCTTCGCAAGACAAGAAGACGTGAACTGTTTTGCCTGCCATGCGATACCACCAAAATTGAATCGAGCCGGTTACGAATTCCGCGCGGCAGGTTACCGTGAGCCAGAAGAGATTGGTAAGCCCGCGTCCATCAGCGACGGAAGAAAAAGAGTGTCAGTGAGAGTCTCTGAGACCGCAACTTATACTCCGATGCCAATCGCCGGAGGAACGACACCCGAAGTGATTCAAACTGGAGATACAGGTGGAACCACGGCTAAATTTTGGCCAGTGGCAGGAAGCTTCGGAGATAATTATGGACAGCGAACTGAAATAACGATTGCGACAAAACCAACCACAGGTGTTAATACAGCAACCCCTGCAAAAGGTACTGCGGTCACGACAGTTCCTCAAACGGCAGTGACTCTGATTGATATTCGCTCTGCTTGGGGACAGTCTGATAACCATCTTAATGTTAGAGCTGGTGCGACAATGGGCCTAGTCAGTGGTTATGGAGCGGCAGACTCTTCAATGTCTTCAAACAGTGTCGGAACTCCTGATCCTGTGTTTTTGTCAGGTACTAAAATAGGATCTAAGATCAGTTCCTCAAGCCCTGGCGTAGAAGTGGGTTATACCTTTAAAGACCTCGATGTTGGTTTGGCCTCAGTGAATGGCTTGGAATATGATTACGTTGATCAGTCCTTGCATCCTAATAATAATGGTTATTCGGTGAGAGAAAACACGGATCCTTTGTACAACAGCCGAGATACTTATCTTCGATTCAATTACTTCCTTGGTAAGAAAAATGCCATCGGCGGGTATTACTATCAAGGAAATGTCAGCTTGCCGATCAATGCGACAGGGAAAACTCAAAAATACGCACTTGCCAATTATTCCGTTGATAATTTCACTCGCTATGCTCTGTATGGAACTTATTATATCGATCGAAAAACGGCTTTGATGGGTGGAATGATTCAAGCAACGGATGCTTTCTATACCAATCCTTTGACGACTTCGAATAACTATTTCGTGTCACTTGATTTTTATAATGAGTGGGGCGCTTACGGAGTTCGTTATGATACCGGAACAGGAAATGTTGATGGAAATTTTGGTCTTACCTCAACGGACGCTTACATTGAGCTTTTCTCAAAATTGGGTTTTTGGGTTAAAGCGGATGTGTATTATAAAGATCAGCAAAATGGTAATACGACAGCAGATCTTATTACTGACGGTTTAACAATCACAGCAACTTATATATTTTAGAAAGGAAAAAAATATGAAGTTTTTATTATCAAGTTTAGTTCTAATGGCCATGACCTCCACAGCTTTTGCTGCAGGTAATGGAAAAGAGATTTTCGAGAGAAAATGCGCAAAATGCCATGGCGCCGGTGGTAAAGGTGACGGTCGACATTCTGATTCTTTGAAAACAAAGCCTCAAGATTTGACTGACAAAAACAAAATGTCCTCAATCACTGATGAGGAACTGAAAGTGTCAATCCAAAAAGGTGGAGCCGGTGTGACGAAAGAGAAATTCGGTCACACGATTTCTACAGAGATGGAAGGTTACCCTGATCTCCCAGAGGCAGATGTGGGCGATTTGATCGCTTACATTCGCGCTTTCGCGAAATAGTATTTTAGCTTAAATGTTCGACGAATAAGAGCATTGCCTTTAACGGGTAATGCTCTTATTTTATTTTTATGAATAGATATTTTTTATTTGCTCTCATTGTTGGACTTTTTTTTATTAATGTCGAGGCCTCTGCAGATAAAGATATTTGCCAGCAGCTAAAAAACTTCGTCGCAGCCGCAAAAACTTCTGAGGCAAAATTTCAAAAATTTATCGACACTCAGTGGAAATATGTGAAGAATTAATCAGTTATAATTTAGCGGTTCACAAGTTAGATTTGCAGCTGGAAGCCCAAGCCTTCGATACTGATTATTTGGTTTTAGATCAGTTGGGCGGTGTTCATCAGTCTTTGGCAGATATTTTAATCTCGATGACAACGGCGAATAAAAAAGATTATGAAAATATGATTTCAAGGCTCAATAAATATCCAGTGTTGGTAGGGCAAAATCAAATTTTATTGAAGGAAGGGCTCCGCTGGAAAGTCACGGCGGTTAAAATGTTTTTACAGAAAGTGCCGGCGCAGTTTGAACAGTTACTCACTGAGAAAGTCGAAGAAAGTCCTTTTTATAAACCATTTCTTGAAATGAATTCTTCGCTTTCAGAGGTAGATAAAAAAGAAATTCAAGGTCAAGCGCGGGAAGCTTTGGCTAACAAGGTTTATCCTGCTCTTAAGAAATTCAAAGAATTTGTCGTGCAAGATTATATTCCTAACGCGCGGGAAGGAATTTCACAGATTGATTTACCGAAGGGTAAGGCTTGGTATCATTTTTTGGTCAAAATGCATACGACGACCAATAAAACCGCCGAGGAATTACACCAGAATTATGAGCAGGCTATAGAGACATCGCCAAACGGATAGATCCAGAGCTCCCCCGATTTTTTAAAGAATTACCTCGCTTGACCTATGGTGTTCGTGAAATGTCTTCGTTCAAAGCAAAAGAATCTCCGGGCGCTTACTATGAGGGAGGAATTCTTGAAGCTGGGCGACCGGGTTTTTTTACCGCAAACACTTATGATTTATCGGCGCGGCCTTCAATATTCGTCTTTTCCATGACGAAGTTTTGCGCCACGGGGCTCTGCCTCTGGATGTTCTTGAAAGCCTCATAATGAAATGGGTCGATGAACAAAAACAAGCACAGAAAAATAAAGCTCAGAAAGCAAAGTTTCTCCAGGATTAAAATCAAGATAAAAAAATCAAGATAAAAACTAAAGGCTTTTTGTTTGTACGCAAACCAAAAGTTAAGTCGAGCCAGCGGGTGGCGGTAAATCACAAGAGGGCTTTTCGACTTATGAAAACTCATCATTAGTCAAATTGGCACGAAGGTGGTCCATCATCACTACGAAAGTGGGCCTGATTCCAAAACGTCTAGACTAGGCACCAAAACTTTGGCAATTTTCTCTGCGACGCGAATGCCATCGCAGGCGGCGGAGGTGATTCCACCGGCGTAACCTGCGCCTTCACCGCAGGGGTAAAGTCCGAAATGGCTCACGGACTCCAAGGTATTTTCATCGCGAGTCACTCGCACCGGGCAACTGGTTCTCGATTCAATACCGTAAAGTTGGGCGGTGGAGGAGATAAAACCGGGCATTTTATTTTCAAAGCTTTTTAGGCCTTGTTGAAAATATTGAGTCATAAATTTTGGCAATAAGTCATCCAGGCGCACCGCTTTTTCTCCGGAAGGCGAAGATCCTCGTCGTACCGTGCCTGTTTTGCCCGCAATAAAAGCTTGTAAGCTTTGCGCGGGGAGCTCTTTGGTGCCACCGGCTTTTTGCACCGCCAGGAAAGCTCTTTGCTCTAACTCCCGGCGAAATTCTAGGCCACCCAAAGTTTTTTTGCCAAAATTTAAATCATGATCGATCGTGATCACAATAGCGGAGTTCGCAAACGGGGAGTTTCGATTGAAGTTGCTCATGCCGTTGCAGACAAGGCCATCGGGCTCAGTGCCGCTGGAAAGAACATAGCCCCCCGGACACATGCAAAAGGAGTAGACTCCAGTTTTTGTTTTTTCATCATGATAAGTTAGGCGATAGTTGGCGGAGCCTAACTTTGGATGCGAAGCAAATTCGCGAAATTGAATTTGATTAATCTCTTGTTGTGAGTGCTCGATTCGAAGGCCCATCGCAAAAGATTTTCCTTCAAGAAAAACTCCTAACTCACTTAAATGTGTGAGCATATCCGTGGACGAATGCCCGGTAGCTAAGATCACTTGCGAGCTTTGATACTCGAATCCTTTTTCTGTTTTGACTCCGGTGATTTGTTTTCCTTCAGTGAGAAGCTCGGTGACTTGCTCGTTAAATTTAATTTCGCAGCCATTCGCCAAAAGAAAATTTCGCAGTTGCGGAATCAAACGGCGGATTTTATCAGAGCCCACATGAGGATTGGAGAGATACTGGATTTCCTTCGGCGCACCAAATTTGACGAGGCGATGAAGAACATAAGGAATGTAGGGGCTCTTGATTCGGGTGATGAGTTTTCCATCCGAGTAAAGGCCCGCACCCCCCTCGCCAAAACAAACATTATTTCTACGATCAAGCTCCCCGTAGCGCCAAAACCGATTGATTCCGCGAATGCGTTCTTCGGACTGACTTCCGCGCTCGAGGAGTAAACAGGGGATACCTCGCTCTACTAAGCGAAGGGCCGCAAAAAGTCCCGCCGGGCCTGAGCCTATGATGATCGGTCGATTTGAAACTTTTTGATTCACTTTTTCGACCAAGTACTCAGGCTCAGGAAGGATTTCTCCTTTGCCTGCCACTTCGAGGGAGTACACAAATTTAGGTGAATGCCTTCGCCTTGCATCCACGCTTTGACGAAGAATGCGGTACGGCCCATGCTCTGGCACCATCCATTGCAGGCGTTCCTCAAGGTCTTCATCAATGCCTATTTCTAAATTTTGAATGATTCGCGACATAGTCAGCTTATAGCACAGATTCGGAGTGATAAAACAGTTTATAAACAAGCCATTTGTGTTAGCTCTTGGCCTTTGGCTTTGGCTTTGCTAATTTGACGGACATGCTTTGGATTCTAAAATTTTTACCACAAAATTGTTTAAGCACTTGGGTTGGGCGTCTCATGCATTGTCGATTGCCCGGACCCTTGCGACTTTTTTCCCTTAAGGCATTTGCCTCTTTTTACACGGTTAACTTGGCGGAGGCCGAAAATTCCATCGAAAGCTATCAAAGCATCGGGGCTTTTTTCGTGCGAAGATTAAAGCCCGGAGCCCGACCTGTGGCTTCTGCAAAAGTTTTACATCCCGCCGATTCCGTGATCAGTGCGGCGGGAATTATCTCTCGAGGTGAAATGTTGCAAGTAAAGAGCCGTCCCTACTCGGTGGCACAAATTCTAGCTAGCTCTGCGCGCGCGCAAGCTTTGGAAGCGGGTTTCTTTGCCACCTATTATCTCTGTCCGACTGATTATCATCGAGTCCATTCGCCGGTGAGTGGAAAGATTATTTCCGTGGATCATCTTCCGGGAAGACTCTGGCCCGTTTTTAAAAAGAGTGTCGAAAGTATCGCGAATCTTTTTGCCGTGAATGAACGCATGGTGGTGACTATAGAAACTGAGCTTGGCTTGGTGTCTGTGGTTTTTGTCGGTGCTCTCAATGTGGGAAAAATCGAGCTGGCTTTTGATTCAGGGTTTTCTTCACAAGTTCCAGGCGTCAAAGAAAAGCGGACTCAGAACTACGCAATTCCAATTTCCATTCAAGCCGGTCAAGAGCTCGGGCTTTTTCAGATGGGCAGCACCGTGGTGGTTTTTTATCCGAAAGCTTTCGAATCGGTGCTGACAAAATCCCGCTGGGAAAGCCAAGTGGGCCAGGCCGTGAAAGTCGGATCTGGTTGTTATTAAGAATATTATTTTGACAGTTATGTGAATTTTAAAAGGCATCGCCAAAATTCATTTTCACTCCACGGTGAAGTACGGTGAAGCACGTCACGGTGAAGCTCAGCACACTTATTATGCACCTCCTCACTCATTATGGGTATCAATGGAGCGGAAAGAACCAGTTCTAAACTGGATAGGAACACTCCGTGGTCGTCGTTTCTGAAATCGAGACGCGACTCACAAGTGGCAGAGCCTTACGAGCATTTTCATAAAGCCAAACACAGAGGTTTTCTGTCGTGGGATTTTCTAAACCAAGGACCTCGTTAAGCACCTTGTGATCAATCAGTGCTAAAAGCGGTTTTAGCAGGGACTCGATTTCATTGTAATCAATGAGCCAACCCAAGCGAGGGTCCATTTCGCCCGTCAAAGTAAAGGTGATCTTAAATGAGTGCCCATGCATTTTGTGGCAGGGATGACTGACCGGCAAAAAAGGTAAAAACCTTGCGCTCTCAATTTGAAATTGCTGTTTTAGCTCAATTTTCATGATAATGACCTGATATGACGAATACTACACTTCATCTTTTTAAGCAAAATTTCAAATTTTCCAGCGCTCATTTTTTGATTTTTGACGAAAAAAGAGCGGAAAAACTTCATGGTCATAATTATCAAGTGGCGGTGGCTCTGCGAAGCGCTCCTGAAGGTAGCGCGCATCAAGGGGGCGTGCCTGATGCTGAGCTGCCCGAGCGTGGATATTTAGTCGATTTTAATGTTTTAAAAAAGTTCATTCGTACCGAGCTTAATCAATGGAATGAGATGGTGCTTTTACCAAAACAACATCAGGACATGAAGATTTCAGAAAAGGGAGCTTCGCTGGAAGTGCATTTTCGCGAGAGATTTTATGTTTTTCCGAAAAACGAAGTCGTTTTACTTCCCGTCACGAACACGAGCGTGGAACAGCTTTCTCGGATTTTGGCGGAAAGTTTTTTTAAAGAGTTTAAAAAATACGGTCTGAGTCACGTGCGAGTTCGCGTGGAAGAAACTTCCGGTCAAGGCGCTTCGACCCTCGTTTCTACGGGTGCTTAAAAATTCAGTTGAGTTTTCCTGATGAGATTTCCGAAGGCGTGAGCTCACGAAGAATTTTATAATTCCAAAAACAAATCACTCCAGGGTGAACCATCCAAGAATTGACATTGTCTTCGACAATCGCGGGACTTCCGTCGCAGCTTTGACTGGCAAAGGTACCAAATTCTAAAACCTCAGAAATATGCCAGGACCAAGCGTTGTGAAGAGGATTTAAAAGATCTCGATTAAACTCTCCGTGACCTTGCTCAATTCTTCCGAAAAGAATTTTTCGCAGCTCGGGATTATTTATTTCTTTTCTGGCCTCCGCGATGAGTCGCGGGTCATGGGAATGAAAAACATAACTTTGGTCGTTCTCATGATTACTCATTAAAAAATACGTTTCCGCTGGATCAGGATTGAAAAGCTGTTCCGAAACGCTGGGCTTTAAAAATTGCTTTTGAGAATCATTTTTCCAATAAGCAGATAAAGGATATTGACCCTCTAGAGTGAACTGATCTCCCGGGTATAAGCGGAAATTAAGAGTGCGCTGCTCAAAACCATCCAGCGTGATTTCTTCGCCAGAGGGTTTTAGCCAAAGGTGCGTCCATTTCAAAATCACTTTTTGAGTGTTGGGTGAGAGATTAGCTAATTGCAATTGACCATCTTGTTCAGAAAGAACGCGAGGTAATTTCAAGGTTTCAGAACGACCTTCAGGTACCTTCAAAGTTTTTTCACCCATATTGGCTTTCGCGGTCACGGGTACAGATATATAGGACTTTACTTGAAACCAAGGCAAGGCTTTCACGGCGCTGATATCAATAGTTTTGCTTTCATGCGGAGCGAGCTCAATGATGGATTCTTCCACGAGGTGAGCAATGTCATCCGGAGAACTCAGCCAAAGACTTTGCGGCTGATCCGAATTATTTTGTAAAAAAACGGAGTCCACCCCTTCCGTGGGGAGGAACCATGGCTGGGCCAGGCCTCGACAAACTGGTAGTAACAACATTATGAAGACCAAGACCTGGTGTAGCAGCCGAGGCTTGGACTTCAGTATGGGAATCGAGCTTATCTTTTGAGGAGGAAAGAGCTTGGCTCTTTCCTTTTGTCGAGTTTTGCTCATGGTACCCCTCCTTACGGCTGTCGGAGGAAAGTCCTAAAGGCCCATTCCACACCTTCCCAAGTCGAGGCACAAATCTAGTCCAAAGGACAGCAAGGGTCTTTTCATTCTCAATTGGTTTTCATTCTCAATAAGCTTTCAATCTCAATTCACTATCAATTTCTCCACTGGGTGGTTTTTTCTATCCAGATTCTTACTTCATGCTTTAAATATGATTTATGACAGACGAAAAAAACCCAGGAATAACACTATTTGATTTTTCTAAAAACGGCGACAGTGGCCCTTTATCAGGCCCGCAGGGGAGTTCAGAGTCTTTACAAAAGTCAGCCTTAATCCTTGGTTTTTCCGGCCCACGATTGGTCACAGATCGACTCCAGGAATTTGGTATGCACAGTGGTTTGATGATTCGTTATGTGGGAAGAGCTCCTTTTCAAGGACCTTTATTGTATCGGATGGGTGCCACGGTCGTGGCTTTACGGGAAGAGGAGGCACAATGTATTCTGATCAATCCGCTCTAGATTTGGTGGCCTTGGTCGGCGCTCCGAATGTGGGTAAAACGACACTTTACAATTGGCTTACTAACTCTAAATTCAAAACAGTGAATTATCCTGGGGCGACAGTGGAGTATGCGGTCGGTCGGTCGGCCGAACGTTTGGAGGCCAATTGTTACTTTATGGATACACCAGGAACATACAGCCTTTTTCCAAAAAGTTCGGATGAAGAAGTCACTTTGCGAGCGCTCTATGATCAGCACGAACAAGGTCAAGTGAAAAAAATTATTTGTGTGGTGGATGGCTCCCAATTGGATCGTCATCTTCTTCTTGCAGAGCAAATTTATTTATCAGGTTTTCCCATGGTGCTTGTTGTGACCATGGCCGACTTATTAACAAAAAATAATTTGAAATTGAATATTGAAGCCCTCGAGCAAAAATTCAATGGACCCGTGGTTTTATTTGACGGTGTTTTGGGTGGTGGCTTGAAAGAGTTGATCCAAAAAATGAAAGAATTAGAACTCACGCAACCAACCAAATTACCAGCTTGGAGCCATGACCAAATTCAAGAAAAAATTGAAATGATCAGGGAATTGTCTTCCCGGGTGTACGGAGATGCGGATTCAAAATCTGTATACAAAAGAACTGAACAAGTGGATCGCTGGCTTCTGCATCAATATTTTGGACTGGCTTTTTTCTTTGTGATCATGTCACTTTTGTTTAGTTCCATATTTTGGTTAGCAAAGCCTTTTATGGGGATGATCGATTTCAGCTTCACTTGGCTTGGGAATCAGGCTGTCGCTTTGGCTCCGAATTCGCTCCTGACGGACTTCTTAGCTCATGGACTTATTGCTAGCCTTGGAGCGGTTTCAGTTTTTGCACCACAAATTTTCATTTTGTTTTTCGGTATTGGAATTTTAGAAAGTACAGGTTATTTAGCCAGAGCGGCAACTTTGATTGATAAACCTTTTTCTAAATTGGGTTTAAGTGGTCGCAGCTTTGTGCCAATCCTGTCAGGCTTTGCTTGTGCAGTTCCAGCGATGATGGCGACAAGGAATATCTCTTCCAAGCGTGATCGCATGATCACTAATTTTATCATTCCGCTCATGACATGTTCGGCACGACTTCCGGTTTATGCTTTGCTTTTAAGTTTTGCTTTTAAGGATGCGGCGGCTTGGAAGCAGGGAGTGGCCTTGGCTCTACTTTATTTGGGTTCTTTATTTTTAGGTTCATTGGTGGCGGGAATCTTGAATAAGATTTTAGCAAAATCAGAGATGAGTCTCTTTATGATGGAACTTCCGATCTATCGAATTCCTCGTTGGAAAATACTTTTCCATGATAGTCTTTCGCGCACGAAAACTTATCTTTTACGCGCAGGACCAGTGATTTTTGTTTTTGCGGTGATCATTTGGGCCGGCACAACTTTTCCAAATTACTCAACGGAAAATAAGAGTGAAAAAATGGAATCCAGTTATTTAGGCCAAGTGGGTCGCTCGATTGGACCGGTCTTTGAGCCCATGGGAATCGATTGGCGAGTGGGCGCAGGGCTTCTCTCCGCCTTTGCCGCGCGTGAAGTTTTTGTTTCTTCGATGGCCATTGTTTTCAATGTCTCTGGCGAAGATGAAGAATCCCAAGCGCAGGGTTTGTTGAAATCAATGAAAGAAGCAAAGCTGCCGAATGGTCAGTTGCTTTTTACTCTGGCATCGGTGAGCGGTTTGATTGTTTTTTTTATGATTGCGCTTCAATGCATGTCCACTTTCTCGGTGGCTATCAAGGAAAATGGCTCTTGGAAGTTTGCCCTGATTCAGTTGATCAGCTTCAATGTGATTGGCTATATTTTGGCGGTGAGCGTGGTGCAAGGGTTTAAAAGTTTGGGTTTAGGCTAAGTTCATAGGCCTCCTTCTTGCAATTCTCCTTTAGCAGGAGGCCAAATGTATTGGCTTGTAGTCGGACTGACTATTTTCTATACAGCTGCTCAACCAATAGCGGCCCTTAGACGGTATAAGACTTATTTTTCAAAATACGTTTTTGCTGCTCTTCTTTTCTTCTCCTCTCATCTCCTCTCCTCAGTGGTATTAGGGGACTCAAATTTCGATTCCAAGAGCTCCTTAGGAGATTTTTTTAACTCTGTAGTGACTCAAATAAAAAACGCCAATCAAGAGCTGGGTGGCGAGAAATATTTATATTCTCCTGAGGTCGAAATTACCAATGACTTACAGCCTAATCTTCACTCCACTTTTTCATTTCCAAAAGGCGGGGAAAGAGAACTTGCTCAGAAAATTCAGTTAAGTCGAGGCTTCTTTGACGGGCTCCTTAGAGAATCAAGTGGTCACGAAAATATTCAACGAGGTCTTCATTTGTCCGTCGGTGCGATTGCGTTGGAAGTGGCCAAAGCCACCTTGGCGATTAAATCGGGAGCCATTCCACAGGCTTTACCTCAATCATCATCGGCAAAATTGACCGCTGAACAAATAATTAGAGCCGATCTTTTGGCGACCCAGTTTTTGCGTCATTCAAATCTTCCCATTGATGCTGTTTATGAATATCTTTCCTTTAAAAAGAATAATTCAAAAAATCAAAATCCTAATCCTTCTGCGACAAATTCTTCATCTCAAACCGATCTGCGATTGACCGCTTTACGTCTGTCAATTGGAACATCTCTTTTTGAATTTGGAGATAATGGAATTAAAAATATAAAAATTAGTACAAACGAAGAAGGTTTTTTATTACAAGAGCACACGGCTCAAATGCAGCAACTTCAGATGCAGCCCACTCAATTGAACGAAGCTGTGGATAAATTCACAGATACGAATGATGCAAAACCACTGATAGATAAATTTCAATTATTAGCCAGACTTCCAGATCTGCTGAAAGCCAAAGTTTTCAACACCTCAATTCGAGACGAACTAATAAGAAAAATCCCAACAGCAAAATTAAATGTTATAAAACGTATGGTATTATTTAAGATATTTACTATTGTTCCTCCCACGACGAATACAGATTATTTTTTCCAAACTCAGATTGAACCTTATTTGGGAGACCCCCGCCTGAACCCAGAGCAGAAAAGAAAGTTACTTGAAGCCATTTTAAAACAGAATAAACTTCTCTCAGATCGCCTGATTTCGCCTCTAGCAAAGCAGCTGGTCTTTCATAAATATTCGCAGCCAAAAACAGAAGCTGAAATTAAAGAGGCTTTTGCTTATTTGCAAGAATTGATGCCGACACCGTCTCAGGGAAAAGATAAGATTCTTGAAGCTTTGGGCTGGAAGTTCCAGCTTTCTGGGCAAAACTTAAAAAATTTAGTTGAGGACCAAAAATCTAAGAATGTCGATCAGGTAAAACTCAATGCTGAAAAATTCTTTTTTTTAAAATCAGAGGTTGTTTCTCACTTCTCCAGTGAATCAAAATTTGAAATTTTGCGGTACCTTCAAGATCCCTTGGAAGCAAATTTCCGTCCCAAGCCAATTCGCCAAGAACTTTATCAAAACCTTCTTGCGGATCTGGCAAAAGCAGAGGGCGGAGGCCGGGTGACGGCGGAGGTTAACTACAAAGCCAAGTTCTTAATCGAGAAGTTACAGCTTTTTGCTTATCAATCAGAGCCAATGCAAAGAATTCCGGTCATTGATTATCTTCTTACTTCTTCTCAGGCGCCTCTTATTCAAGATTCTGGATTTCGAGATAAAATTTTAAGAGAGCTTTTGAATATCAAGCCTGGAACGATTGAAGAGGCTTCGCTGGCGGCGTATTTAGATATCTCTCGACCTGCTTATTTGAGCTTGGTTTATAGTTATCTTCTGAGTCAAAAGGCGAGCGGTTCAGCGGGCATTGCTCAAAGATTTGAAGTTTTTCAAGCTGTTGGAAAAAAATTTGGACAGCTGAGCTCAATCTGGAAAATTTTTGGAGAAGAAGTGGCAAAGGAGAGTAAGCATTTAAAAAATAATGCCGAAGCCTTGAGCTTGTATGAGATTCAAGAGATCGTAAATAGCACTCTTACGAAAGAGCAGCGAAGCCATATTAAAAAATACATTCGGATTTTAGGTGCCGCCAGTATGAAGACCGTCGTACTCGTTGAGCTAACAAATGGCGAATTTGGAGCGCTGATGGTTCAGGGTAAAAATAATCCAGCCCAAATTGAATCAGGATTGAGGCTTGGTAAACAGTATATAGAAGCTTTTAGTCGCTATAAGTTTTTTGGTACATCGGTTTTATTTTCAACCCTTATAGAGGCTCTCGAACAGCAAATGAGAGATGAAGTACGAATGAAACTAGAAGCTGAAAAGCAAAAACAAGCTAAAATACTCATCGAAAAAATAAATCAAGAAATGGCTACTGAGCTGCAGGGATGGCAGTTTGAAGCACCAACTATTTACGAGGCCACAGGGATCTATGATAATGTCTACATTTCTAGTGTTGCCAACGGTCAGTCTTACGATGAACTGAACGAAATGGATAAAATGGTGACGGGTGAGCTCATTGTAAAGATGAAAATGAAAATGTTCTTTCACCATGGTTGGCTTGAACCTGATCGGCACACAGGGAATTGGATCATTGATGTAAAAAGCAAAAAAATTCGCATGATTGATTTTGGTCAATTGCAAAATTTTAGCGCCGAAGAAGCCTGGACAAAATGGGATGCGCGTTTGACCTTAGCAGGATTTCTACAAGCCATTAGCGAGAAAAAAGCAGCGGATATTGTTCGTTATGGAAACCAGATGAAAAAAGATGAGCGGGTATTTGATAAATTGGCAATGCAGAACAAGATTCAATCAGTGTTAGATAAAAACTTAGAGCTTTCGGATCTTTTAACCGAAATTGTGCAAAGTTTTTCAGAGCAAGGGGTTTCTTTCGATAAAATATATAGTTTTGGTGCCTTGAAGGGTCTGATGGTTCTTTATGGTGAGCGCTATGTTACGGATGAAAAGTTTCGAGAAATAGTTAAAACGGAATTAGTTTCTCTTTATAAGTCGAAAATTGGAGCAGTGGTTGGAGAAAATATTCAAAAATATTTTGAGAAAAAAGAAGAAAAGAAGAATAATTCAAAGCCTAAAGAGGCTGTTTCCTTGATACAAGAATCTGCTGCAAAAGAATCAATTACTAAATTTTCGACGACTTCAACGGTCCGCTGTGAAAGGGTTCTCAGTCACTGATGATCAAGGATTGTTTTAGCAAAAAATTTATTAACAAAAGCTATAAACGATCTCTGATCGTTATTTTTTAAAGCTAACTGAAATCTAACATAAAAATTCTACTTGTTGTGGTAAAAGAGCTTTAAATTTATACCCTTATAATTTTAACAATGGAGTAAGTTTATGAAATCCGCTTTCCTTATCATTTCCCTTTCTTTTTTACCTAGTTTTTTTGTTTTTGCTTCTGAAAATAATTCAAATCAAAGCTGTTACACAGCAACAACTCAAACTTGGGGATCTGTTCCAGCAAATTTTTGTCTCGACTCTGTTCATTTGGAAAAAAACAATGAACTGCTAATGATATCAGGAAAAGATTCAATGATGCCCGCTAGTTTAAAAATCAAATCAATTAGCCACATCTCAGACAAAAAAAATCAATTTGTTGCGGAATCAGTTATTTCAAATGAATGGAATTCATGGTGCGGACACGGCGAACGTGTCACTTTAACAATTAGAGGAATTGCTGAAAATGAAATCATTAATTCAGATAAATTGGGAATTACTGTCGATTATTTTTCAACGTTTGACACCTGCCATGTACAAGCAGAATCAGAACTTATCGTTTATACTCTTCGCAAATAATTCGTGGATAGCAGAGTCTAGTCAATGCAGATGGCCCTAAACAGGGCTGTCATTGTTTGATGGACACTTCAATTGAAGTTCTATGGGCTTTCAAATCTCTTTGCACTGTTCAGATCAGGCCAGAGTGAAAGAAAATGTAAGTCTGAAAGAGATAGTTTTAATTCCTCATCGTTGCTGCTTGGCCCAATTATAATGATGGCAAAACTGATTTCTCGTTTCGTCCATTACCGATTTTTTGCGGCTTGCGAAGAATTTGAAAAAATCATTAATTTGCCTGCTCCCAATGAAAGACTTATCGTGGAGCTGCATCCAACGTGGTTATTTTATTTTTGTTGTACTTATTTCTTCAGGCGTCGTCCACTTGATTGGAATAATGGCAATCGTTTCAGATAGGATTACAGTGGCTAGACACCGATGATCAAGGGCCCAAATTTTGTCCATTGAGTCTTCCAACTCTGTTTAAATAATTTATGCAAAATCTTTTTAATAGAAAATTTGCTTAAAAAATCGTATTGTTAACTGATCGCTACCTTCACTAACAAAGCCATGACAGTAAGTCTGGTTACTTTGTGTTATATCCAATCTTAAATAAAAATTGAAAATTTAAACTGATTAAAGGAGATTTATTTTATGAAAAATATTATTTTAGCGAGCACAATATTACTTCTAGGAACTGCGACTTTTGCTGGACAAGGTTCTTGCAAAAATTCAAGTTTTTCCTGCAGTTCAGTATATCAACTTTTTGATGATTCCACCCTGGATGGTCCAAGTGTTGAGTCAGCAGTTGTTGATCGTCAACCAAATCCATATTTACCCAGAGTTTGTGGCGCTTCAGTTATACTGGGCACAGAAATTGGTGTTATTGTACTTAATTACGAAGAGGTTTCAGGAAAAGTTTCAGGTCTTTTTGATTATTTTGGGACGCAAACTCCAGTTGAAACAGATAAGGCGTTGAAAACATCGGTTCGCACGACCAAACCTGGTGACATTAGTCGTAACGATGCTCTGGACAATGAGTTTGTACATGTGAGTTGCAAAGTTATTCAGAAATAAGAGTGTGATTGTAGTCGTCAGCTTGGTCCGTTCAAGAGATGGAGAAGCCTAATCTAATTAGGCTTCTCCATCTTTAGTTTTGAATCGTGCACTTATTAATGGCATCAATGTTAAGTAGGCCTGAATTGATAATTCAATCAAAGGTTTTGATCACAAACCAATCATTTTAGATTTTGAGCTTCCCTAAGGAGTGAGGAAGTGCAAGGAGTGGGATTCAGTTGAACTGAAATATTTTATTTTGAAGTTTAAATTCCTAAACTCCAGATACGCATTAAATTAAATTGGCTCTATAACAAAAATACGTGAACCACAAAAAGAAGAAAGAACCTTTTTTTGATGTCTAATTATTGGACAGTCGTGAAAATTGGTGAAGAAATCTAGGTTTGTTTGAGAATGAGAAGTGAATTGCAGCGATGTTGATGAAGAAATGAAAAAAATTGTGTATCTAAGCTAAGTCGATTCGTAATCTTGAAGATGTGTTAAGGAAAGAAGAGGATATAGTATGATGAGAAAAAGCCTGAAAATGACTTTTATCACAGTGATTGGCATTTTGCTGAGTCAGTTTGCTTTGGCTAATAATCTGAGCGAAGCACAACGAACTTTAATAATTTCAAATGCGTATTTAAGGCAGATCCAAGCTCATCCTTCTCTTGCATTTAATATTAACATTGCCCGACAGTATGCTGCGATTGCGGACATGGTTTGTGAAGAAAAATCCTTGCCCCTTAAGATTAAAGCAGAGGGATGTGTGATTACTTCAGGGGTGTTAGGAATGATCGCAAATCAAAGAGGACAGCCTGATGGGCGTGATGATGGCATCGAATCTTATAGAAAAGTTATTGAAGCCTTACATTATAACCCCGACAACAAAGAAGCGATCTTTGGGCATGCAGACGCCTTGATTGGGGTTCATCAGGAGAATTTTCTTGTTAGATTTTTTGTAAAAAAGACATTACACACAACGATCAAAGTTGAAGCAGAAAGAGCTCGCGATGGTTTAGCTCGAATTGGTGCACAGAATACTAATGAGTATCGACAGGTCTTGGAAATGCTATAAACGGACCCGCTTTTATCGTGTTGGCTGAGAGCTTCACCGCGCCCATTTTAGCACGATAGGGGGCCAGTTTAAGCTTTGTCAGTCTGGACATTTTTTGGGCTCTGGTTCAAAATGAACTCATGAAAAAAAATAAAATCATACCTGTCGCGGGACTTTGTCTTTTTCTGTTACAAACTCAAAATCCGGCGCAAGCGCAAACCTCAGTTCAGGTTCCTGTTAATCAATTGATCAATAATCAGCCAGCTCCTGGTGTGCCAGGAAACGCAGGTGCCGCGACGGCGAATTCAGGCGTGAATCATCCTGATTTTAATGGCAGAGTTTCCGGAACTCCCAGGCTGGTGCGCGATTATCCAGTGCCTCAAGTTTTTTTCTCCGATATTCCGGGAAGCTTTTATATACCTACAAACGGTGATTACAATCGAATCATGAATGCTTTGAATGCGGCTCTATCCAGAAAAATTTCAATAAAGATGGTGGTTGATAAAAACACTAAAATGATCACTGATCTCGAGGCGCCTAAATCCCAAAGTGGGAGTTCGCTTTATGAAGATGTTCCAGATGATTCTAGTGCGGGAAATAAAGCTGGTAATGGTGGAGGTGCAGCTGGTGGTGTGGGTCATCTTCAAGACGGGCCGTCGCCTTCAAACGCTCCCCCAGCCGGAGCTCCAGCAGCTCCGACCAAGGCACCTTCTGGTTGGGCGGATTAAATGTTATTAGTTAAATCTTCGGGCTGAGAGCCAAAGCGGAACTTCACGCCCAAAAATTCCATCAACCAAACTCTTTGTGGTGTTGAAGGCGAGTCCCATCCCGTGGCCAGTGTAACCCCCATTAAAAAAGATTTGATTGTCTTCTGGCAAGGAGCCTATCAGAGGCTGACCGTCGCGACTAAAACCCATGATGCCACCCCAACGATGAGATACTTTTTTATCTTTGTACTGTGGAAGATGTGTGGTGACGAAACCATGAAGAGCATTTTGAATGAGCTCGGTGGTGTGATCCGAATAACCAACTTCTGTTTCTTTAGCGAGTTGACGAAATCCACCAATGAGTAATGATCCGTCTGGCATTTGGCGAAAATAATCCAAATAAAAATTGGCGTAGCAAGGACCGTCCATAAACGCGGCGACGGGCTCCATCATTAAAATTTGAGCACGAGTAGGATAAATCTTATCGGAAAAATAATTGTGCATTGCTGGCGAATAGCCATTCAAAGAAAAAACAATCATCGAGGCTTCAAAATCTCCGGCATCGGTTTTTAACACGCGAGTTCCATCTGGCGTCGCCTCGTAATGATAGGCTTCCGTTTGTTCGTAAAGATCGCATTTTATTTTTTTTTGCAGCAAATTTAAAAGCGCAATAGGATTCGTTTCGGCATCCGCCAAATATTTGATGCCACCAACAAAATTATTCGCACCGACACATTTTTGTAGCCGCTCACTTTCATAAGTTTCCGTGGCGATTCCAAGCTCATTCATAATTTGAGCGACTTTTTTTAGTTCGGTAAATTCGGAATCTTGCGAAGCTAAAGAGTAGCAGCCCCGCTCACGAAACTCGATTTGATTTCCTTGGTCTTGAATGATGTGTTCTTTTAAAAGCTGAAGATTGGTTTCAGCAAATTTCCAAATTTCGATGGCTTCTTGTTTGCCGTGCTTGGAAATCATTCGATTAAAATGTTCCACGGAGCCGCAAGTGATAAAGCCCGCATTGCGTCCTGAGGCTCCAAAACCCACGCGCTGTTTTTCCACGAGCGCAATTTTGAGATTGGGATCTTCTTGATTGAGCCAATAAACGGTGGAAAGGCCTGAAATTCCTGCCCCGACCACAATCACGTCATAGTTTTTTTTGCCGATTTTTTTTGTTCGATCAAGCCAGTAAGACGTGCTCATCAGGAACCTTTCTTAAAAAGATCCAAATACATTTCTTCCGCTGTACAAAGGCAAGGTTTGCCACAGCGAGTGCAAGCGTAATCAACTTCTTTCCAGTAATGAAGGTGCGTGGCAATTCGTTTAAAACCCAGAGAGCGTAAATAGCGACCACTGGAATCTTGAGGAGAATCCTTCCAACTGTGGCAGGCGATGCCTTGGGCTTTAATTTTTTTAAGCTCTTCAATGGACTGTAAAGACATCTTTGTTCCCCAGCCTTGGGTGGTCAGGTCTGGATCGATAAAGAGACTTTGAAAATAAGCAGTTTTAGTTAGCAGATGAGGCCATTTTTCAGGAGTGAGTTCTCGGCCTTTTCCGTGACTCCATTGCCCTGGAGGATAGGTGATCCGCACGCCATAAATTTTTTTCCCCTTAGCTAAAACCAAAGTCATCATTTTTTCATCTTTTTTACTTTGATGATAAAGAGACTTTTTAAAAATTTGTTCTAGTTCGTCGAGTGAAAAATAGCCTTTGCCGATGGCTCGATCAGTGAACTTTTTTACGTTTGGTAAATCGTTGAGAGTGAGCGGACGAATAAAAAAAGCTGATTTCATTTTTTTCGAAGAGCTCGGATAAAGAAAAAGAGTCCCATCAGCAGCCAAGGAATCGACAATAATTGACCCATGTTGAGGAGCCAGCCAGCCTCAAAGTCTTCTTGATTTTCTTTGAGGAATTCGATGAGTATTCTTCCTGTAAAAATAGCGGCGACGGTCCAACCAAATAAAAGGCCCATCGGTGGATTGTGTTTGTAGCGACGATAAAAATACAAGCCCCCGAGCCAAGTTGCCAGGTACCACAGGCTTTCATAAATCTGCGTGGGATGACGAGGAACTCGGTCGATTCTTTCAAAAACAAAAGACCAAGGAAGATTGGTCGGGCGTCCGATGATTTCTGAATTCATCAAATTTCCAATGCGAATAAGGGCTCCTGTAAATATGAGCGGAACCGCGGCTCGATCGCAAAGCCAGGAAAAACTAAATTCTGGATTTTTTCGAGAAAAAAGATAAAGGGCAATGATGACGCCAGCTCCACCACCGTGAGAAGCCAGACCACCTTTCCAAATCATTAAAATTTCAAGAATATTATGACTGTAATAATCCCACTCGTAAAAAAGACAGTGAGCCACTCGGGCGCCGATCGTTGTCCCTGCAATCACATAAATCAAAAGCGAATCCATTTTCATGGGTTCTTTGTTTTCGTAGACACAAGCTCGTTGCATAAAATAAAGACCAAGCCAAAAGCCTGTCAAAAATAAAAGGCCATACCAGCGAACTTGTAAGGGACCAAAACTTAGTAAAATGGGATCAACTGACCAGTGAATCATGGATCTAGTGTATCGCCGGAGTTGAACTTGTCAATTATCTATTTTTTTTGGTCAAGAAATTTCTTTACACTTCATCAAGGCCTGGAATTCGACTGAAGGCAATTCTGGTGGGAGCGGAAGTTCTAAAATCATGCTGTGCTCCCAAGTAAACAGTGTCCCTTCCATACTTGGAATTCAGCGAATCAACGACTTGAAATATCTTATTTTTCTTTTCGTCGTTAAAAAGGGAAAGTTGGTGCTCATTTTCTGGGATAAAATTTCCGAGCGTCACGCCAATTTTTAAGGGTTTTTTGATGGCAAGTTCAGAATGTATTTTTTTAAGCTCCCGCATAAGAAAACTAGTGTCTTGAGTTTCATCGAAAGAAATTCGTCGCTCATGGTTTAAGCCATCCAGAGTTTTTATCAGAAGCTTCATGGACCGAGCCATCATCCGAGCTTGGCGAAGTCTCACGGCGACTTTCACAAGAAGTCGTTGCGCCACACCCAGCGAATCATTCAAATTTCTTTGCACTGGAGGGAGCACGTGTTCATGTCCGATGGATTGAGGGGTGTTGCTCCCGTGAAAATACGCGGGCGTTGAAAGATCTTCACCGCGAAGTAGGCGATACATTCTGGCTCCTAGAATGCCCCCCCAAAGGCCTCTCATCTGGGATTCATTTAATTTCAAGAGAGCTTCGACAGAGTGAACCCCTTGAGCCTGAATGCGCACCTCCATTTTTCGTCCCACACCTGGAATGTCCTGCAGTTTTAGCTCATGCAATCGCTGAGGTAACTCAGAAGCTGTGATCACGGTGAGGCCATCGGGCTTTTGCATATCAGAGGCCATTTTTGCTAAAAGCGCATTGGGCCCGATACCAATGGACGCCGTCATGTATGCGCCGACTTGCTCTCGCAATGCCAGTTTAATTTTTAGCGCCAGCGCGCGTGCCTTGGTGAGGTCCTTCTGAGAGCCTGTGAGTTCACAAGCCACTTCATCAATCGAACAAACCGAATGAACAGGAACACAGGATTCCACGGCTTCAATGACTCGATGATGATAGCGAACATAGACATCATGTCTTGCCACCATAAATTTAATGCCTGGACACATTTTTTTTGCATCACCCACACGAACGCCCGTCTTAACTCCAAAAGCTTTGGCGGAATAGCTAGCAGCAATGCAAAAAGTGGAGTCCGCCAGCATCGGAACAATAGCTAAGGGTGAATGGCGAAGCTCTGGGTTTTCTTGTTGCTCACAAGAGGAAAAAAATGAATTCAGATCTAAATAAAGCCAGTGAGCTTGATGCGACATCGCGTGACAGTATCCTTAAGGATATTTTTTCGCAACTAGGGAGTGGATGAATCGTGCTTAAAATCTTCGCACACAAAGAACCATGTTTACTCAGTTCCTTCCCAGGTGTGCCCAGCAAAATTTAAATAATGGGAATACATCTCGGCTGCGTTCAGGGCGTCGGCTCCGGTGTCTGCATGCTAATTTGTTCGTCATAAAAATGAAAACTTCCTCTTTCTATAGGATAGATGAGCTGACTTTATATGACTTGTAAAGAATGAGCGCCGCTGGTGAATGACTCAAATAAATACTTTTTTGAATAGAAAATCTCAATTTTGGAATTTTTTTAAATCGAAGAAGATCATTCATGAAAATATAATTGGCACCAAAGTTTCGTCAATCTTTTCTCAAATTTCACCGATAGTTCCCTGGGGGTTGTATGAGATTTTTTATTTTTCTTTTGATTGGAAGTTTTCAAATTTCTTTAGCGCAAGCCGGCGAACTTCCTGTGACGAAGACGATGACAGAGCATCGTTTTCATCAGGGAGAGACCCTTTGGTTCTTGTCTAATGTTTATTATGGCAAAGGAACTGAATACAAAAAAATCGTTGAAGCCAATCATTTGACTGGCACCGAAAGTTTGAAAGACGGAATGGTCCTTCATATACCTGGCACCATTTGGAAAAATGACACCGCTGATTTTAAAGTTCATTACAAAGAAATTTGGGATCAGCGAGAGAATAAATTGTTTGGCTCTAACCATCATCCGGCGGTGGACTCAAGAATTCCTAAAGAGCCGACTCAAAAAATCACCAAAGAAAAATCAGTGACGAAAGCAGCATTCGTTGCAGGTACAAAAGAAGATGATTCCAGTATTTTGGTAGTTCCAATTCCAACATCGCCTATTTTTCCAGCAGGTCAGGTGCCAGCTCCGGGGTCTCAACAGGTTCCGAGTCATCGAAGTGCGACAGAGGGTGTGAATCACTAGCACAAGCTGATTCAAGAGACTCTTTTATCAAGAATGCTGAGGTGCGTTTGAAAGCTCATGTTTTGACATGAGCTTTTGTCATTTCGTACACATAGAGAGCTTAATTTTAAGAAAGTCTTCAGCCAAAGGAGAATCATCGATGACTATGGAATCCTTCTTATTAACCCCCTTTCTTGCCGGTATAATCGGCTTGTTGATCGCTCTCGGATTTTATTTTCGAGTGAAAGCCCAGCCAGCGGGCAATGAAACCATGAACCGCATTGCGAACTATATTCGTGAAGGAGCATTAGCTTTCCTCGTTCGTGAATACAAAGTTCTTACAATTTACGCCGTGGTGGTGGGAATTGCCTTAGCACTCACTCTAGGGCCAATTGCGGCAGGGAGTTTTTTACTAGGAGCTTTCTTAAGTTTACTTGCAGGTTTTTTTGGTATGAAGGCAGCGACTTACGCGAACGTTCGTACCACGCAAGCCGCAGCAACAGGCTCTAAGGGAGCCGCTCTTTTAGTGGCCCTCGATGGTGGCGCGGTGATGGGACTTGCAGTCGCAGGCCTTGGTTTGATCGGCCTCATGACGATTTATCTTTTATTCCGTGACAGTGAGAATGTCGGCACGGTTCTGCACTCTTTTGCCGTGGGAGCAAGTTCGATCGCGCTTTTTGCTCGTATCGGTGGCGGTATTTATACGAAGGCCGCTGATGTTGGTGCGGATATCGCAGGTAAAGTGGTGCAAGGAATTCCGGAAGATGATCCTCGCAATCCCGGTGTTATCGCGGACAACGTGGGCGACAATGTCGGCGACGTGGCGGGAATGGGTGCGGATATTTATGAGTCCATGGTGGCGGCAATTGTTGCTGCGATGGCCATTGCACTGACCGTGCAACCAGCTCAGCTCAAACAATTAATGACCGATGGCACTCCTGAAAAAATTGTTCAGTGGACAGGTATTTTTCTTCCCTTGCTGCTTTCTGGTTTTGGTTTAGCGATTTCAATTGTAGTTATCTTTGCCGCGCGAGCTTTTCGCCAAGTGAAACCGGCCACGGTTTTGCGTAGCGCTTTGATGGTTCCTCCAGTGATTTTAACCATTGGTGCCGCGATGATTCTTCCGCTCTTTAATGTCACACAAGCGGTGACCATTGCTTTAGCGGCAGGAGCTTTTGGTGGCGCGCTCATCGGTCTAGTCACAGAGTATTACACGGCATGGAAACCTATTCGCCAAGTGGCGGAAGCCAATCTTCAAGGCGGAGCGGCAACAGGTGTGATTCGTGGTTTGGCGGTAGGGATGGAGTCTGTGGCTCTTCCTCTGGCGATCGTTATTTTGGCGGCCTACATCGCAGACCATTTCCTTGGTTTGTATGGTATTGCGATTTCTGCAGTGGGTATGTTGGCAGGAACCGCGGTTGTGATGACCGTGGATGCTTATGGTCCAATTGCAGATAACGCTGGAGGAATTTCTGAGATGTCTGGTCTTGGAAAAGAAGTTCGGGATATCACAGACGAGTTGGATGCCGTAGGAAATACGACGGCAGCCATCGGTAAAGGCTTTGCAATAGGCTCTGCGGTGCTAACAGTGCTCGCACTGTTTTCCGCTTTTAATATGGAAGTGAATCATATTCGGGAGCTCAAGGGTTTAGCGAAAATGTCTTTGGATCTGACTTCTTCAGGTGTTTTGATCGGTCTTTTGATCGGTTCAATTTTACCTTATTTGGTGGGTTCAACAACCATGATTGCGGTAGGGAATGCAGCCCAAAAAATCGTGGGTGAAATTAAACGACAGTTTGCTGAAATTCCTGGTTTGATGGAATTAAAAGCAGAACCACAACCGAAAATCATCGTCGATATTGCGACTCAAGCGGCTTTAGTGGAAATGATCATTCCTGGTTTGATTGCGGTTTTAGCTCCAGTGTTTGTTGGTTTTATTTTAGGACCACAGGCTTTGGCTGGGATGCTCGCGGGAGCGCTTGCGGTGGGAGCGTCAATGGCACTCTTCATGGCAAATGCTGGTGGAGCTTGGGATAATGCTAAAAAATTCATCGAAAAGGGCGGACTTCCTGGTCACAAAAAAGGCTCTGAAGTTCATAAGGCCGCAGTCATCGGTGACACCGTTGGTGATCCCTTCAAAGACACTTCTGGTCCTGGGGTCGCGATTTTAATTAAAGTGATGTCAGTCGTGAGCCTTTTGATCGCACAATTGATCGCTACTTTTTAAGTGAAAAAGAGGGCAGGTCATGTCCCGCCGTTCTCTTAGATTAAGTCTATTTGACGTCTTTTTTTTCAGTATCATGGTTGGGGCCGGAGAATCTTATCTTCCGGCCTTTGCTCTTTCTGCCGGAATGGGAGAAACCCTCGCTGGACTATTTTCGTCAGTTCCGCTTCTCGTTGCGGCCTTGGTTCAACTTGTTACACCTTTTGTGGTTCGACGAGTGGGCTCAATCAAAAAATATGTCGTTTCTTGTGCTGTTATTCAGGCGCTTTCCTTTTTGCCACTGATTTATTTTAGCCTTTACGGCACCTCCAATTTTCTTGTGCTGTTTTTAATTGCTACGGTCTATTGGGGTGCAGGTTTTGCGGCGGGTCCGACTTGGAATTTTTGGATGGGGCAATTGGTCGCAGACACGCAAAGTGCCGATTATTTTTCCCGTCGTACTCGAATTTCTCAGATGGGAATTCTTTTGGGCCTGGTGGGCGGAGGTTTGGCTCTTCAAAATAAAATTTCCGTTGGACCCTTCACGAGTGTTTTTTCGGTTTTGTTTGCGATTGCATTTATTAGTCGCGCTTCTTCTGGATTAATTCTTTCTGCAAAAAAATATGAGTCCCACTGGACTCACTCCAGCCAAGGAATTTCGCTGCGAGTGGTGGTCCGACGACTGTTTCAACAAAGATCTTATATAGATTTTTTTGGATTTTTATTTTTGTTCTATGTCGCAATCATGATCACGAGTCCTTTTGTATCGCCTTTTTTTCTCGCTAAATTGCATTTGGATTATTTTCAATACATGGTGGCACTGGCCTCTTTGTTCTTGGCCAAAATTGTAACTTTAAGTTTCACCTCTCAATTGATCAGGCGCTGGAATGCTCGCACTGTTTTATTTATCGGAGCTATTGGCATTTCGCCCCTTCCTGCGCTCTGGGGTGTTTCAGATCATTTCTGGTTTGTGATTTTAGTTCAAACGGTGAGTGGTGCTTTTTGGGGTCTTTTCGAAGTGGCGCTCACTGTGATTTTTTTTCAGCAAATCAAGCATTCGGAAAAAATTCCAATTTTGACCTTTTATAATTTTTTTAATGCCTCAGCGACGATTTTAGGAAGTCTCATCGGAGCGCAAGTTCTTCATTCGTTGAATGAGAGCCTGAAAGCCTATACCTCTATTTTCATTTATGGTTCACTTCTTCGTTTGGTGATTGCAATTTATTATGCTCATCGATTTCGTGGTAAAGAAATTCTTTCGCTGCGCTAGGTTTTGATGAATAATTCGCGAAGGCACTCAAATTTCATTTAAAATTTATTGCCGTGACTTCAACTTTGGTTAGCTGACTAACCAAAGTTTCTTCAAGAAAAACAGAGTCGAGCCAGTGAGTGGCGTTAAATCACAAGAGAGCTTCTCGACTTTTGAAAACTCATCCTAGCCCTTGATGATCTCGCTCAAGATTTGTAAATGCTCCAGCGGATGACAGCCGGTGTATCTCATCATGAGTTGTTTTGGGATTTCGCTTCGCGGTACTTTTTCAAAACTGAGTAGGCGATCCAATTTATTCGCCGAAGCGACAATGATAGATAAAATGTCTAATTTATTTTCCGGTAAACCCTGTGGAAAGCCCTTGCCGTCGATGAACTCTTCATGTTGAGCAATGATTTTAAGAACACTTTGATCAAAGTGCTTCTTGTCCTGCAGACGACGGCTGCCATTGATGGGATGCTGTTTATAGAGTTCTAATTCCTCCGGAGTGAATTGATCCAAAGGACGCGCTATGTTTAAGGGTTGATGGAAATGTTCATAATCGTGAAGAAGGGCGCCTAAGGACAATAACTGATTTTGTTTTGAATCTTTGAGTCCAAGCCTTGAAGCGAGCGTAATGGCAAGAGAAGAGACCGTCACGCCATGTTGAGCAATATTTTGATCTAAATTCTCCATAGTTAAAATTTGATGGAGAGCTTGATTCTCCCGATTGAGAAACTCAACAAACTTTGAAGCACCGGCTTTGGCATCATTATACACATCGACGTTATCGGCATTTTCTAGGACGTCTTCGGCTCGGGCTTGAGTGGCACCTTGAACAATTTCTGTTCTGGTCTCTATGGGTTTACCAGATTTTGGATCGAAGGCATTTTCGATATTTCGTTCGAGGTATTTGCGATAATTATGTTCATCATCTTGCAGAATGAACATTTTTTTGAGTTTTTTTTCTTTGAGTCGGCTGAGGCGAGCTCCTTCAAAGCTATCTCCACGGCGCAGGAATAAAATATGTTTGTCATTGATCTTTACATAAGCATCAAACTCAATGGGCTGATCACCTCTAAGGGTACTAACGCGTATCGGAACGTGACTCATGAGTTTGCTCACTTTCAGAGGTCTGCCGCTCATCGTAAGAAAAAAATAGTTTGTCATAAAAGGGGAGGTTGCTGGTAACCTGATCCTATTATGAGTATAGCTAATGATCCAATTGTAGAGGATTTTATCACAGAGTCCAAGAATATCCTTGTTGATCTCAATGAGGCTCTAGAGCATGCCGAAGGCGGTGGTAAGTATAGCTCTCATCTTGAGACTTACGGCCAGATGGTGGATCGTATTTTGGGGGGTGCAAAAACCCTGGCAATGACGATGGAGGGAGGTCATCCCACCATCGAAAAAATCGGTGATTACGCTGGAATTTGTAAGGCCGTAGGCTATAAGGCTTCACAGATTAAAAATAACGAAGGATTTTACTCGGTTTGTGTGGCGCTCCTGATGGATGCGACAGAAATTCTTGAAGAAATGCTGAATATGTTAGAGAGCGATCAACCCATCAATGCCAAAGACGTCATTTCCAAAACTTTGATTGAGCGTTTGAAATGGGTCTCGAGTAAATTTTCTGCTGAATACCGCGAGTCCGTCGCTGTGAAAAGACAACCAAAGATGAATCAGGATGAAATTGATTCGCTTTTGGCGAAGTTAGGTCTTAGTTAAACGAAATTTTAGTTAGATCTTTTCTGTGCTAATTTCTTGTAAGGTCCAGTTAGCGAGTTCTCCAAGTTTAGGATCCTTGGACCATTTTTCAACTTCAGGTTTAAGACGAGATAGTTTTTTATTCGCGATAAATATGAGAGCATTTCGACGAAGTCCAAAGGGGCCGGCTCTTTTTAAGGCGGTGCCAAAGATACGTTTTTCAATTTGCTTGCCAGAGGCCGTGAGTAAAAAACGAAGATCTTCGATCAAATCCTGTTCATTCGAAGTTTCAGTCTTATTGTGAACATTAGTTTTCGATAAAATTTCGATATTTTTTGAAAACTTAAAAATCTTTTCATTCCAGGGACAAAGGGTTTGGCAGATATCGCAGCCAAAAAAACAATCTTGAAATTTTTTGCGAAGATTTTCAGGTGCAATCTGTCGAGACTCGATTGTCCAATAAGAAATGCAAAGCCTGGCATCAACTTCTTTGGCTTTAGTGATCGCTTGAGTGGGACACGCTTCCAGGCAACGGGTGCAGTTTCCGCAAAAGTCTGGAATTGGCTTAGAGTTTGTCGGTAAATCTAAGCTCGTTAAAATTTCACCAATAAAAAACAAACTTCCTTTTTTGGGGTGAATGAGACAAGTGTTTTTTCCCACCCAGCCAATTCCTGCTTGCGCTGCCAAATCTCTTTCTAAAATGGGTCCAGAATCTGTGAAAACAAGAAAGTTCTCCTCAGGGAAATGCTCTTTCAAGTTTTCTGCGATTTTATCGAGCTTTTCTTTGAACCAAAAATGATAGTCTTCACCTTGAGCATAAAGTGCAAGAGGGAGTTGCTTGAAAATTTTTTGGGAGTGAGGATGAGGAAAGTAATCTTGTGCGATCACCAAAGCAGTTTTGAGTTTTTTTATCTGTTTTTCATTCAAGTGTTCTGCGAGTCTTTCAGGCTCGGCTTTCAGCGCCAAATGTTCTTTGAGGTATTGCATTTCAGCATGTTTACCTTCCTCAAGCCAATTCCGATAGATATCCAGACTGAGGGGACGTTGCAAGGCGGTCACTCCATATTGAAAAACACCTTGGGATTTTAGAATTTCAGTAATTGTTGTCATTCCCATTCGCTCTTTTATCAAGTAATCTGAGGAAATGAAAGCGATGAAATCACACCCCGATTTTCTAACAGTTTTTGAAATTTATCAGAAAATTCATTCTCAGGGGTATCAAGTATTTTTGGCAGGAGGCTGCGTTCGGGATGGGCTTTTAGGTTTAACGCCCAATGATTTTGATTTAGCGACGAATGCGACTCCCGACCAAATCATCGGACTTTTTGAAAAAACCGTTTCCGTCGGAAAGGCTTACGGCGTGATCATCGTCATCGAGGCCGGCATTGAGGTCGAGGTAACGACTTTTCGCTCTGATGGAATCTACGAAGATGGTCGCAGACCCGCCGCTGTTGAGTTTTCCAGTCCAGAAATGGATGCCGAACGCCGAGATTTTACAATCAATGCGCTTTTTTACGATTTAGCCAATGACCAAGTTTTGGATTACGTCGAGGGTGTGACCGACTTGAATCAAAGGCTTCTTCGTGCCGTGGGTGAGCCCGCAAAGCGTTTTAGGGAGGATCACCTCCGCATGCTTCGCGCTGTCCGTTTTGTTGGACAGCTGGCTTTTGAATTAGAGAGTGCCACTCGTCAAGCCATTGTCGAAAATGTTCGACAAATCATGACGGTCAGTCGAGAACGAATTCATGCCGAAGTTCAAAAACTTTTATTGAGTCAAAATCAAATTCGCGGCCTTCAAGAATTTCAGGCTTTGGGTTTTTCTGAAATTTTATTTCCTGCTCAGCCGTTCAATTTGCCGCTTTGGCAGGAAGTGTGGCAAAAGCAAAGGAAAAATCTTTCTTTGGTGGATGATGGCCGCCTTTTTAAAGAAAAAAGCATTTTGCTTAATTGGTTTATTTTTTGGAACGTGATTTGGACTCCGGCTTTAGCCTCCGAATTTGAAAAAGTTCTGAGTGAATGGAAATTTTCTAACCAGGAAAAACAAAATCTTCTAAAGATGTTGTTTTGGCGTGGCCAAACAAAAACTTTCGAGAAGAAATCCTTAGGTGAACTGGTGGAAATTTGTTTTGATCAAAATCAATTATTGGCATTAAATATCTACGCACAGCAAAAAATCTTGGACGAGAAAAAAACAATCTTAGTGAAAAATCAATTTTTAAAATTCAAAGGCCAAAAGCCGGAGGCTATTTTGAAAGCCAAAGATCTACCCAAGGAAATTCAAGGGCCCGAAATTGGTCGGATTTTGCGTCTCTGTTATTGGGCACAACTAGAGTCCAAAATTTCAAATTTAGAGCAGGCCCGAGCTTTTCTTAAAGCGCAGGTTAAATCGTCCTGAGGCGCTGAACTTAACTTTTTGCGGTATCGGTCACAATTTATAGAAGTAAACTTGAGCTAGTCGTTCTCATCACTGGAACACACTTCTAAAATTTGATTCGAGCCTTGTTCTTCAATGAAATGAACTTGATAAGTTTTTCCGGATTCTGCAAACCACAAGGGCTCATCTTTGGGTTGAGTCCAGCAATTTGTTTCTGGTTTTTTTTGACCTAAAACGGGAAAGGTCGGCGAGCCCACACTGTTTGTCGGTGTTGGCGCAGCACTTTCAAACAAGTTACGTCCGTTATTGCGATACACCTGACAGGAGGTTAGGAAAACCAGGAGTGAGGGAAAAAGAAAAAAATTAAGCTTGCGAGGATAAGCTGTTTTCATTCACTTCTATGTTAAGGCGTAGTTGAAAAAAAAGAAAGTTTTAAAAAAAGCCCTACGGGTCTCGTAGGGCTTTTTTTATTTAGTAAACTTTAAAATTTGATAAGTTTTTAAAAATCTAGAACGGAATTTCGTCCGCAGCATCAAACTGAGGCTCTGGTCCAAAATCCTGATAAGAATTATCAGCGCCAGTTGTTCTTTCCGTCGTAGAGCCACGTTCTGCTCCGCCACCTAAGAACTGAACATTGTTAGCAACGATCTCAGTTGCATAACGTTTTTGTCCTTGTTGATCTTCCCAACTACGAGTTTGTAGACGACCTTCTACAAACACTTGGCGACCTTTTGAAAGATGTTTGGCACAGTTTTCAGCCTGACGTCCCCATACCACCACGCGATGCCACTCGGTGCGCTCTTGCTTTTGACCATCTTTACCGGTCCAGTTTTCACTTGTAGCAATGCTCAATCGAGCCACATTTTGCCCGTTACCGACGCTTTTCAATTCTGGATCAGCACCCAAACGACCAACGATGATGACTTTATTTACTCCTGACATAATATCTCCTTTTCCGCCCACGAACTCCTCGTGAGTCTTAGTGGTAATCAACATGGTCTAGGCTTAACTTTCAACCTAAATCCATTGTTATAAAAAGTTTTGTTTAAGCTCTAATCACAGCGAGGGAGGCTGCTAACCCGGCGCCAGGCTTAAATATTTGAATTTCTATGAAGAAGTGAGTCCACTGTCCGAAATTAGGAATAATGCGCCGCACTTATGCTCTTGCTTGAGGTTAATGTAAAGCGCTCATGGAAGGGGGTGTGAAGGCATTCAAACCCGTGACTTTAAATTTGTATCGACTGGAATCTCCAACACTGCTCTTGAATTGACTAATAGCAACAAGAAATAAGCTTAAGCGATCTTCTAAAGTTGATTTGATGGTCAGGTCAACATCAAAAGAATAAGCGCCCATCTGAGTTTGGATGCCACCTTGATTAAGAATATTCAGAGCTAAATTTCCCTTGATGGTTCCACGAAGTTCATCGTTTTCTCGTCCAATATTACCTTCCTCAATCACTAATTTTCCTGCGGACAAATGCCCTTTGAGTTCAAGAGCGCTCACCTTTAAATCTGGTAAATTAATCGGGCCCATCATGGTGTTCACC
Source organism: uncultured Bdellovibrionales bacterium (assembly GCA_903926205.1). GTDB lineage: Bacteria > Bdellovibrionota > Bdellovibrionia > Bdellovibrionales > Bdellovibrionaceae > CAIYID01. The sequence continues at coordinate 33,428 of CAIYID010000078.1, forward strand.
GTTTGAGAGGGGAATTCGAATTTTTCCGCTTTGATCAAAAGGTCAGCTTCGGGTTGTTCGGCGAGAGCCAAATCAGTCAGGACGGAGCCATCCACATTCAATTGCCCCTTCATGGTCAGCGGTATTTGTCCAAGCTCGCGTAAATCCTGGAGGCTAAGATGAACCGCGTGAATTTCGATTTTTTGTCGTTCAATGCCAGTGTCTGATTTGGTGCCGGGTTTAAGGCTGATATCAACATCACCACGAAAAAGCCCACGAGCGGAAATATTTCCAGCGGGCACTTTAGAAAAAAGACTTGCGGGAGAGGGCGAGATCGTCAGCTCTTTGGCATCAATAGTGCCTGTCATAGTGGTGTCGACACTCATGTCGTGGAATTTAATTCCAGGAGGGAAAACTGAGAGTTGAATATTGGAAAATTGTAAAAAAAACTGATTTTGAGTGAAGGCGGCGACTTTTGTTCCAACGAGATCCGAAAGATCTCCGAAAGGAAAGATAAAAAAAGCCCAACCGATGACAGAGATAATAAAAACAAAAATCAAAGAGAGATTTTTTTTCAATAGCGCAAAGAACTTGAAGATGAACTTCATTCGTCACTTCCTTTAGGCTCTTTAGACTTCGGCTTAATTCCTTTTTTTGCTTTTCCGCCAGTGTCTTCTTCGGGAGGAGGCGGTACGTATACAGGAATTTTTAAAGTGACGAATTTGTAAATAACATCGTAGTAGCGAGAATCTTGAGCATTGGCTTCCATGGATAAATCAACCATTTTGAGTGCGGGATGAAGGCTCGACATTTGATGTCCTAAATCCACCACTTGTCGTAAGTTAAGTTTTTTAAGAATCACTTGCAGCGAGTTCTCAATATGATCCTTCGGAAGCGTCTTTGGAATTTCAGCAATAGACACGCTGCTAATTTGTTCTGGTAAAAGCATGGCTTTGGTGAATTCATCTTCAATTTGAGCTTTTAAAGACTCTGCGGGCGGCGCGGGGTTCATGCCCGTGGAGTTTTGCGCATCTTGCTGAATTTTAAAAAGATCACGAATGAGGTCCCGCTGATTTTCATAAGTCGCAATGGACTCAGAGCTACTGAAATAAGAGGTCAGTGGATAGGAAATCAGGAGACCAAGGAGAGCAAAAGCGATACCGACGATGATCAGTTTTTGAATGATCGGGCTTAGATTTTCAAAACGATCACGAACTTGGTTGAAGGTCGAACTTTCTTGAATTCGCTCAACCACACGGCTCACTTCAGATTTTATGCGTTCCTTAAGGTCTTCAAAATTCGCCATATTATTTTTTCACTTTTTCTGTTGTGCCACTGATTCCCCGGTCCACGTTGAGACTAAAAGCGAAGGGAACTCTTCCTGGACTTTGCACGGTGGACTTCAGGATTTCTAATTTTCCAGTGATCGATAAGCTGGTCAGCGAAGCCTGAAGAACAGTCAATTCTTGCGCGCGGCCGACCGAACCTTCGATTTCCACATGTTGATTTTGAATATTGAGTCGTCGGACTAAAACGCTGCTGTTAGTTTTTCCGGGGGCGACATCGCTGATCTTGCGAAGAACATCTAGGGCGGAGTTCATTTTGGCTAAATTTTGGATGGCTTTAATATCTTGAGTGCGCAATCGTTGTTCTTTGATGAATTTTTTTACTCCAGTTTCATTGGATTGCTTCGAGGGTAATTTTGCGACCGCCTTGGCTTGGTTTTTCAGAGCTTCGGTGGATTTTTCAACCAAAGCTAAAGCCACTTGATCGCGAATAACTGAATACGCGGTGAAGGCGACAAAAGCGACAACGGCTAATTTGGCAAAGCGACCCCAGTTTTCCCAAAGTTTTTGGTATCTAAGATTTTGTTTCTGGAATTCATTTTTGAGAAAGTTTAAAGCGGGATTACGAGGTTTTTTTAAACCTTCGATGGCAAGTCCTAAAGCCACTCCGCAAGTTGAATCGATATGAGGAGTGACTTCAAAACCCACCGTGAAATTCCCATTCAGAATTTGCACGGGATTGACTGGCACTTCTAATATTTGAGTCATGTAAGCATTTAAGTTTTGAATGAGAGAAATTCCTCCGGTGAGAGAAACTCCCATGACTTTTCCATTGAACTCACTTTGAAATTCGAGCAGAGTCATCTGCACATCGCGGGCAAGTTCATTTAAACCCTCAGTGATCGTTTGTGAGAAAACAATTTGATCATAAGAGGAATTTTCCTGATTCAAGAGCACAAAAGATTTTGTTTGTAAAACATTGAGCGCTTCCACATAAGGCAACTCATATTTTCGCATCAGAGTTTCGGCTAAGTTTTTCCCACCCCAGAGAATGGAGCGAAGCCCAATCAAGTGATTGTCTTCGAAGGCGCAAACCAAAGTGCGAGTGTGTCCAATGTCGAGAAGAATTCGCATATGACGTTCTGGACGATCTTCGCCCTCGAGTTGCAAGGGCGCATTGCTAATCGAGGCGGGCGCTTCATTCCATTTTTCCCAGCAATTCGCCAGAGCTAATCCCTCGCAAGAAAGAAGAGAGATGTCGATGTTGGCATCTTGCATTTTTGCCATCAACTCAGTGATGCGCAATTTGGGGGCGGCGCAGGCGAGGACCTCTGCGGAGTGGCCCAGGACTTTGACGATCTTAGCATCATAGATAGCATTTTCAGGAGAAAAAGGAATGTCTTCCTCAAGTTCAAAGGGAAGGCTTTTTAAAATTTTGATTCGATCGGAAAAAGGAAAAATCTTATTTCGTACGGCCACCATTTCCTGGCGCAAGCCGACCACAATTCGAGTTTGCTCTGGATTGTATTGGATGGAGACTGAACGTAAAAATTCAATAATTTCAATATTGGGATCAAAGCCAGGGTTTTGGCCAAGCGCAAATTCATTGTACTGGCTAACAACTAATCCCTTATTGGTAAGATTAACCTCAGCCACTTTGATGCTAGCTGAACCGATATCAATTCCGACTGACTTCATTAGGCAAACATCCTTGTTTAGCGCTATCTCTCGTACCAATATACAATTCGTGGAGGGCCTTTGGAAGCAGAATTATTGCTATTTTTGGAATTCGGTTGTGAAGTTCCCGCACCAGAAGAACTTCCACCGCCGGGAATTGAGGAACTCACTTCTGTTTTTAATAAAGTGTAGCTCTGTGAGGCGGATTTGGCGACATCAAAGACGACCGCAACGATTTCGCTGGTGGTGTTTTTGTAAGAGCCCGTCGAAGTGATTCTAAAATTGTAAACAGTGTCAGTAAGAATGGGAATCATTTTTTGTTTGTTTGAATCGATTCTTACACCTTGAGAACTCACGAAACTCCAGAAATCATTTGGATCTTTAAAGGGCCCACCGGCATTCGCTTCTTCTCTGCGTTTGATGATTTCATCAGCGACTTTACTGGTGATCGAGGCGTCCAAGGCCATCAAAACATCTTTTGAAGCATTGTTTGGATTGATTCCTTTCATTCCGAAAACCGTGACTTGATCTCGAATGAGTTCAAAAGCTTCTTCAGTCATACCTGGTACTAATCGAATTTCATCCACCGTTCGAAAACCACGATTCGGAGGAAAATATTCTCCCAAACTAGAAAATTTTGAAGCTTTATCTCCACCCTTGGCGCTTTGATTGCTCGGAGTGACCCAATCTTGAATAGCATCCACTAAATCTCCGGGACTTAGGTCTTGATGAGAGCGAGCCCATTTTTCATCATCTCGATTTTTATTTTCAAAAATACGAAGCAGTTGTTCGCGGGTGGCATCGCGAACGCCTTTGCTTGGCCCCCACAAAGAATTGATATCAATTTTTGAACCCTCGTCAGAGATCGTGGCCATGTAATTGCCATCCATTGAACTGTCTTTGGTTTTTTCTTCAATCATTTCTTTTTGCACTTGATTGAGACCATCTGGAGTCATTGGTGGCCAGGAAAAAGGCATTTTCCAAATCATGTCGAGGAGCTCTTGTTTCACCAGGCCTTTGGCTTGTGCGGCCACTTGACTATTCACCTGAGAATAAATTTTGATGCGTAAGAGTGATAATTCCATGCCTGCACGAGCCGCGTAATAAGCTTTCACGCGATTCACGGCTGCAGAGTTGACTAAATATTCCACGTTAGTTTCATAAGCGAGCTCTGTGGCAAGATAGCTCACCAACAAGATAGTGAACATCGCTAAAATCAAGGCGACTCCGCGTTCAGAGTTTTGATTATGACTTCGTTTAAAAAACCTCATGGACCAGTCCCTCCAGGCGTTGGCATTCCGCCAGCAGCGCCAGTGGTGGCGGTTTGTGGCGAGGGATTGTTTGGAAAACGAACAGGCGCAATGATTTGCATCGAGACTTTTTTCTTTTTATCGCCTTCACCTTTAGTGATCGCTAAAGAAATTTCCACGGTTTCAGGGAAATAACCTTTTGTTCCGGCGTCGCCAATTTTTGAATTCCAGTCGGTGACCCATTCTTGCTTATTAACACCAATGTAGCGCAATTTATATTCAGAAATATTCTCTAATAAAACAGAGGCCGGTCCATTGATCGTGATGTCGCCTTCGACAAGAGGGGAGGCGCTTCGCAAAAGGCATTTGCTGGTGTGTCCGGTTTCTCCAGGTTTTTTACAATCAGAAAGATAATAGCCCACCTTAATAAAATCAGCTTGAGGAATATCTTCGGAAAGTCGTGGGGCATTCATTGTAACAAAGTGAACTTCTTCATTGCTCCCGATAAAATCGGTGGTCGGATCCCGCCGTTTGGGGTCCATCGCCATCCATTGATTGAGAGAAGCTTGCATCATTTGCTGTGCTTGCGCTTGGCCCGATGAGGCTCCGGAGGTACCAGCCGATCCTGAGGAGGCTCCGGGAGAGGTTCCAGAAGCCACTCCCGGTGATTGAGGGGTGGTACTTCCTGATTTTTGCACGGCTTGTTTGAATTCCATTTCAATATCGCGATAGTGCATGGCAAGGTTAATATCTTTTTCCATGACTCGCAAAGCATCGCGGACAGACGACATGTCTTCCACTTGCTCTTGAATTTTTACTTTCGCTTTAAGTCCATTTTGAATGCTTTGATTGGAAAAAAGCATCAATGTCGCCAAAATCGTGATGGCGATCATCAATTCTAAAAGAGTAAAACCCTGCTGCTTTTGCATTTAGGGCCCCGTTCCGGGCAAGCCAATGGGTTTGTCATAATCCACAAAGTAAGTGGTGGCCGATACCGAGATACTTTTTTTGGGATGTTTATAGGTCACCGTGACTTTAACTTCTTTGATGCATTTTGAAAGTTGGTCCGTCAGTTGCTTGACGATTTGTAGAGTCATCTGGTCAACACCGCCATCACGAGCCGAAAGCGTCGAAGCAAGATCTGGAAACTCCATTTTTTTTGAATTCATTTTCCAAGAATATTGAGGATAATTATCTCCAAAATCGTCGGACTCTTCCTCTTGAATTTGATCCAAGGGTTTTCCTTTGTATTGGCGCACATAATCGTCCATTTTTCGTTCGAGAAGTGAAGCTAATTCAAAACGGACTTGAGTTTTTTTTACGCGATTAAAGGCCGCCGACCAGCTTTCGGAGAGCAGGACTAATGCTGTTGAAAGTAAAACCATCGCTAGTAAAACTTCAAGTAAGGAAAATCCAGATTTATGAGTGAGAGTTTTATTCATTTTATTTCTAACTCTTGTAACGTAACTGGTTTTGAAATCATATCGGCGTGTCCGGTGAGGGGATTGAAAACTAAGGACCAAGTCAGGTCTTTGCCATCAGTCAGTTGGACCACCGACTGATCCACGAGGCCTTCAGGAGAAAAATAAATGTAGGCGGTGCCTTTAGTGATGGGCTCTGCGTGAGATTTGGTTTCGACACTTTTTATAAAAAGATTGCTCGGAAGAAATCTTTCTTGTTTGAGCGGCTTATCAACTTTGCTAAACGGAGAAGAGGGTTTGTCTTCCTTGTTCATTTCATCTTCTAATTTTTGATGAGCCGCTGATTTTACCATGACCGCATGATTCGATGCCTCGACAAAATAAGAATCCTCTTTGCCTTTGAGATTAAAAACGATGCGATAGGTGGCATTTTTTAGTCGGGCATAGTGACGAACTTCGATAGATAAAACGGAAAGTTCGCGCATAAAAGATTTGATGTTAGAATTACTTTTCTTGAGTTTGGGGACCGCGATACCCATGATGGCGGCCAGAATTGCAACCACCAACATGATTTCAACAAGGGTGAAGCCTCGTGAATTTCTCCCCAATTAATTCATGTCCTCATTGGTAATTTCTTTTCCCTTATAGGTGGTCTTGAGCAAGGGAGAACCGTTGGAAACTTCGTAGGTGAAGTCGTGACCCCAGCCATCTTTGGGGATCTTTTTCAAATAGGGATCTGGTCCCCAGTTCGGACAGTCCGCATCCGGTTTTGATAAAGCATCCAAAGTTGTTGGAATTTTTTGACAATCGATTTGATAGCCGTTGATCGCTTGCGTGATTTGGCTCATCGCAATTTTGGTTTCCTTCATACTGGCGCGATTCATGGCGCCTTGAATTTGCGGCAAGAGCATGGCCATCAAAGCACCAATGATGGCTAACACGATCATGATTTCCATCAAAGTCATACCGGACTGGTTGAGTGAGTTATTATTTTTTTGATTTGGATTTTTTTGAGTTAATTTAAATTGCAGCATAATCCCCTCTGTGTAGAGCGTTTGATTCTAAATTAACCAGCAAGATTTGTCATCTCAAACATCGGAACCATGATGGCCATGACGATCACGCCCACGACGAGACCCATAATGACTAAAACCACCGGCCCCATCAAACTGGTCATAGAATCGACCTTATTTTTAACTTGAAAATCGAAGGCGTCAGCCACTTGCAGGAGCATATTTTCTAGATCGCCAGTTTTTTCTCCAATATTGACCATGTGAATCACAATCGGAGGAAATTGTCCGGATTTTTTTAAAGGTCCAGCGATGGATTCCCCTTCACTGATGTTGTTCCTTGCGTCATCAACAGCCTTGGCAATGATGTCATTGTCGACCACATTACGGACAATTTGAAGTGCTGCCAACATAGGCACTCCACCAGTGAGCAGAGTGGCTAAAGTCCGTGTGAATCGCGCCACGGCCACCAAGCGATTCATCGCTCCAAAAAGAGGAAGTTTCAGCGAAATAGCATCCCACTGAGTTTTTCCTCGGGGAGTTTTTTTCCAATTGGAAAATAAAAGAAAAAGAAAAAAAGCAGCGCCCACAATAACGTACCAGTACTTCACCATAAAACCGCTGATGTTAATCACAAGCTCTGAATACCAAGGGAGGACCATGTCTGGATTTGATTCAAAAACCGTAACCATTTTTGGAACCACAAAAATAAACAGAAAAAACAAAAGACCGATCGTCACGGTGAGCATGATGATCGGATAAGTCATCGCGCCTTTCACTTTGGCTCGCAGTTCATTGGCGGCCTCCGTGAATTCAGCAAGACGAATCAGGATGATATCTAAAGTTCCTGACATCTCTCCGGCTTCGCACATAGAAATGTAAATGGTGTTAAAAATATTTGGATATTTGGATAAAGATTTATGAAAGTTTCCACCTTCGTTCACCGAGTTACGAATCTCAGAAAGAGCCTCTGAAAGAACGGGGTTTTCAACTTGTTCCGAAACTGCACTTAGAGAATCCACCAGTGGAATATTGGCCTTCAGCAAGGTGGCCAATTGTCTGGTCATCAAAGCTAAATCTTTAATGGGAACAGCTTTATTATTACCAATTTTTTTCTTGATGACACCTTCGGAAGTTCGCTTTTTATCTTTGATGTCGGTAACAAAAATGCCGTCTTTTTTTAATTTGATTCGGGCCGCACGAATATTATCGGAATCAATGATTCCCTTCGTGTTTCGTCCATCTTTAATTAAACCTTTGTATTCAAAAACTGGCATTCAATTAAGTCTGAGCTGGAAAACATCAGATATCAAGCTGAGTATTCGACAAAAGCTCTTCAATGGTGGTGATTCCCGCGAGAACTTTTGAAATACCGTGATCACGGAAGGTTTTCATGCCTTTTTGCACAGCTAAACGACGAATCGCAGCACCGTCTTTTCTTTGCATAATCAGAGAGCGAATATCATCGTCGATGACTAAAAGTTCACCAATCAGAGTTCGGCCACTATAACCCTTTTGATTGCATTTATCACAACCCATGGCTTTACAAACATTGGCGCTTTTTGCTTGTTCTGGTGTGATGCCCAGCATGTTTAATTCCAAGGCTGAGGGTTCTGTTTTAACTTTGCAATGAGGACAAAGCACTCGTAAAAGTCGTTGCGCCACCACTCCTAAAACGGAAGTGGCAATCAGAAAGGGTTCAGCTCCGATATCGATCATACGAGGGAAAGCTCCTGAGGAGTCATTCGCATGGATGGTGGAAAGCACCAAGTGACCGGTGAGGGAAGCTTGAATTGCAAGTTCAGCAGTTTCTAAGTCGCGAATCTCACCGATCATGATCACATCAGGATCTTGCCGGAGAAAGGCTCGCAGACCAGCCGCAAAAGTTAAACCTATCTTGGAATTCACTTGCACTTGACCCAAACCATGAAGGCGTTGCTCGACAGGATCTTCGATGGTCAAAATATTAATATCGGGAGCATTGATGCGTGAAAGACCCGCATATAAAGTGGTTGATTTACCAGAGCCCGTAGGACCTGTGACAATTAAAATTCCATAGGAGCGATGGATTAAATCGTCCAATTTAATGAGCATCTCTTCTGGAAAACCGAGTTGCTCTAATTCAAGAACGACATTGGATCTATCTTGCAAACGCATCACGATGCGTTCGCCAAAGGCGGTGGGAACAGTGTTGAAACGAATATCGATATCTTTACCACCAACTTTTAAGGGAATTCGACCATCTTGCGGCAAGCGTTTTTCTGCGATATTCAAATTCGCCATAACTTTCAAGCGACTAGTGATGGAATTTTGCAGTTTTTTGGGTGGTTTGAAAATATCAAAAAGCACACCGTCGATGCGTAAACGCACGGACATGTCTTTTTCGTAAGGTTCCACGTGAATATCGGAGGCCTTTTCTTTCACGGCTCGGAACAGAAGTGAATTGACCAGCTTGATCACAGGAGCATCATCCTCACCAGCTTCTAATAAGTCGATGATCGGATCTTCAAGATCGTACTCTTCTTGATCAATGTCTTCCATGCCAGCTAAATTCGCCGTGCTTTTTTCATAAACCCGATTGATGGCATCTTGAATTTTCTGCGCGGTGCTCACCAGCGGTCGAATGCGTTTACCGAAAATCACCCGTAAATCATCGAGCGCTCGCACATTGAGGGGATTGGAAGTTAAGGCAATGATTTGATCCTGTTCTTCTTTGAAGGGGAGGACATGGTGAGTTTTGGCGTAATTGATCGGTAAATCTCGAATCAAATCCACTGGGATATCATTCACGGGAATGTCTTTGATAAAATCAAAGCCCATTTCTTTGCAGAGTTCAGAAACTAATTCGTCCGCGGTGGAAAACTCTTTTGTTGAAAGAGATTCTCCAATGGATAAATATTTTTTAATCAGTGACGGATTCGCCAGAACAGACTTCGTCTGCTCTGGCGAAAGAGAGGTCGCTTTGGTCAAAATATTAAAAACATCCATTGTCGCCATGTGACTCGTTTTTCCTATTTTTGCTCAGTGTTTTTATCGCCATTAACCGGAGCCGCAGCTCGCACTCCTTGGATCTCGTCAATTTTATAACCATAAGGATCACGACCGCCCATATCTTTAATAAAGCCTAAACGTTGATCCACTTTTTTATTCAGGATATCTTTGGCATCGGTCGGGCTACGAATAATTTTTGGAGTCAAAAAGACCACCAAATTTGTTTTATCTTTTGAAGTTGTTCGTGATTTGAAGAGCCAACCAATGATTGGAATATCACCTAAAAGTGGCACTTTTTGCACGGTTTCTGACTCACTGTCTTTCATCAAACCACCAAGAACCGCCGTGTCTCCATTAGGCACTACGATATTGGTTTTAATTAATCGCGTGGCTAAGGGTTGAACATCGCCAGCAAAGTTTTGTGGCACGGGAGCGGCTGAGAGTTGAGCGATAGAATTTTCGACTTCCATACGAATCGAATTCGAAGCGGGACTGATAAAGGGTTTGATTTTCAATTTGATTTTTGCATCTTCTAGGTTTGGAGTTTTAATGGTCACGCCGGTGGTGCCTGTGCTTTGAGTCGTTGAAGTGATGACTTTGTCTCCCACTTCAATGATGGACTCTTGATTATTCAAAGCCAAAATCTGCGGAGTGGAAAGCACATTTCCATGGGCATTGGTTTTTAAAAAATTAACGAAAGAAATCAAAGAAGGAATTTTAATTCCCGAAGCGGCGGCGGTGGTAGAGCTTCCACTTGAGATTGGGTTTAAGGTCAGAGCATTGCCTGAACCAAAGCCCAAAATAGCGCCAGTTCCACCGGTTGGACTCATCATCGAGGTCAAATCAGCTTGGCTAAATCCACCAAAACCCGAATGAAGACCTGAAGTTGTTCCGTCTCCGTTGTCTGCATATTGGTAAAAACCAACTTGCCAGTTCAGAGCATCTTTTGAACTCATCTCCATAATAATAGCTTCAACATAAACTTGATCGCTTGGTATATCCAATTTTCCAAGTAGTCCTAAAACCACTTCGTAGTCTTGTTTGCTGGCGACCACCACGAGGGAATTGGTGCCTTTGTCGGCGGTGATTTTCACATCACCACCAAAAATTTCTTGAGGAGTTTGCACACCCTGGGAAGTGATTTGTGGTGGCATTCCTGGACCAGCTCCTCCTGAGGTCGGTTTTGGCGAGGCATCTTTTGCAATGCCCGTGAGCGTTTGTGCGATTTTTTCCGCGTCACCGTATTTCAAATAATAAACATGCACTCCGCCGCTGTCTTCAGCACGGATTCGGAAATCAAGTTGGGCAACCAGTTTGCGCACGCGCGCGATGCCGGCAACATTTCCAACCACGATCAAGGAATTGGTTCGATCATCAGGGAATACCATGAAATAAGCAGAGCCTTTGTTTTGAGGAGAGCTCGACATTGGCTGAGAGAATCTAGGCACGCCGGCGGAGAATCCGCCGGTGGTCGATGATTTGCTATCCCCTTTATTGACGATTTTCATCACTAGTTCTGCGATGTCTTTTGATTTTGCGAAGCGAATGGGTACCACTTCTAATTGGTCTTCAAAGCCTGGAACATCTAATTGATTTAAAATTTTCATGATCCGTTCAATATTAGAACCGTAGTCAGAAATAATTAATGAGTTGGTGGCCGTGTAAGGGGACAATTCACCATCTTTCGATGTTAAAATCCGTAAATCCCGGTTCACCATTTCAGCGGAAATATGTTTCAGATGCACAATGCGTGTGATCATTTGATCGGCATTGGGATAATAATTTCCAGAATAAGTTTCAATGCCGTCTCGTTGGGCATTCCTAGCTGAGCGAATTTTTAAAAATTTTCCAGAAGGAACTACGGCAAAACCGTTGATTGCTAAAGCAGATAAAAAGGCTTTGTAAGCTTCTGCTACAGTGATTTTTGAAGGCGCAATGACGGTGATTTTACCACGCACGCCAGGATCAACGATAAAGTTTTTGCCCGTCAATTCACTGATGGCTTTAACAATGTCGGTGATCTCTGCATTTGGAAAATCGAAGGACTCAATAGTGTCAGGAAAATTAGTATTAGTGATGTCTTCAATGGCCGCTTGAGCCATCTGCGCTTTTTTGTCAGCTGGTTTTGCCGGAGCACTGCCCGTGCGACTGGCGCTAGGTCCGCCGATAGGGCCACTAGGAACTCCGCTTTTTCCCAGAGCGGAATCATTGACTCCAGGAGCCGCTCGGCCCGGATTAGTGAGTTCGCCAGTTTCAAGCGGCGGCGGCGGAAAATCATCATCTTCAAATTGAGCCCAGGCGGGCATTGAAGTGGTCAGTGCTATCACCGGAGCCATCAAAAATTGGCAGCTCTTTTTTGCACGTGATCGGGATTTTAATGACATTTCCGACTCCTATTCAATGGTGTAATCTTTTTGCACATCTCGACCGTCTGATTCCACGGTCAACTTGATGGATGAAGAAGTTTTAAAAGCATTGTAAATTTCCATGGCTTTTGCTGGGCTGTCGATGGGTTCACCATTCACAGATTTAATGCAATCGCCTTGATTAACCCCCAGATCAGCAAAGATGCTATCCGGCTTAAAAGAGGTCAGGATATAGCACTCAATATCGCCATTCGCTTTTCTGCGTGGCACGGTTGAGGCTTGCATCAGTAAACTCGACAAATCCGAAGTGTGTTTAAGAAGGGTCTCGCGTTTAAGAATATATTTGTTAGGTGCCACTTGCTTCACTTCGCCAGGACCTTTAGGGGCCGCCAGGGGAGCGGGATTATTAAAACTCAATTTATTTTGGTTTTTGATTTCAATGTATTCCAGTCGCCCTAGGTTGGTATTGCGAATGATGGCTTTGTTGCGCTCCACTTTCACCAAGGTCGCAATATTGTCAATTTCACGATTTGGCATCAGCGCAATGACCATGTTCTTGGATTTCACTTCGATATTAGCAATGGATTTTTCCGGTTTTGTTAAAACCACAGTCCCAATCAAATTGAGCGGAAGTTGAGAGAGCACGGGAGGAGCTTCCACTCCGGCTCGGTTGGGGTCATTGGGATTTGCTTTTAAAGCCAAAGCATCAGGAATCATACCGTCTTGATTAAAAAGATTTCGACTGATAATGCTTTGATAAGAAGCTTTGTTGCTCGTATTGAATTGCGCAGGTTTTGGCGGCTTAGCCGGTGGCGCTTTTTGTGGCAACATTAAATCTCTGATGCTCATGATTCCTACGTCAGAAACCGTGTAGCCAATCAAGGCGATCAATACATAAGGAGCCAAACCTTCGGCAAGAAGGCGAGCTTTTGATTTTACTTTGGAATGTCGTCCTACTGATGAATTCACGCTGTCATCGTCCTTGATGAACTATTTTATGGAGCGTATCAGGCCTAGCCTCAGGGTTTAAGTAAAAAGTCTATCAGACCAAGGACGAAGGTCGGGTTTTAAGTAAAATAAGTTTTTTGCGATATTCTAACCCCTAGATAAAAATTCCCTCGATCTCAGGATTCATGACTTCGCTAGGATGTAGAAACGCGGGAATTTCTTGTGTCGGGGGCATGATCGAATACATGGAGTAGGGAAGTTGTGCCGAGATCCACGCTTTTGGCGGACGCGTGCGAAAATCGGGTTCAATGTGAGTGTAAGCCAAAAATTCATTTTTATTGAGTTGCTCGTAAGCTCTCCATAAAAGACTTTCAAAAACATCTTCATTGTCGATAGCGAGGTTTGTGAGCCAGCGAAAAGCCAGTGGAGTTTCTTTGCCTGTGGATTTGACCGGTTTTGCAAGAGGATGCGACCACCCAAGCAGTTGTCCAAATTTTAAAAATTGCCGAAAATTGTGTGCGTGCAATTCAAAAGAATAGGGGATGAATTTTTGAACTAATTGCGGGCTCCACGTGGAGAGGCAACCGACAATTTGATCATGACGATCAAAGGCGATGAGAAAATCTGAAAGATTAAAACCTGTGAGTCTACGAATTTTTTTTTCAAAACTTTGACCATCCCAAACACTAGCAAAGGGGCGAAAACGAAATTTTTTAAATAAATAGGCAAGTAGCGCATCCAGATTTGATTCGTTGCCTTCGCGAATTCGTAGGCTTGATATGGGTGCCGGAGCCCACGGAAATCGTCCATGCAAAGTGTTCACTTTAAATTTTCGATATAAATAATACCGAGGCAGCGTTCGGCGCATATTGCGAGGTCGCAAAAAGATATTGGTCATGGCGGTTTCAGTAAAATCGATAAAGGAGAAAAAATGTTGAACACCCATTTGAGTTTTAACATCTTCCATTGTCGGCAAGAAATGTTGAGACCATTCTAAAATCGCGCGCCTTGAAGATGAAACTCGAAGATCCGTGGCGTAGGCAATTTTCTGAATTTCATCGCCCAACTTGACGTCTCTGGCGATAAAAGAAGCGCAGGCTTCGATTTTACCACTTTGCTGATTGCGCATCACATAGGTTCTGAATTGATCGCTCTGAGTTTTATACAAACCAAAAAAATCATTGAGCCGATCAATTTTTAAATCGACCCAGCCGCTCGTATGAAACTGAGAAAAAAATTGCAAAAGTTCAAGATTGATCGCCGGGGTGATGTTGGAGGGCTCGACGACCTCTAGATTCACGAGCGACTCCAGAGCTGATCCGGTTGGCCCAGAGTTTTATTGCACCATCTTGCACAAGTAAAAAGATGATCACTTAAACGATTGAGATATTTTATATAAATATCGAGCTCGCTCAAATTCTCTGGCAAGGAGGAAATCAAATGAACACAATTTCTTTCGGCGCGACGAGTGACGGTTCGTGCGATATGAAGAAGGCTGGCGATTTCATCGCCTCCAGGAAGAATAAAATTTTTGAGTGGCGGAAGCTCGAGGGTCATTTCGTCGATTTCACGTTCCAAAAAATCAATATGACTTTGTTGAAGAGCGGGAAGTTGATGAAGAGTGGTGAGGTCTTCGCAAGCGAGCGCTCCGCCAACAATAAAAAGCTCAGATTGAATCCTTAGTATAGACGTTGAAATTTTCTGCAATTTCGCCGAATGCAAAGTGGATTTTTTGTGAATGAGTCCGAGCAAGGCATTGATTTCATCCACGGTTCCATAAGCCTCGACCCGAAGATGGTTTTTAGGCACTGTCGTACCGCCGACTAAACGAGTTTTTCCTTGATCACCTTGGCGCGTATATATTTTCATTCTTTCATCTTGACCAGTAGTTCGGCGCGAGTCAAAGATTGAGCGCATATGAACTCAACACAGCCTCAAAATCCGGTGCCTTTTTTTGTAACGATTCCTCATTCCGGCGAAAAAGTTCCCGAGGAATGTTCTTGGCTAAAAGCTTTGCCAGAAGAGATTCTCATGTGTGATGTGGATCGATTCGTTGATCGGCTTTATGAGCCCGCTTTAGGGATGCTTAAAATTTCCTCAATAAAAACCGAATGGCATCGCTATGCGGCAGACTTGAATCGAATTCCAGAAGATGTGGACGCGGCCTCTGTGCAAGAGCATCTTAATGCAGCGGGTCTGCATAATCGCGGATTTCATTGGCAGATCACGACAAAAAAACAAGCCTTGATGAAGTCTCCAATGCCTTTGGAATTGCATGAAAAATTAATCAAACTTATTTATGAACCTTTTCATGAAAGTATTCGAAATCAGTACAGAATGTTTAACAGCAGCTCATTGAAATCTGTTTTTCAATTGGACGCGCACAGCATGCCTTCCTTGGGCACTTCAGAGCACCGTGATCCCGGTCAACAACGTGCCGAAATTGTTGTCAGTGATTGCAAGGGACTTTCCTCTTGTCCACAATTTGTCGATTTAGTGATCGCGGCCTATGCCAAAGCAGGCTTCAAGGTGGGATATAATTGGCCTTATTTTGGTGGAAGAGTGAGTGAACAATATGGCGATCCAAAGCGGGGTCAGCATGTTGTACAGGTCGAAATGAACCGAGCTCTTTATATGAATGAAGAGACTAAAAAACTCTTGCCGGATTCAAGTGCCATTCAGCAAATTCAGGAAAAGCTTCAAAAAGCCCTGGCTTATATTCAAGACCATTTAATTCTTGGCCTCAATTAGACGCTGTGTTATTCGTTTTCACCTCATGCAAAAAAAAATCATTAAATTTCTCGCCTCATTGAAGCTTTCGGTCATTATCATCATCCTTCTTTGTATTTTGATCGCAATAGGGACCATCATTGAATCGCAATACAATGCCACCGTCGCGACCAAATTGGTTTATCGAAGTTGGTGGATGTTTGCGACGATGTTGGCTCTTGTGATCAGTTTGACTTCAGTGATGGTGGATCGTTGGCCGTGGAAGTCTCGACATGCTCCCTTTGTTTTAGCTCATATCGGAATTATCATTTTGTTGTTCGGAGCTTTACTTACAATGAAATTTGGTTTGGATGGTTCTCTTCGTGTTCCTATGAATGAGTCCAGTCGCTCCGTGGTTGTGAATAACACCGAGTTTTCGGTCTATGCTTCTGTGGAAGGAAAAGATTATACCAAAGTCTTTCAGCAAGAAGTTGATTTTTATTTGGCATCGCCAGAAAAAAATCCTCTTCGTGTTTCGACTGAGGCCGGAGTGCTTCAAGTTGAGCGTTATTTGCCCTACGCTTTACCTGAGCGAAAAATTCGTCCTGCCACTGACGCGAGTCCGGCCATTCGTTTTCAGATTGCGAATGATCGCGCTAATTTCACGGAATGGATGGTTGCCACTCCAACGCGAACAAAAATCGAAAAAAACTTAGGCCCAGCGAAGGTGACCTTTTTGACCACAGAGGAAATTCCTTCAAAGCCCACGGGTGCCAACGAAATTTTTCTGCAAGCCAAACCAGGCCAAGTGAAACTTAATTATGCCATTTTTTACCAAGATCAAAAACGCAAAACTCTGCGTGGACAAATTGAAGAGGGTGGAAAAGTGGCGACGGGCTGGGTCGGGTTGGAATTAAGACTCCTTCGTTATTTTCCGAGTGCAGAAGAAGTTTATGAGTTTAAACCTGAAGAACGTCCAACGGAGTTAAACACAGAAGCCATCGAAGTGTCCTTGAATGGGAAAAAGCAATGGCTCTCACTTGATGATGTCGTGCATTTTTATACTCCCAAAGTCACCTACGCCGTTTTTTACGGACATCAAAAAATTGAATTGGCGTTTGATGTGCATTTGAAAAAATTTGAGATTGGCCGTCATTTGGGAACCATGAGAGCCATGAGTTATCAAAGTTTAGTGAATGTGGCTGGCGATCCTTCGGGTGATCATTTGATTGCGATGAATGAGCCAATGAAATACCAAGGACTCACTTTTTATCAAGCGAGTTTTCAAGAGGATCCGGCGACGGGGAATCCTGTGGCGAGTGTTTTTTCGGTGAACGCCGATCCAGGTCGCTGGTTTAAATATTTTGGTTCGTTTTTGATCGTCGTTGGTACGATACTTATATTTTATAATAAACGAAAAGCGGCACGGGCGCAGGCTCCGGCCTCTGGTACAAACTGAAAAGGCGAAAGCAGTCAGGTGATATGATGATAAAACAGTGTTGGTTTTTTCTGGTATTTTTGATTTTGAGTTCCCCCTTGGCTCACTCGAAGGAAGATGTTTTGGCTTCGCTTAAACGTCTGCCAATTCAAGAAGGTGGTCGAATTAAACCTTTAGACACTTTTGCCAGAGAATCTTTGG
Organism: uncultured Bdellovibrionales bacterium; assembly: GCA_903926205.1. Taxonomy (GTDB): domain Bacteria; phylum Bdellovibrionota; class Bdellovibrionia; order Bdellovibrionales; family Bdellovibrionaceae; genus CAIYID01. Next base: position 50,704 of record CAIYID010000078.1, read on the forward strand.
CCCTGATTTACGGTAAGGAAACCTACGAGCATAAACCTGCCATTGAAGTGATGATGACCTGGGCCCTTGAACCGCAGATTTGGGAGACGAAAGAATTTGTCGAGATTCGCTATAATTTGGTGAAAAAGGCGCTTCATTTCGAGGAAACTCAGAATTATTTTACGCTCAAGAAAATCCTGGGAAATGACCGATTATCCTACGTGTTGCAAGAACTTCAAAGCAAAAGAGAATCCAAAGCCAAATTAGATCCTTATTTTCAAGCCCTGCAAAGACTCGAAGGGCAGATGGGAGTTTTTCAGTCCATTGCCTCGGGAGATTTGCTCCACTTAGTGCCGCCTGATAAATCTGAGACTTCACCGAGTGCTCCTTGGTGGGGGCCTAGTCGGTGGACTCCGGAGCAAAGGGAGGCGTTTGGTCAGGTGAATCGGAGCTTTGTGAAATTTTTGTTGGCATTAAGTCCTAATAAAAATATCAGCGAAGACGAGTTGCGCCAGTTGAAAGAAAATATGGATAAATCCGTGACGCAATTTTCTGCCTTGGCTCGTGCGAACAATCTTGAGAAATATCCGGATTATTCAAGGATTGATATGGAGCTCACTTACACGGAATGGCATCCTTTTCAAAAGGCCTGGATTCTCTATTTGTGTTCCGTGTTGATGATTATTTGTCTCTGGATTTTTAAATGGAAAAAATTCTATTTCTTGTCTTGGTTATTTGCTTCAGCAGGCCTGGTGGCCCATCTGGCCGGTTTTATTCTTCGAATTTATCTCACCGGGCGTCCGCCGGTTTCGAATATGTATGAAACCGTGATTTGGGTTTCTTTTGGAGCGATGGTTTTTGCGATGGCGATTGAGTCCATCTATCGTTGGCGATTTATTTTACTTGCGGGAGCTTTAGTCTCTGCATTTTGTTTGATCTTGTCTGATAATGCTCCGGTGATTTTAGATCCGACGCTGCAGCCTTTGGAAGCTGTGCTCAATTCGCAGTTCTGGCTCACCACTCATGTTTTGACCATCACGATCAGTTATGCCGCTTTCTTTTTGGCCTTTGCATTGGGTGATTTTGGTCTCTATTTTTATTTTAAAGGCGAGAGTGAGCAAGATCCGAAACTTCGCGCTATTACATTATCTATATATAGAGCAATGCAAATTGGAGTGGCGCTTTTGGCTCCCGGAATTATTTTAGGTGGAGTGTGGGCAGATTATTCTTGGGGTCGCTTTTGGGGTTGGGATCCAAAAGAAACTTGGGCCTTGATTGCCCTTTTGGGATATGTGGCGGTGTTGCATGCTCGCATGGCAGGACTGCTGAAGGGTTTTGGTCTTGTCGCTAGTGCGGTAGTGACTTTCTCTTTGGTGATTATGGCGTGGTATGGGGTGAACTTTATTCTTGGAGCGGGGCTTCATTCCTATGGCTTTGGAGCCGGAGGAGTTGAGTACGTTGCTGGTTTTGTCGGTCTTCATCTGGTCGCTGTGATATTCATCGCAGTTTTGCATCAATCAAGACAGAAAATGCGCAAACATTAAGCAAAAATAGATTAGAAATTGTTATTGTTTTCAACGTCTTTGAAAAAAGTTCGTTGATTTCAATTTCATTTCAGCCTTTAAATATTACCTGCTCGAAAAAAAGAAGGATAAGACATGCATCTTAGACAGAATTCAACGGGTCGGTGGAGAAGCTTGCAAGGTCGCTCAGACGTCGTATCACGCGTGCGTGCGTGGATGATGATTGTTGGAATTTGCACAACCACTTTATTTTTATCAGGTTGTAAATGGCAATTTGGATGGGGTTACAATCAGGGTTACGCCCCTGAACAACCACTTCCTTTCAATCATGAGTTGCATGTGGGACTTCATAAAATTCAATGTCTCTATTGTCATAATCAAGCCGAGCGTTCGCCGAATGCCTCAATTCCTGCTTTGTCCACTTGCATGAACTGTCATTTATTGGTGAAAGCCGAAAGTCCTTTCATTCAAAAATTGCGAGAAGCTTCTGATAAAGGTGAAAGTATTCCTTGGGTGAAAGTGCACATGCTTCCTGATCATGTAAAATTCAGCCACTCAGCCCATTTGGCAAAGGGAGTGAATTGTGAAGTCTGTCACGGTCAGGTCGAAAAAATGATCGTACTTAAGCAAGATTCTGATTTATCCATGGGCTGGTGTATTAATTGTCATCGTGAACCTAAATACAATGCGCCTCTGAACTGTTCGACTTGTCACCACTAAAATTATAAGTGTGGAAGGTTTTATGTCTGAAATAAACAAGGATATTGTTCAAAAGCAAACACAACCAGAGGCTCTGCAACCAGAGGCTCTGCAACCAGAGGCTCTGCAACCAGAGGCTCTGCAACCTGCTCAATTTGGTTATTGGAAGTCTTTAGCTCAGTGGAATCAGGATTCTGAATTTCAAAAGGCCGCAGCTCAAGAATTTCAAAGTTCACCTTTGCGTGAAGAAGAATTGACCGAGGAAGACCGCGATGGAGGTTGGGCTCGGCGCGAATTTCTGAAATTGATGGGCGCTTCCTTAGCAATGGCAAGCACGGCCTGCATTCGTCGACCGGTTCAAAAAATTGTTCCCTATAATAAAGCTGTGGAAGAAATCACTTTTGGTCTTCCAAATTATTACACCTCTTCTTATTTTGACGGTGCTGAATCCTTGGGATTATTAGTTAAAACGCGCGAAGGTCGTCCGATTAAAATCGATGGAAATCCAAAGCATCCTTTGAATGGCGGAGCTTCCTCGACTCGCGCCCAGGGTTCTATTTTATCTCTTTATGATCCAGAACGATTGCACGGACCGCGCAAAATTTCTTCAGGCACCGCCGTAGAAACAACTTGGGCCGAGGCGGATGCAAGCATAGTGGCGCAACTTCAAAAAGGTGGAGTGGTCGTTTTGACCGGAGCTTTGAATTCGCCGGCAACGACGGCGTTGGTGAAGGAATTTACCCAAGGCTTTAAAGCAAAACATGTTCAATATGAGGCTTTGTCTTCAGAAGAAATTCGAGAAGGCCAAAAAGCGAGTTACGGTGATGAGGCTGTGCCATTCTATCACTTTGAAAAAGCTAAAATTATCGTGTCTGTGGATGCTGACTTCTTAGGAACTTGGCTTGCGCCAACAGCTTTCACTCGGCAGTTTGCGGCAGGTAGAAAAGATCCTGCGACCATGAATAAATTGGTTTCCTTTGACTCAAATTACTCTTTAACAGGAGCCAACGCCGACATTCGCGTAAAAATTAAACCATCGCAACAAGTGGATGTTGTGATGGGACTGGCGCATGAAATCGTGGTTAAAAAAGGAGCCAGCAAATTTGCGGCTCAAAGTAGCGTGAAGTCAGCTCTCGCTGCCTTTGCTGAAACTCCTACAAAGCTTGGAATTTCCCACGAATTATTCTCTCGCTTGGCAGAGGATCTTTGGAAGCACAAAGGTCAGAGTTTGATTGTGGCGGGTGGTTTGGTGACCCAAACTGAGGCCGCAAAAGATTTGCAAGTGGCCGTGAATTTCTTGAACTCCGTTCTAGAAAATGACGGAGCCACTGTCGACGGTCGTTCGGGATTCAGTGGTTTGAAGGCTTCGACAAAAGCGATTTTTGAGCTAATTGAAGAAATGAAAAAAGGCTCTGTCAAAACGCTGGTCATTCATGGAGTGAACCCAAATTATACTTTACCAAGCGCTGCGGGCTTTCGCGAAGCGGTAAAAAATGTCGGTATGATTATTTCTTCTAGCGATCGAGTCGATGAGACCGGTACTGTTTCTTCTTATGTATTGCCAGACAATCATCCGATGGAATCTTGGGGCGATGCGGAGATTATTGATGGTGTTTACACGATTCAGCAGCCGACCATTCGACCTATGTACGACACTCGAAGTTTTCAATTGTCTTTAATGACTTGGGCCAAAATTGCAAAAGTAGGAGGAAAGAGAATTTCTTCCTCTGATTCTTACTACGATTATGTGCAAGCCATTTGGAAAGACGAAATTTATTCTCAAGTTGCCAAAGCGGCGGCTAAAGGCACGAATAAAGCTGCCGGCTTTGAGTCTTTCTGGGATCAAGCTCTGCAAACGGGTGTGGTGGATTTAGGAAAACAAACAAAGTCGAGCCCGGCTAGAACTTTTAAACTGGATGCTTTAAATTCAGTGAAAGCCAAATCAGCGAGCGGTCTAGAACTTGTTTTGTATCCGACCGTTAATTTAGGAGATGGCAGATTTGCTAATATTTCTTGGCTGCAAGAACTTCCTGATCCAGTTTCAAAAATTTGCTGGGATAATTTCGCGGCGGTTTCTTTAGCGACGGCGGAAAAGCTTCAACTCAAAGAGAAAACTTTGGTGGAGCTTGTGATCGGTGGACGTTCCGTAAAAATTCCACTTTATATTCAACCCGGCCTTCACAATGACGTGGTGACCGTGGCGATTGGTTACGGTCGCACCGCGGCTGGAAAAATTGCAAACAATGTTGGCGTGAATGCTTTTGATTTTGCAAAAATTGAAAAAGGGGCCTTGATTGCGTCTGGCTTGATTGTGGAGTTAAAGCCAACTCAAGAAGCTTATAAATTAGCTTGTGTGGCGGGCAATGCCACCATGGAAGGTCGGAAGATTGTCGCAGAAGCGACTTTGACGGAGTACCTCAAAGAAAAAGGGGCCAACAACCATCGCCATAAAACCTTCTCTATTTGGAGTGGGCATCAATACAATGGCAATAAGTGGGGCATGGCCGTTGATCTCAACAGTTGTACTGGTTGCTCCGCCTGCATGATTGCATGCCAAGCCGAAAATAATATTCCTGTCGTTGGTAAAAAATATGTTCTTCAAGGTCGTGAGATGCACTGGATGCGAGTGGATCGATATTATGTTGGAAATCCTGAAAATGCCGAAGCGGTTTTCCAGCCAGTGATGTGTCAGCAATGTGACAATGCTCCTTGTGAAACGGTTTGTCCTGTCTTGGCGACCGTGCATTCGAGCGAAGGTCTGAATGATATGACCTACAATCGTTGTGTGGGAACAAGGTATTGCTCAAATAACTGTCCTTATAAAGTACGACGCTTTAATTGGTTTAATTTCACCGGACCGGTGGAAAAACCTTTGAATTTACAATACAACCCAGATGTGACGGTCCGACCTCGAGGGGTCATGGAAAAATGCACTTTCTGTGTTCATCGTATTAAGGCAGCTCGTAATCAATCGCGCTTGGAAAATCGCGAATTGAAAGAGGGCGATATTCAAACAGCTTGTGAGCAAGTCTGCCCGGCGAAAGCCATCATTTTTGGTGATTTGAATGATCCAGAAAGTCGCGTGGCCAAAATTTTCAAAGAGGAGCCTCGAGCTTATGGCTTGTTGGAAGAGTTCAACGCCGCTCCCGCTGTTCGATATCTGACAAAAATTAGAAATAATGATCAAGAGAAACGATTCCCAGGAACTGAAGGGGCTTCTCACAACAAGGGTGGTCATGCATGATGAAGAGAAAAGCTCTCGTTATAGGTCATAAAACGCTTCAAGAGGTGACTGAGGACATCGTTGCACCAGTGGAAACAATGCCTGGCAAAGGATGGATCAGTTTATTTTTGAGCGCGAAATTATTATTTTTGTTTTACATCATTACCATTGCCATCGTCGTGTCGACGGGGATGGGACTTCTGGGTGTGAATCATCCGGTGGGCTGGGGAACAATGATTGTGACCTTCGTCTTCTGGATCGGTATCGGTCACGCCGGAACCTTGATCTCTGCCATTCTTTTCTTGTTCCGTCAGAAATGGAGAACTTCTGTCGCAAGAACGGCGGAAGCTATGACCGTTTTTGCTGTTATGACTGCGGGAATTTTCCCTCTGATTCACACTGGCCGACCTTGGTTGGATTACTGGTTATTTCCTTATCCTAATCAGCGGGGACCATTGTGGACGAACTTTCGATCGCCTCTTTTGTGGGACGTCTTTGCCGTGTCAACGTATGCCACTGTTTCGATGGTCTTTTGGTACATCGGTTTAGTGCCAGATTTTGCCACCATTCGCGATCGCGCTCGACATAAAATTCGTCGTAAAGTTTATGGAGCCTTATCGCTCGGTTGGCGAGGACGAGCTCGTGACTGGAGTCATTACGAAATGTTGTATCTGTTGCTCGCGGGACTTTCAACTCCGCTGGTGCTTTCGGTTCACACTATCGTCAGTTTTGACTTCGCAGTTTCGAATGTTCCTGGCTGGCACACCACGATTTTCCCTCCCTATTTCGTTGCGGGAGCGATATTCTCTGGTTTTGGAATGGTCGTCACTTTGATGACCTTGGTGCGAATTGGATTTCCTAAGTTCAAAGACTATATCACTATCGATCATATGGAAGTGATGAATAAGATCATCATGGCCACCGGGATGATGGTGGGTTACGCCTATGCCTGTGAGTTTTTCATCGCTTGGTACTCTGGCAATATGTATGAAAAATTCACCTTCATTAACCGTGCTTTTGGTCCTTACTCTTGGGCTTACTGGATCATGGTTTCTTGCAATGTTCTGATTCCTCAGATTTTCTGGTTCAAGAAATTACGCCGAAGTATTCCGATCATGTTTGCCGTTTCAATTTTTGTGAATATCGGAATGTGGTTCGAACGCTTTGTGATCACAGTTACTTCTTTGCATCGCGATTTCTTGCCTGCTAACTGGGGAAATTATGCTTGGAGTAATTACGATGCGGCCATTTTATTCGGCAGCTTCGGAATGTTTCTTACCTTATTCTTGTTGTACTTGCGTTTGTTTCCCGCCATCTCTATTGCGGAGATCAAACCAGTGATACACGTTGGTCAAGAGGATTGTAGAAAACCTGATCAAAAAGTGGATCATAAAGGGGGTCATTAATGGGAGGCTCAAAAACTGGAATGGCGGCAATTTTTCTTACCGAAGCTCAAGTTTTAGTCGCAGCAAAGAAAACTCATGATATGGGTTTTGTAAAATATGATGCGATCACTCCTTACCCTGTTCATGGAATGGAAGAAGCTTGCGCTCTTAAGCGCTCGTGGATTCCCTATGTCACATTTGGAGCGGGTTTTTGTGGGTTGAGTCTTGCACTTTGGTTCACCTGGTGGACTTCTGCTGTGAACTGGGCCATCAATGTGGGTGGTAAACCTTTTTTCTCTCTGCCAGCTTTTGTACCGATCATGTTTGAGTTAACAGTTTTATTTGCGGCCTTAAGTTCTGTGGTGGCCTTATTTTATGCGGCGGGATTGCCAAGAATAAATCCGCCGATTTTGGATAAAGACCTGACTTGTCACAAATTTGCTATTTTTATTCCTTCTGATGATGTCGGTTATGATGAGAAGAAAATCGAAGCGATGTTTCGAGCTCTTGGCGCATCCGAAGTTAAGAAAGCAGAGTTTTAAGATGAAAAAGCTAATCATTTTTTCCGCCTGTGCATTGGGAATTTCGGCTCTGTCAGGTTGCGGACCGCGTGGTAATCAGCCAAATGTAGAGATTTTGCAAGACATGATGGTTCAGCCCGCGATCAAAGCTCAAAGATATGATGATTTTTTCAAAGATGGAGTTTCAGCGCTAGTTCCACCAGAGCACACCGTTCCTGTTGGATTTACTCCTTACAAATACGGATTTAATGCAGACTTAGCCGACAAAGAATTGAAAAATCCTTATGCGGGTCTTATGACCCCAGAAGTATTAAATATAGGACAAAAATTCTTTGAATCGAACTGCATGGCCTGTCATGGAGTGGGCGGTCAAGGGGATGGTCCCATCGCAGCCAAATTTCCTTTGAAAATTCCAGCTTTGGTTTCAGATAAAATTAAGGGTTGGTCCGATGGTCGAATTTTTCATACGATCACGATGGGTCAAGGGGTGATGGGCCCTTATGCCTCCCATGTTCCTCAAAAGTATCGTTGGCAAGTGGTCAATTACGTTCGCACTCTTCAGAAGAAGCAATAGGTGAAATATGACAGTCACACATCATGATCAAAAATTACACGTGGGAAAATTCAAGCCTTCAAAAGGTTTGAAAACGGCTGCTTATGTAGGAACTGGCATTGGCATCATCGGTTTTGCGATCGGCTTACTTAAGAATCCAGAGCATATGTGGCCAGCTTATTTGACCGCTTTGTTTTTTATCAGCCTGCTCGGTTTGGGTGGGCTTTTTTGGATTGCGGTTAATATTATTAGTAATGCCGGTTGGAGTGTGAGCATTCGTCGTTTGGCCGAAGGCATGACTTCCTTTATTCCGGTCATGGTGATTGGTTCTTTGGTGTTGGCGCTACTGGGTTTGAAAACTCTTTATCCTTGGGCGCGGCCAGAAGAAGTGGCGGGGGATCCTGTGATTGCAAGTAAAGCAGGATACTTGAATCAAACTTTTCTTATTGTTCGCCTATTGGTTTTTGGAATAGGAATGTACCTCTTCCGTCGAACCATTGTTGGCAATTCTTTAAAGCAAGATGCCACTGGTGAAGAATCCTACACACACAAGAACGTAGCCGCAGGAGTTGCTTTTCTCATTTTCTTTGCCTTATCTTTTACGATGTTCAGTATGGATCTTTTAATGAGCCTATTGCCTACGTGGTATAGTACCATTTTTGGAATATACTGTTTTTCAGGAATGTTTCAGTCCTCGCTCGCCTTGTTAATTTTGATTCTTTTTTATATGAAAAAGAAGGGTTTCATTCAAGGTTACTACTCAGCAGAGCACATTCATGATGTGGCCAAATTTCTTAAAGGCTTCACTGTGTTTTGGGCTTATATTGCCTTTTCGCAATTCATGCTGATTTGGTACGCAAATATTCCGGAGGAAACTGAGTACTTCTTGATGCGCGCGCAAAATGGTTGGATGGGTGTTTCGATGCTCCTCTTAGTAGGAAAATTCATTATTCCGTTCTTGGCTTTGTTGCCTCGAGGGAATAAACGTAGTCCTGTGGTTTTGGTATCGATTTCCATTTGGATTTTGATCATGCAGTATGTTGATGTGTATTGGATGGTCGCACCAAACTTCAATGAAAACCAAATGAGCTGGAACGGATACGACTTCAGTTTGTTGGTCGGATTTGCAGGGATTTTTCTTTTGGTGTTATCAAACTTTTTTTCGAAAAACAGTTTAGTGGCTCAAAAAGACCCTCGAATGCACGAGGCTTTATCGCATCATGTGAGTTATTAAGCTGTTAAAAGATGTGATGAATTGGGATATGAAGCCTTAGAAAAGGCGCTGTAAAAGAGATATAAAAAGAGATATAAATTTGGTTATAAATAGGAGTCGCAATGAAAAAAATTAAAGTGCAAAATCCAGTGGTTGATTTAGATGGCGATGAGATGACCAGAATTATTTGGTCCTTTATCAAAGAAAAACTCATCCTTCCCTATCTTGATATTGATATTAAATATTATGACCTCGGAATGGAAAATCGGGATAAAACCGAAGATAAAGTGACTGTTGACGCTGCCGAAGCGATCAAAAAATACAATGTGGGAATCAAATGCGCGACGATCACTCCAGATGAAGCGCGGGTGAAAGAATTCAACTTGAAAAAAATGTGGAAGTCTCCGAATGGAACTATCCGAAATATTTTGGATGGCACCGTGTTTCGAGAGCCAATCATTTGCAAAAATGTTCCGCGTTTAGTGCCGAACTGGACTCATCCTATCGTGATTGGTCGACATGCTTTTGGCGATCAATACCGCGCCACCGATGTGAAGCTGAAAGGAAAAGGCAAGCTCACGATGACTTTTACTCCGAGTGACAGCACCGTGAAGGCTCAAACTTGGGATGTGTATGATTTTGAAGATGATGGCATTGCTATGGGAATGTACAACACCAAAAAATCCATCGAAGGTTTTGCAAGATCTTGCTTTAACTATGCTTTAATGAAGGGCTGGCCTCTTTATTTCAGTTCCAAAAATACGATTTTGAAACAGTACGATGGATTTTTCAAAGATATTTTCCAAGAGCTTTATGAGACCGAGTTTAAAGCAAAGTTCGAAGAAAAAAAGATCACTTATGAACATCGTTTGATTGATGACATGGTGGCCAGCTGCTTGAAAATGCATGGTGAGTTTGTTTGGGCTTGTAAGAATTACGATGGCGACGTTCAGTCCGACACGGTGGCGCAGGGCTTTGGCTCTTTAGGCTTGATGACTTCAGTACTTATTACTCCAGATGGAAAAACCATTGAAGCGGAAGCGGCTCATGGAACTGTGACACGTCACTACCGTCAGCATCAGCAAGGAAAACCCACTTCGACAAATCCGATCGCAAGTATTTTTGCTTGGACTCGTGGATTGGCTCATCGTGGTCTGCTGGATAAAAACCAAGAGCTCGTGCATTTTGCAAACACTTTGGAAAAAGTCTGCATTGAAACTGTTGAAAGTGGAAAAATGACCAAAGATCTTGCGGTTTGTGTAAAAGGTAATAATTTGAAAGACAGTGATTATCTGAACACGGAAACTTTCCTTCAAGCGATCGCAAATAATCTAGAAAAGGCCCTTCAGAAATAAGGGGCTTTTTTCCCCTAATAGCTATTTAACGAGTTTTTTTTGGACGCTCGATCACTGATGTCCATGATCATTTGAGGATCATTTATAACTACTTGAAAAAAAGCGGAAACTTTCATTATTTTTCTTTGCCAAGTTTTCCAATGGGGTACCGGTCACATTTTTCAGAAGTGTGATTGAGTCGGGGTTTCTTCTCTTTCTTCATTTTGTGTTTTCGCGCAACGATGGCGCGAAAAACAGCACTTTTATGGACGAATAGACTTACATTTCATCTCGATCAGCTGAACTGAAGAATGTTATTTCGGTGACTCGTACATTAAAAAATCAATCACTTATACCTTTCAGACAGAGAGCCTGTTTAAGATGCGAAAGTCATGCACGTTTTTTGCATAAGATGCGTCCAGAAAAAAGAATCGAGCCCAGAGGCCGTTTAATTCGAAGATTTCAAGAATTTGGACGCCCAAAAAAGGCTCTTGAACAAAAACTAGACAAGGAGATGTTCCATGAAAACAGCCGCAAATCGAAGATTTTTATTTTTATCGCTTTTATCAACAGTGATAATTAATTGTTTTTCCGTATGGGCTCAAGCCGAGATTCATGATGAGATTGATATCCTGAATCCTGTGAATGATTGCCATTATAATGCTCATACCGATCTTCGACTTATGCCAGAAGCTCAGGCAAAAATTGAAGCTATTAATGCCGATGTAACGCGTATTAGTTTCAATCTTCGTTTTGGGACTTGCGAAGATAGCAAGTTGAAGATTGATAAAATTCCAGATTCTATGTCTGCCGGAATTGAAAGACAGCCATTTAATTGGAAAGGTTTTGCTCGTAGGGCTGATGCTATAGAGGCTTCTGATTCGTCACATTATGTTTTAAGTATTGATGTTTCGATTCCTGAAATTTTAAAAAAGGTTGATGAGTCAGAAACTAAATCTGTTTATGTGCTTGTACACTATGGGTTTAATTGGGATCTTGCTCGCAGGTATCTTAATGCTGCCTATGTTTTTTATAAAGACAAGGACAACAACCTTAAGGTCGTTCAGAATTTCCGATGAGGCACTGATAGAAGGTTTAAGTACAATCTATTTTAGATCAACCACCATATTAAATACGTGGGCTCCGGGTTTGGAGTCCACATTATCCAAACAGAAATAGCCCACGCGTTCAAATTGATATCGGTGTTCTAGCGTGGCGCTCGCTAAACTTGATTCCAATTTAGCATTTTTAATCACTTCCAAAGAATTCGGATTTAAATTCTGTTTGAAATCTTGTCCTTCAGGAACATTATCAGGGTCGGCCACTTTGAATAATCTTCCGTACAATCGAACTTCGGCATTCACACAAGTCTCTGCACTCACCCAGTGAATAATTCCTTTGATTTTTCTTCCATCCGCTGGGGGTTTTCCTCCCAAAGTGATGGGATCATAGGTGCAACGCAGTTCTGTGACTTGACCTGAGGTGTCCTTGATCACTTTTTCACATTTGATGACATAGGCGTTGCGCAAACGAACTTCGCCGCCAGGTTTCAAACGAAAAAAATCTGCGTCCGGAGTTTCCATAAAATCTGAAGCTTCAATATATAAAGTTTTAGTGAAATGAATGGCTCTTTTTCCAAGTTCTTCTTTTTTTGGATGCACACTGGGATGAAGTTCTTCGCGGTGATTCTCGGGAAGATTTTCGATCACCACTTTGAGCGGACGAATAACTGCCATCGCTCGGTGAGCAGAATCATCAAGGTCTTCTCTCACACAGGCCTCTAAAATCTCGTAATCAATTAAACTTTCAGCTTTCGCAACACCAATTCGGTGAGCAAATTTTTTGATCGCAGAAGAAGTAATTCCTCTTCGACGGAGTCCTGAAATGGTCGGCAGACGGGGATCATTCCAACCGGACACAAAGTTTTCTTTCACAAGTTGCAGAAGCTTTCGTTTGCTCATCACGAGATATGTCATATTGAGTCTGGCAAACTCGTATTGATGTGGATGCGCGGGAACTGTGCAATTTTCTATGGACCAATCATAAAAAGGACGATGATCCTGAAATTCGAGAGTGCAAATGGAGTGCGTGATCTGCTCGATCGCGTCTGAAAGTGGATGTGCAAAATCGTACATAGGATAGATCACCCATTTATCACCAGTGCGATGATGATGAGTCTTTCGAATCCGATACAAAAGAGGATCTCTCATATTCATATTTGGCGAGGCCATATCGATTTTTGCTCTTAAGGTGTGAGCTCCTTCGTAGAATTCACCAGCACGCATCCGAGCAAAAAGATCCAAATTCTCTTCGACACTGCGGTCACGATAAGGACTATTTTTTCCAGAATGAGTGAAATCGCCGCGATATTCTCGAAGCTCTTCTTCATTGAGGCTACAAACATAGGCTTTTCCTTGGCGAATAAGATCTTGAGCCCAGCTGTAGATTTGTTCGAAATAATCACTGGCGTAGTAGAGGTGAGTTCCCCAATCAAAACCTAACCATTTGACGTCAGCTTTAATGGACTCAATGTACTCGATCTCTTCCACTTCTGGGTTAGTGTCATCAAAACGCAAATGACAACGACCCTTAAATTCCTCCGCCAAGCCGAAATTGAGGCAGATCGCCTTTGCGTGGCCGATATGTAAATAGCCATTAGGTTCAGGAGGGAATCTTGTGATCACTTGTCCACCATGCTTGCCAGTCGCAATATCTTTTTCAATGATCTGCTTGAGGAAGTTAGGAGCTTCCACTGGTGCAGACTTGCCGCCAGGTTTTATGTTTTTTGAAGAAGCCTCTGTTGAATGTGTGTTTTTCGAATGTGTCATAATCCAGCCGTTTCCCAATGTTTTACAGTGTGAAGTCGCGTCTTTTTTCAGAATGGCCAAACTGCGTCATGTCAAGCAAGGGAAAATACTCAAGCTTTTGTGGATACCCTCGAGTTTCCGTTGACGCGGAATTCGACTCGCCGTAAAAAGGAGAGAATGTCGCTGTCATCTCAAAGATTTTCTAAGCATGTCTGAAGTTCGAATTATTCTTCCTGATAATTCGGTCAAAACATTTCCACACGAGCCTTCTGCCTTGGACGTTGCCCTAAGTATTGGGCCTCGCTTAGCGAAGGACACTCTTGGTGTTAAGCTTAATGGCTCAAAGGAGATCACGGATCTTCGTTTGCCGTTAAAAGATGGAACTAAGATTGAGTTGATCACGACAAAATCAGTCGAGGCCCAGGAAGTGATTAGGCATTCGGCGGCGCACATTATGGCTCAAGCCGTACAAGCTTTGTGGTCAGACGTGAAAGTCACCATTGGTCCGGTGATTGAAAATGGTTTTTATTATGATTTTGATTCTCCTCGCCCTTTTTCGGAAGAGGATTTTTCTAAAATCGAAACTAAAATGCAGGAAATCGTCGATAAAGATACCCCTTTGGTTCGTGAGGAATGGTCTTCGGCCAAAGCCATTGAAACTTTTAAGGGTCTCGGTGAGCGATTCAAAGTCGAAATCATTCAAGATTTAAAAACGGACAAGGTGAGCATTTATCATCAAGGTCCTTGGTTTGATCTCTGTCGAGGGCCTCATGTGCAAAGCACAGGTCAGGTTAAAGCTTTTAAGCTATTGGCCGTCGCCGGAGCTTACTGGCGTGGGGATGAAAAAAATCCGATGCTTCAGCGCTTGTATGCAACCGCTTTTGGAGATCGTAAAGAGCTTGAACAACATTTGAAAAATCTGGAAGAAGCGAAGAAACGTGATCACCGAAAACTGGGCAAAGAGTTGGGACTTTTTATGTTCCACCCCTTGGCTCCAGGCTCGCCGTTTTTTACGGGCAAAGGCACGGTGATTTACACCGAACTTCAAACTTATTTGCGCGAGCTCTATCGCAACTATGGGTATAACGAAGTCATCACTCCACAAATGTTTGATGTGGAATTATTTAAAACCTCAGGTCACTACGATAACTACAAAGAAAATATGTTCTTTTCCAAAGTGGAAGAACGGGATTTTGGTTCGAAACCCATGAACTGTCCTTCGCATTGCTTGCTTTACGCTTCAGAAAAACACTCTTATCGAGAGCTTCCGATGCGAGTGGCGGATTTTGGTCGTTTGCACCGTTTTGAGCTTTCGGGCGCGATGCATGGGCTCACTCGAGTGCGAACTTTTTGCCAGGATGACGCCCATATTTTTTGTACTTTGGATCAACTGCAAACTGAGATTGCTAGTTTTATGAAATTGCTTCGGCAGGTTTATGAAAAATTAGGAATGAATAAATTTAATATTTATCTATCGACTCGTCCGGAAAAACGCATTGGTTCTGATGAACTTTGGGATCGGGCCGAGGGTGCCTTGGCAGAGGCTTTGAAGAGCTTGAACTTGCCTTACACCATCAACGAGGGCGACGGTGCTTTTTACGGCCCAAAATTGGATATCATGTTTGTCGATGCCTTGAATCGACCATGGCAGTTGGGCACTTTGCAAGTGGATCCTAATTTGCCAAATGCTTTTGAACTCAATTACACCGGTGAAGACAATACCGAGCATCGTCCGTTGATGCTTCATCGAGCGATTTTAGGTTCTTTGGAACGTTTTATCGGAGTGTACTTAGAACACACGGCGGGACATTTGCCGACTTGGTTAGCGCCAGTGCAGGTGATGATTTTAAATGTGACGGATCGAGTGAATTCTTTCTGTGAAGAATTAGAAACAGGTTTACGAGGAAATAAAGTCAGAGTCGAATTTGATCGCCGCAGTGAAAAACTCAATTTCAAAATTCGCGAAGCACAACTTCAAAAAGTTCCTTACATGCTGATCATTGGTGATAAAGAAGCAGAGCTAAAAAAAGTGAGTATTCGTTTGCGAACCGGCGAAACTATCAATGAGTTGTCAGTTGATGCCGCGATGGAAATGATTTTAAAAGATATTAAAAATAGAAATTTGCAACCAGGAAAAGAACAGTCAATCTAGCCAGGAGGTCTCCCATTACCGGTCCCTTTGAACGTCCGAATCGATTCCCAGGAAATAATAACAACAGTCGTAACTTTGAGAAGAAGAAGGACAAAGATGGATTGCGAGTCAATCGCGAAATCCGAGTGCCTCAAATTCGAGTTATTGACGACACCGGAGCCATGTTAGGTGTTATGACAGTGCCAGAGGGGATTCGTTTGGCCGAAGAACGTGGGTTAGATCTTCTTGAGATTGCTCCAACAGCAACGCCGCCCACTTGTAAAATTGGCGATTATGGAAAATGGAAGTACGAGAACAAGAAAAAACAAGCCGCGGCACGGAAGAAACAAGTCATCGTGCAAGTGAAAGAAATTCAACTTCGTCCTCGAACGGATCAGCATGATTTTGACACTAAAATGCGACATGCTCGGCGCTTTTTGCTCGATGGTGATAAAGTGAAAGTGAATATGCGATTCATGGGTCGGGAGATGGCCCACCAAGAATTTGGTATGGAATTGATGAAGAAAGTGATCGCCACGCTGGCTGATGTCGGTATGAGCGAAGCTCCGCCAAAAATGGAAGGTAAAAACGCCTTTCTTATAATGGCACCAGATCCTTTGAAAGTGAAAGAGTACTTAAAGCTGCATCCTAAGCCGCAACCGATCACTGAACAAGAGCAAGAAAAAGAAGATCTTGATAATTCTGAGGCAGACACTGATCAGGAGTGAGTAGAGAAAATCGATATAATAAGTCGATAAAATAAGCCAAAAAAAACAGGAGAGACCGGAGCTATGAAAAAAATGATAGCAAAATTAAACCGTCTCTTTTGGGTGATTTTTTTGCTGAGCTGTTCATTAGCGGCAGAGGCAGATTGTAAGAATCAGTTGATCTCTGCGGGTTTTGTGCAAGTCCAGCAAGGCAGTTTCGGAGATAATACTTGTTTTGTGGCCATTCATTCAATGAGGTCCACAGAGATGGTTTATCGGGATTATATCGTCACGGATAAAGGTCTTTTGATGGTTTTTAATTCCTACGGTGATGGACCAAACTCAACGATGACCGGGGCACGGGAGTTCTATTTTTTTCCAAGAAATAAGACAGTGAGCTTTAGCGTAGATCCGCGCAGCAATGATGTGACAGTTCATGCTGCGAACGGGGATGATTTTGTCTTTGGCGCTGGGACAGCCCAGTTAAAACTCATGATTCACGGTGATGTAACTCTGGATCAGGACGTGACGCCGGAGAATAAAGGTGGCCTTGAAATCACAAACTACGACGGAATGTATTTGGATGTGGGTTTTTCTTTGGGACACGCTCCGAACTCAGAGCCAGAACGAAGAATCGAGTTTCACTCAATCAAGGGAACAACTTGCGAGCTGAAAGTGAAAGATGTTTTTGTGAATGTGAACAGTCAGCCCACTATTACGATGTCTGACGATGAACTTTCTGCGTTCTTGCAAAAAAAATGCAGTCATTGGAATTAGGCGATGACTGCTATAGTGGTACTGCATCACTTTTGACGTGAAGGAGCTCGGCGACGAGGACCACTTCGGAAATTGCGATGTTTTTGATTGGGGCGTTGGCCTTCGATTTTTGCCTTGGCTTTTCCGACGCTCATGACAGAGGCTTTGGCTGCATTCTCTGAATGATAGGGTTGTTCAGAAATAACATCGAGCTCAAGTTTGATCGTCTTTTCAACGTTCGCCAGATAAGATTTTTCTTCGGCAGTCACCAGAGAAACGGCGGCTCCAGATTTTCCAGCGCGCGCCGTGCGACCAATGCGATGAACATAGCTTTCGGCAACATTTGAAAGTTCATAGTTAATCACATGAGTAATGCCATCAATATCAATTCCTCGTGAAGCAATGTCTGTGGCGACCAAAACCAGAACTTTGTCATTAGTGAAGTCTTGAATGGCACGCTGTCGGGCTCCCTGAGATTTATTTCCATGAATAGCGACGGCGGAGATTCCATTTTTAAGTAATTTTTCCGTCACTCGATCAGCCACATGTTTCATTTCTACAAAGACCAAGGTTTTTTTGGGTTCTTGTTTTTTGTTTTTATCTTGTTCTTTGAGGAGGTGAACGAGCAGGTTCATTTTGTCTTTTTTTTCTACAAACATAACTGATTGTTGAATCATCTCCACGGTGGTGGCCGGAGGGGCCACTTCAACTTTTTTGGGACTTTTCAAAATCGAATGGGCGAGCGCTTGAATTTCCGTGGGCATGGTTGCTGAAAACAAAAGATTGTGCCGATCACGTGGTAAAAGTGGAAGAATTTTTTTAATGTCTTTCAAAAAACCCAAGTCCAACATTCGGTCGGCTTCATCCAAAACAAAAATTTCCACTTTATCCAGTCGTAAATGTTTTTGTTGAATGAGATCCAAAAGTCGTCCAGGGGTTGCCACCAAAACATCGGTTCCTTGTTGTAAGTCTCGAACTTGATTGCCCTGACCGACTCCGCCAAAAATCACTGCATATTTTTGTTTTAAAAATTTTCCGTAGATTTGGAGATTTTGATGAATCTGAATGGCGAGTTCGCGTGTGGGCGTTAAGATCAAGGAACGTGGACTTCGCGGTTCACGACGAGTGTTTTTTAAATGCAAGTGATTGAGCATTGGCAAGCAAAAGGCTGCCGTTTTACCGGTGCCGGTTTGAGCGATTCCCAAAATATCATGGCCTTCTAGAATCAGCGGAATAGCCTGTTGTTGAATGGGTGTGGGAGTTATATAGCCAGCCTCTAAAAGTGATTGATGAAGAGGTTCAATCAAGTTGAGTTCTTTGAACTCGAGAGGTTTTAAGAGGGGAGATTCATTACTGTGATTTTTAGAGTGAGTCATGTTTTCCGTTCATAGGTAATAGAGCTGGTACATAGCATTCAAAAGTCCCTTGAACAAGGAACTTGGATGTTTACGGGTATTTACTTTGGTCTAGCAAAGAAGAAGTGTGAAACAATATTTTCCTGGTAAAGCTAATAAACTGAGAAATTCAGTGTAATTGTCATGAAAAGTTGAGTGGACTTTTATTAGTGGATAACATGATAATTGATGCTAGTCATAGGAAATTAATGAAGCAGGTAGCCGAAGAATGAGCAATCAGACAAAAAAAATACTTATTGTCGATGACTCACAATCAATCATTGATGAATTGGTTCGTGTTTTGACTCTCATTGGCTTTAATTCAATCAAGTCCGCGCTTTGTCTTAAAGACGGATATACTTTGTTAGAAGAGCAAGCAAAAAATTCAACCCCTTTTGATCTGATCTTTTGTGATCATCATTTACCTGATGGTGTGGGACTTTCTCTTCTTGAGAAACTCCGAAAAGATCCGATTTTAGAAAAAACTCCGTTTATTACGATCACCTCAGATGCTCGTCGATCAATTATTTTGCCATATATCTTAGCCGGTTCTGATGGCTATGTCGCGATTCCATTGTCGTCCGACGAAATTCTTAAAAAGATGTCATTAGCGTGGGCAAAACGTGGCGTCTGATAAAACAAAAACGAAAGAACAAATTCCAGAACTACAAGAGGTTATTGACTCCCTCCCGGGATTTGTTTTGGTGGTGGGAAAAGATGGTACCTGGCTGAAAAATAGTAAATCCGCTGAGGTTTATGCAAGAGCGAAAGCTTTACATCAAATCATCACGGATTTTATTCAGGAAGACTTGTTTAAAAAAACGGTTGAAATCGAACTTGAAATCACAGGACAAATTATTCCGTTCATAGTGACAATTGAAACTCTTTTTTCGGAAGCGGGTGGCTTTGTTGTCGTGGGTCACCCAATCATTGAGATTGTACAGATGCGACAAGAAATTGAAAAACAAAGAGCTTTAGCTTTGGCCGCAGCTCGTTTGGCAGGAATTAGTGAATTGTCAGCGGGGATTGCTCATGAAATTAAGAACCCCTTAGCGATCATTCATGGTCGAATCGAATTGCTACGACGTCGGCACAAGGACTCAGGCCCGGAAGATTCTTTTCTAAAAAACATGCAAACGATCGTTGATGCGATCTCTCGTATTAATAATATTGTGGATACACTTTCAAGTATTGCAGATCCGCAGCGAAGAATGTCCACTGATTTTTGTGATTTAAATGAGTTGGTTTCAAAAATATTTAAGCTGTATCAATTTAAATTTGATAAGCATCAGGTGACAGTTCACATGATTCAAGCCGAAGAACTTCGGTGTGCTATTAATATTTCTCAAATCACGCAGGCGATCATGCAATTAATTAACAATTCTTTGTATGCAATTAAAAATTCAGATAAAAAAGAGATTACTTTAGAGCTAGTAAAAGAGGCTGATCAAGCCGCTCTTTATATCAAGGATTCGGGTGTTGGAGTGAGTGATAGCGCCAAGGAACGCTTGTTCCAACCCTTCTTTACGACTAAACCTCAAGGAGAAGGCGTGGGGCTTGGACTGGCCACTTCTTTAGCCTCGGTGAATGAAAATGGTGGTCAGCTGCTTCTCATTCAAAATGCCAATCCGACGATATTCAAACTCACATTACCACTGCGTTGATGGAACGATTTTTTTAGTTTATTTCCTATTCAGTGGAAAACTAAAACCAAAGTGAAATCGAAGTTCCTGACTTGTTTCCGTCGTGAAGGAAGTGTTTTGAAATAGGCTAAAAAACTCTGCGGAAGTGGACAAAGAAAAGCCTTCCATTTTTTCGCTGAGTTGCAGGCGAAACAAGTACTCTTGCCCGGGGTAAATATTATAATTCGTGCCAGCGAGGCTCGATAAATAACTGCCTCCCAGGGTTGTGGTAAAAGTCAGGTTTTTGATTTCAAGAAGAACTTCGCTGACTAAAAATCTTGCGTAGGGAATGTTTTTCACTTCAAGCGTGGCCACTCCGGGTTGGTAAGCAGGAGCAAAAATTTCTGAACGACCTCCGATTTCAAATGTGGTAAAAATGGATTCTCCAAATTTTCGATTGAGTCCAGCGCCTAAAATTGACAAATTTTGGGAGCGATTGAGAAGTACGCCCTGACTGGTGTCTTCGTAGGGAATTAATTCAAAGCCCAAACGAAAATAACCTTGCCAATTTTCAGACAAGTCTTGTTGCCAACTGAAGTTAGCACCTAAGATCGGGCGGGAAAGAAGTGTTGCTGATAAATTTGCCGAATTGTAGGTGGAATATATTCTTGAATAGCCTGTTTCTACGGAAAAATTCAATAGGCTTTGCAATTTGGATTTGGTCTTATCCTCCGATGGAGTGAGTGGCAGTACAGGTTTCTCAAGGCCTGGCGAATCTTTCTTATCCAATTTTTGATCTTCGTTTGAGGCAACTTTTAAAGAGGGTTTCTCGGTTGTTGTGGCGAGTGATCTCGTTGTCTTTTTTTCTGTCGAAGCCTTGGTGACGACGAGACTCTGAGTTGGATGAATATTGACCAACTTAGTGGGCTCGTTTTTGACGGGGGGGCTTTGGGGCGGGCTAATTTCAAAAGGAATTTCTTGTTGAGAAAGAGTGGAATGGTCCTCTTCTGAAACCAGGGCTCCTTTTTCAATTTGAATTTTTATGACCTCTTGATTTGGTTCTTGCTTTAAAAAGATTTTACTATCTTCTTGGATTGTTAGATGTTTTCCATTGAGGACGACGGTCGCCCCTTTTTTAAAAGTTCCGATGAATGAACCCTGAATAAAATTGAGCACTGTTTTCTTATTTGCTTGTTCGAGTTGAATGATCGTATTTTCATTGAGGACGAATGAACTATTATCTTCCAGTTCTAGCTCTGACTGAGAGTGCGCGCCCGTAAAAATCTTTTGCTCATTGTGAAGGGACTCATTTTTATTCAGATTCACCCAAGAGTAAGATCCGAGTTCCTGCGACTTTACGTCGTTCTTCACCGTTTTTATTCGACCAATAATTAAGTGAGTTTCTTGAGTTTGTTTATTATTGGTTTGTGTGGAAGAAATATGACGTAAAAACTCATCATTAAAAAACAAATAGTAAGACAAAAACAGAGTGAAAGTTAATATCAAAATATCAACGACAACTCCTTGCTTTTTATTTGTTTTTTTAAATTCCACCATACCGTCAGCTTTTCGGTAAATAGCTAATAAAATAAGATCCGCCATTGGTCGGGATTTCGCTCGGATTCTATGAATGCCCAAGGTACAGATTCTGAATTAAATCCTCGTTTTTTATGGTGTTAATAAGACTGATTCGATTCAATGAAAGACATGAAACGATCATTTTCTATTCAAACAAAATTGCAATTCTTGTTGATCCTCATTCCTGTGCTTTGTTTAGGAACTTTTGCGACCGTTGCGCTCAAAGAATTTTTTTCCGATCGAAAAACCTTTGTCCTTGATTCGAGTCTTAATAGTGTTCAATTGCTGGAATCTTCCTTATCTTCCAAGATCGATTTTCTGCTGGGACGAGCTGAAGGTCTAGTCAAGACAAAGGGTCTTGAGAAAGACAAAGCGGACTTTTTTGTCAACAACCTAGGAGTTAATCACTATTGTGTTTTTAGAGAATTAGATTCAAATCTGGAAAAAGATAAAAAACTTGAAGTTCTAAATGGTTTGTCCTTTCAGGGTGCAAACGATGCTATTCAGCATTGCTACGCCGACGAAAATTTTATTCGGGAGCAAATTCTTCAAAAAAGTAATCGAGTTTTATTTGCGAAAGCCTCAAAAAGCGGGGAACTCTTTTTGGTGGTTCACTTAGGTAAAACAGCCTTAGTTAAAATGGATACCATTCATTTTTTCCAACTTAATACGGCCACTTTTTTTGAGGGTTTTAATCGCAATCGTTATGCTCAAACCGCTCTGCTCAGTCGCCAAGGGCAGATTATTTATAGCGGCACTGAACAGTTTCAGAATAAATTTCAAGATGTGTTTAAGTACCTGCAGCGCTCTTTTCAAGTGAATCAAATCGCTAAAGCCTCTTTTGAATATTCTTTTGGTAAAGAAGAAAATCTGGTGGCGTATGCAACTAATAAAAATGCAGAAAATCTTATTATTCAAACCACGAGCTTGGAAGCCGTGACGGAAGCAGTACGAATTATTTTAGTCAAATCGGGCGTTCTATTATTGATCATCATTTTAAGTGTTATTCTCATGGGTCGAGTCTTCGCCAGAAAAATCACAGGGCCAATTCATGAGCTTTATCTTTCGGCCCTTGAAGTCGAAAAGGGGAATTTTTCCGTTCGACCCGTCGTTCGAGCACAAGATGAAGTGGGTGTGCTTGCATTTCAGTTTGGCAAAATGACCAGCGAGATTTCAAAATTGCTGTCAGATCTCGAACAACATAATAAAAACTTGGAAAAAATAGTTTCCGATAGAACTCGGGAACTGAAGGAAGTTAATCTCCTGCAAATTGCTTTGCTTGATAGTCTGAATGAAGGCTTTGCGGTGATTTCGCCTGTAGGAATTGTGCGCTCTGTTTTTTCTAAAGCGGCGGCTCGAATGTTGCCTTCTTTACGGGAGGGCATTTCTTTTTGGGCGCTCCTTGGTCTTTCAAAGAAAGAAGAAGCGGAACTCGTGCAATTGAGTCAGCTTTTGTCTGAAGGAACGCTTTCGTTCAATGATTTTAAGCAACTGGGTGTTGCCACTATTCAGACGTCCTCTGAGAGGAATTTGCGTTTGCAATACTATCCGATTGTGAATGAAAAAGATGAATTAACATCTTTTGCGGCGGTCATCATTGATGAGACCGACCAGCTATTGCAACAAGTAGAGCTTTCTCGGCAAAAAAACAAAGTGGAACAAGCTCTTCGGATCAATGCGAATAAATTTCATGCGGTTTTTGTGGTCTTGGGCACTCGGGAATTACTTCAAAATGCCAAATTGATTTTAGAGAAAAAGGATCGCACACAGTTACGAAACTTGCTTTTGAATGTTCATACGGCAAAAGGCAATGTCCTATTGTTTCAGTTCTCTGAGGTTGCGGAAGCGGCGCATGAGCTTGAAACGGTGATTTCTTCGTTGATGGAAGAAAATCGTTTTGATCATGAAATTTTATCTCGAGGTCTTCAGAAATTCAGTACAGCTTTTGAAAATTCGATTTTAGAAAATATTTCTTTTTTAGGTGCAGAAAATGTGAATCGAAATATTCAAATTGAAATTTCGATTTCTAAGTTTACAAAATTGTTGAGCGACTTGGATTCAAAATTAGATCATCGCTTTTTTGCTGAATTTCAGGAGTTCTATGTAGCAGCACTTTCGAAGCCGGCAAAGTCCTACCTTTCCTTTTTAGAACAGATTGCAACAGAGACCGCCCGTGATCTTGGTAAGAAAGTTCATTTTCAATTCGAAAATTCTGATTTTGTCTTTTTTGGGCAGCCCTACGGAGAGCTCTTTATGTCCCTTGCTCACGCGATTCGTAATTCCATCTATCATGGCATTGAAAGCCCAAGCGAGCGTTCGGCCAAAGGTAAACCTGAAGTTGGAGAATTAAAAATGTTTGTTGGTTTTGAACAAAATGATCAGAAAAAATTATTGAAGATTTCTATTTCTGATGATGGTCAAGGGCTTCAACGAGACGCCGTTTTGAAGAAATTAATTTCTGCAAAAGCAGAGAGACAAAGAGAATATGCTGTCCTGGGAGACGACGAGTTAGCAAATTTATTTTTTCGCCAAGGTCTTTCAACCGCTGCCGCCGTATCAATGGTCGCGGGGCGGGGGGCTGGGAACGAGGCCATCATTCACACGGTGGAGTCTATCGGCGGCTCTGTTCAATGGAAAGTATTGAAGCCGGGGCTCAGTATGGAAGTTAAAGTTCCGTATCAGCCACAATTTTCTTAGGCCAAAGGCTGCCATATAGAAACATAATAATTTTCCGTCTATAAAGTAAATTAGTTTATGTCAATGGGCAGATAAAGTTGCTTTTAATCCAAAAAATTTTTGGAAAAAATCCTGACAAATAATTTGAAAGTTTATTCTTTGACAAAGGTTAATATCTTGTGTAGATTTCAAGATATGAAAAAAGTACATGAAGAAATAGGCAGTATCATTAAAGAATATCGTGTTAAGCAAAAGATGACTCAAATGGATCTCGCTAAGAAGTTGGGTTATGACACGTGTCAGTTTGTTTCGTTATTTGAGAGGGGTTTATCCAAAGTTCCTCATGAGACAATTGGCCGGTTAGTAAGACTTCTCAGTCTTCCAGAGAAAAAAATTGCTGAACTTTTAGTCAAAGACTACGAACAAGAATTGCTGAAAAAATTAAAATTTGGAAAACGCCAATAGTCGCTCAATGAATAACCAGAAGAGTCGCCCTCAGTGATGAGGTGGAGAATTCTTTTTGTAAGAATATTGAAGTATTGAGATTTCTGGCTGTTGCCACTCGTTGGTATGAGTTGTAGATTAACAACTTGAAATTAAATTAAAAAATAATTTGGTGGTCAATGATTAGGTGTCTATTTTTATTTTCTTGTGTCGTCATGATTCAATGTCATTTGTTAGCTGCTGAAAAAGGGGTAAACAAAACCACCTGTACCACCAGCTCATGCCACGACAATCTGAGTAAGTTTGCTCATATTCATCGTCCACTCAAGGCGGATGGTTGCACGGTCTGTCATCAGGTTAAAGCTGGAGTTAAAACCGGCGCGAATGGTGAAAAAGCAAATCATCCACAGTTGATAAAAATTGAACGAAAAAACGTGAATAAAACATGTATCGTTTGTCACGATGATAAAGTTCAAGGAAAATTTAAGCTCATTCATGGACCGATTGAAAAAAACTCTTGTGTGGAATGTCACAACCCTCACGGCTCTGAAAACGAAAAGCTATTAAAACAAAAAATGCCTGAGCTTTGTATTAAATGTCATGAATCGAAACAAACCGTCATTGATTTTGGGCATGGTCCTATTTATAAGTCTAAAAAATCTTGTTTGAATTGTCATGCTTCACACTTTGCAAATCATCAACCGATGCTTCAATTTCCTGTGAAGGAAGCTTGTTTCCAATGTCACGATAAAGAACAGAAATCGCCGAAGGGTGCCACGATCACAGCGGTTGGTCAGACGATGAAATCAAGGAAAGTTCATCATAAGCCAGCAGAGGAAGGGAAATGCTCCAAGTGCCACGATCCTCATGGTTCGCAAGATGAAGCCTTCTTAATGGATGACCCAATGCCGCCCAAATATCCGCTTTGTGTTTCTTGTCATAAAAAACCAATGATTGAGGAGCAAACCACTTCAACGGCGACTCAATTTCGTAATGGCACAACCAATTTGCATTACTTGCATTTGAACAATACCACGGGCAAGACAGGGCCGCGAAGTTGTTTCATTTGCCATGAGCCACATGCTTCCAATCAACCGCATTTAATACGTGATCAAATGGAAGAGTTCGGAGTGATGGCACCGATTCAGTATCGTCAAAATGAAAATGGTGGATCCTGCGCGGCAGCTTGTCATGGCGTGAAAACTTACGATCGAGTCAAAGAATTCCAAAATCCAAAAGGTCGTTAGGGAATTAAGAGGGGAGAAATACCCCTAAGATTTATGAATCACCCTCAATAGCGTGCAAATTATCAAGGCATTCTTCTTGCAAATCTGTGGTGGTTAAGTCACTCAGGGGGGAATTTTATGCCGCGAGGGGATGTTATTCGTAACGCGAAATCGGCATTGGTGGACGACTTATTACAATTCAATAAGAAATCGTCGAAAGACTTCGTCGAGGAGATCTTTTCAAGCGCAGGAATTGAGATTGATGGTTCACGACCTTGGGATTTGTATGTTTATGATGAGCGTTTTTATGATCGACTTCTCACTGGCGGCTCCCTTGCGCTGGGAGAATCTTACACAGAAGGTTGGTGGGAGAGCCCTGATCTTAGTGAATTCATCTGCTGTTTGTTGCGTGCTCGCTTAGATGAGAGTGTTAATCCCTGGAGATTTTTTTTGCAAAGAGCAAAAGCGAGTCTTTTAAATCTTCAAGAAGGGAAGCGTGTTTTTGCTAGTGGTGGGGCTCAGCATTATAATCTTGGAAATGATTTTTATGAATTAATGTTAGATCAGAAAATGATCTACACCTGTGGCTATTGGAAAAATGCAAAAAATTTGAATGAGGCTCAAGAAGATAAATTAAAACTTGTTTGTGATAAATTAGAATTAAAACCAGGGCTGAAACTTTTAGATATTGGCTGCGGCTGGGGCGGTTTTTTGCGATATGCGGTAAAAAATTATGGAGTTTCCGGTGTGGGAATTACCATTTCCGAGGAACAGGCACGTTATGCTAGAGAGAAAAATCAGGGTTTAGATATAGAGATTAAAATTACGGACTATCGCGAATTGACAGGACGCTTTGATCGGGTGGCTTCGCTGGGTATGTTTGAACACGTTGGTTATAAAAATTATCGGGACTATATGCTGACAATATTTAAACATCTAAGCCCAGATGGTCTTTTTTTACTTCATACCATTGGTGCGAATAAATCAGATATCACGACAGATCCTTGGATAGATAAATATATTTTTTCAGATGCGATGTTGCCGTCCATTGCCCAGCTTGGGAAATCGATCGAAGGTCTTTTTGTTATGGAAGATTGGCATAACTTTGGCCTAGATTATGACAAGACTTTACTCGCCTGGTTTCATAACTTTCATAAGAATTGGGCACAGTTCCAGGATAAGCTAGGCGATGAGTTTTACCGAAAATGGAAATACTATCTTTTGTTCTGTGCGGGTTCTTTTCGCGCGCGAAGAAATCAACTTTGGCAAATTGTCCTGTCGCCAGAGAGCCGAATTGACGGATATGAGAGTCTTCGGTAAGGGAAAGCCTAGCCTTTTGTCTGATCTATTCTATCTAGCAAAAAACTATAAAAACGCAGAGAAAATCGTTACACTTTAAATATGAGCTTTGAGCGAACAAGGTTATACTCTATGCGATTTAAGGATGTCCTTCTCGAGAAAAATTTTCTAGAGACATTCAGTCAAAAATTCGTTTCACCGATGAAAAGAAGTTTATTATTAGGAGTGTTCTCTTTTCTTGCCTTTGGCGTGGTTGATTTGTGGGCCTTGCCAGAAACCTACAAAATGGCTTATTTGTTTCGATTTGCGTTGGCAGTCCCTGTCTTATTATGGGTTTTTCTTTTGGCGACGTACAGTAAGAGATTTTATCGCTTTGCGGAATTGAGCTATGTTTTTTGCGGAATAGTTTGTGCCAGTGTTATTGTTGGAATTATTTATAATTCTCACCCCAATGAGTTAGCCTATGATACTTATTTTGCTGGTATTATTATTGTGAACCACTGGATCTCCACTTTGTCTCGTTTGCGCTTTGTTAACTCCGTTTCCACGATTTTTATTAATATGCTTTTGTATGTCATTGTTGCGGCAAAGTTTCAAAATTATTTCTCGTCGGAAGATTTATCTCGTCAATGGGTCTTTTTCACAAATTGCAGTTTTTTGTTTACGACAGGAATTATTTCAATTTTTTCTTGTTGGGCAATGGAAGTTAATTTTCGAAAGGATTTTATTCAGAATGAAACTCTTTTGAATGACAAAAAAACCTTGATTGAAAACGAACAAGTTATGCGTGAAACTCACCAAAAATTATCTCAACAACAGCTGATGCTTGCGAATGCAAGTCGCTTAGCAACCCTGGGCGAGATGGCCGGAGGAGTTGCTCATGAAGTTAATAATCCACTCAATATTATCTATGCGAAAATTGAGACTCTTCGAAGGGCAATCCCTGCGAATGACCCCTCATTTGAAAAAATGAGAATAGATTTAGAAAAAGTAAAAATTGCCAGTGAGCGAATTGCAAAAATTGTTAGTGGACTCCGAACTTTTTCAAGAGATGGCGGCAAGGATGAGATGATCGAAGAGTCTCTTTCTAAAATTGTGGATGAAACCATCAGTCTTTGTCGGGAACGATTTTTAAATCATCGAGTGGAATTTTTTGTGGATGAAGTTCCCAATGTGCAGGTGAAGTGTCGAGCGACTCAGATATCTCAAGTGTTACTTAATTTATTAAACAATGCATTCGATTCTGTCGTAGATCAGTCAACGGCCAAGGTGGAACTGATAGTGATTATTGAAGGCAACGTAGCACGAGTAAGAGTTTCAGATTCAGGGCCAGGCGTTCCGTCGGAGTTCCAGAATAAAATTATGCAACCCTTTTTTACGACAAAGCCTGTGGGAAAAGGGACGGGCCTGGGTTTAAGTATTTCCAAGGGCATCATTGATCAGCACGGTGGAATTCTTGAGCTGGAACCTTCGGCTCAAGGTGCTGTTTTTAGCTTCACCATACCAATTGTAAAAAGAAAGGGTCTCTTTAAGCAAGTGATTTAACCTTTTTCATTGTCTCTTCACAGGTGATGGGGTTCACCTCAAGCGATCCTGCTAGACAAAAAGCTTTATCCTGGGCATAAAGTGAGTTCATAAAGTTTTTTTGAAGCAGGAGTTTGAGGGTGAATTCAACCGAAAATCTGTTACTTAATGGACGTCTGACGGTGGATGAGTTGTCAAAGTTCACCTTTAATCGATCTGCTTTTTTAAAAATCAATCTTGATGAAAAGCTTCAAAAAAAAATTCATGCCTCCGCAAAAGCCATTCAGGCTCTCATCGAACAAGGTGGCTTTCGCTCTTAGGCCGTTTTATTGGAAGGTTTTAAAACTACCAATTCGTCTTTGAAGTGATGGAGTCTTTAACGAAGGCTTGGTATTTCTTACTTAAAGTTTCACAACTTTCATCCATTTGCTCTTGTGTGATTTGAATTGGTTGACCGATGTGGAGAAAAACGTCGGCGCCTCGCCGGACCTGCCAAAGTGGTTTTGATTTGATTAAAATTTGATCGGTATTTTGGATGAAAACGGGTAAAATGGGAATTTGAGAGCTAGCGGAAAACTTAAAGGCTCCTCGACGAAAAGGGAGTAAATTGTTCTGTCCAAGACTGCGAGTTCCTTCCGGATAGATGCATAAGTTGTGGCCTGCCCTTAAGTAATTGAAGCATTGCTCTTGAACTTCTTTGTAGTTCTCTGCATTAACAAAAATTTCTTGATGAAGTTTTAATCCCTGACCGAGAATAGGAATTTTTAGGTAATCACTTTTTGCCATAAAATGAGCGGGCCTTTTTGGAAGGGATGCAAAAACGGGTTGATCAAACCACGAAGAGTGGTTGGCGATCATAATATATTGTTTGGAGAGATCGACCTGGTAAGAATTAACAAGATTAATTTTGATATTGAAAATTCGCAGCGTCCAACGAATGTATCTTTGATAATCGGGTCCATTGAGGATTTGTTCGCGGTTGAATAGTCCTAGGCGAATTCGTATAGAAGGAAATAAATAAAAATTTAAAAAACAATTAATGAATTCTAAAGCCCAGCAAAAATTTCCAGTGATGAATTGTTGAATTGGGGTCGTGTCTTTCATTTTTTCCTATTAGCGCCTAGGGATGAACTCAAATTCTAGTGTCAATATTAATGGGATTAATGCTAGCATTGCAAGACTCCATTTTCAAAGGAATGACGATGCATATCGAGCCCAGTGCGGTGGTGGAAGCGATTCTGAAAACTCCGATACGAAATATTGTCGGGGTACCGGATTCAACACTCTATCCTTTTTTATCCCTCCTTGAAAAGCGCGATGAGATGAAAGCCCTCATTGCAACCAATGAGTGTGAGGCGGTGGGTATCGCGGCTGGACAATTTATGGCCACGCAAGTGCCTTCGCTCGTCTATTTGCAGAATTCGGGATTGGGAAAAACAATTCATCCGATCGCAACTCTTTTGCATAATGAAATTTGTGCTTTGCCTTTTGTGCTCATGATTGGGTGGCGAGGTGCGCCTGATATCAGCGATGAACCACAGCATAAGATCATGGGAAAGAAGATTTTTGAATTACTTAATGTTCTAAACATTGAACATAAAGTTTTAGAGCCAAACGCAGAAAATATCGAAGCTGATTTTAAATACGCTTATCGCTTTTGTTTAGAAAAACGACAGCCTTTTGCTTTAGTCGTTCACCCTCGTCTGTTTCCAAAAGAAAAAAACAAAGATTTAAACGCGCCAATGGAGGGTTTAAATCGAACATCAGTCTTGAAAATATTGGTCGAATTATTACCTCATTGCTCTATGGTCTCAACGACTGGAAAAATCTCCCGCGAACTTTATGAAATTCGAAAAGAGAAGTTTTCAGGAGCTGATTTTTTCACCGTGGGTGCCATGGGGGACGCGTCCTCGATTGCCTTGGGAATTGAATTAGGATTGAATTCAAAAGCGAGTCAAAGGAGTAAGCCAATCATGAGATTAGACGCCAAACCGACTGTGGTTTTGGACGGAGATGGTGCTTTTCTAATGCAAATGGGAAGTCTGGTGACGATCGGGACTTCGGAGGCCAATCTTTTACATATAGTGTTTGATAACGGTTGCCACGAATCCACGGGTGGTCAGCCAACGGCTGCTCGTAAAGTTAATTTGTCGAAAATTGCCGAGGCCTGTGGGTACTCTCAAGTGTATCAGGCGGAGGATGAAAAAAATCTTCGCGAAGCGATCAGTCAAGCGCTGAAAACTAATTCGGGACCAAAATTTATTCACGTCAAAGTACATCCAGGAGATATCAAAACTCTTGGTCGTCCAGTAGAGACTCCAAGAGAAAATACTGATGCCTTTATGAAGCGATTTGTTTGATGAGTGAAAAAATATGAAACCTCAGAAAATTCAAATTGCTAGCGCAAAGACAGCTTTTGCAAAAATCAGAAACAAGAAAATTCTTCTTCTCGCTTCACCCAGTTGGCTTGTCTCAAAGGCTACGAAGCCTGCCTTGCAGCAATTAAAACTGTCAAACGAAGTTCAGATCTTATCTTATTCTGGTTTCTATCTCGAATTTCGTGAATTAGAAAAAATGAGAAAAAAACTGAAACACCCCTTTCAAGTTATTTTGGCGATTGGCGGAGGTGGAGTTTTAGATCTAGCTAAACACCTCCTGTATGATTTGAAAAGGCCAACTCTCATCGCCGTTCCTACGACGGCGGGTTCTGGTTCTGAGGCAACCCAGTTTGCAACTTTTTACAGAGGGTTTCAAAAACATAGCTTGTCTTATTCTTGGTTGCGCCCTCAACAAGTGATTTTTGTGAGTGAGTGGCTATTGAGTATTCCACCATCAGTACGTGTGTCCGCAGGTTTGGACTGTTTGAGTCAGGCCATTGAATCGATTTTATCAAAAAAATCCACACCCTCATCCCGCCGTAAAGCTTTTTTGAGTCTAAAAATATTCAGAAAATATTTTGAAAAGTATTTATTAATACCTAATAAAACCAATGCCAAACAAATGCAGAGAGCGGCTTATGCGAGTGGCTGTGCTATTCAAATTTCACAAACCAATTTAGCTCATGCGCTCAGTTATGAGCTCACAAGAATTCACGGTATTCCCCATGGAAAAGCCGTCTTTCTTAATTTGATTCCATTTCTACGCTATAATTATCTGTTCGATGATCGAATTTCTCAAAAGCGCTTAAAACAAATTTTCATGGTCTGGAATTGTAAAACACTTAAAGCTTTTGAAGAAAAACTAAAGAAATTGGCTCAGTCTTGTGAGGTCTCATTAGATTTCAGCAACTGGAATGTGAGCGAACAAAATATTAAAAAAATCTATGAACATGCTGGAAAGAGCCCCCGTGCGAGGAATAGTCTTCATTCCATTAACGTGAACGATTTAAAAGAAATACTTCAAACCTACATAAAAGAAATCCGGGAGAGTTGAAAACTCTGGCTGGGTCAGTGTCAAGGTTTGTGCGGCGGTTTGGGTTTTGTCGGACACGCCGCCATCTAAGACGAAATAAAAATTTTCCGCAAAATTATAATCTAATTTAAGCAATTCAAAAATTGATGAGTCAAAAATATTATAATAGGAATTTAAACTAAGAATTAAAATCGGAGTTAGTTCATAGGAGAATCGATTCAGAAGATAATTTTGATTTTTGAAAGGCCGAAACCAGAACTGAGCAATGGGGTTGTGATTGGCGGAGCCAGATCCGTTGTAGATCAACTCAAAATCGAAGTAAAAAGTATTTTGAAACTGATAATCCGCTCCGAGCGTCGCATGGAGTTCATTTTTTAATTGAATATCTCGATCTTCCATCGATGTCACTTCGGCATACAAGCCTGCTCCGCCAATATTGGTGGAAACTCCAATGCCCAGCAAAGGAGATTTTTGATATTGCATGAAATAGGCAGAAAAATTGAATTGATTAAAACTTTTTTTGGCTTCCAAAAAACTAAGATTCTCAGAGCCGCCCAGTGTTCCTACACGTAAGAAAAGGGATTCCGAAATTTGTGATTTAAAAACAGCCGCGTCCACACCATCAAGTTGTTCAAGATCGTAATTTAAAATATTAAGTGGGTTGACAAGTTGCAAGGGACTAGAAATTTTTGAGATTCCAAGAGTGAGCGCTTGGCGGCCGACATCAATCTGAATTTTTTCATGTCGGTATTCTAAGTTGAGCCGGTTGAGATTAAGAAACACCAACTCCTTCGTTTGAGTGTAGACTTGATTGATCGCAGGTTCAGGATTTGGATCGACTCGATAATGATAGGATTTTGTGATCGCTCCGTTAGACGTGACGGACTGAACCTGAAGAGCTCCTTCAAAAAAGAAGTCATTAAACTCCTTGGTGAGAGTGAAGGCTCCTTCATTCAACCAACTATCAATTGCAGAAATTCCGTTCTCAAGCTGGTTGTGACTGTTCGCAGTTTTTAGGTAGCCATTGAAATTCGTGGCCTTCGCTTTGGACAAGGCGAAAATCAATAGCGCAAAAATAAGTGTAAATAGACGTCTAAACAAGGAGCCTCACTTGAACGAATCGCTGAGTATTTGACCGTCTTTGATACTCACAATTCGTTGAGCTTCAGACATGATATGGCTGTCGTGAGTGGAGAAAACAAAGGTGATGCCTCTGGTTTGGTTCAATTCTTTCATGAACTGAATCAAATGAGAGCCTGTCGTGGAATCTAAATTTGCCGTGGGCTCATCGGCAAAAATCAATTTCGGTTCCGTGACCACAGCGCGAGCCACGGCCACTCGTTGTTGTTGTCCGCCGGAGAGCTCCCGCGGAAAGCGGGACTCCATATCTTTGAGTCCCAAAGTCTCGAGAATCTCTTTCACTCGCTTCCGACGTTCGCTCTTAGGGATTTTTTGAAGATTAAGTACGTACTCAATATTTTCAAAAACAGTAAGGACCGGAATTAAATTATAAGATTGAAAAATAAAACCGATAGAATCACGACGAAAATCAGCCAAAGTATTTCCATCCATCGCAGAAATATCCAGGCCAGCAAGATAAGCGGCTCCTTCCGTCGGGCGATCCAGGCCACTCATAATGTTGAGAAGAGTCGTTTTACCGGAGCCCGAAGGACCTACAATGGCTAAGAATTCACCTTGATGAATTTTAAGAGAAACATTGTTGAGCGGGCGAACTTGATTGGCGCCGACGCCGTAGGTTTTTGAAACTTGTCTAACTTCTAAAATTTCCATTGAACTTCCCATTGAGTTTCTCCGGTTGAATTTTTCTATTGTCTTGAACAGCGATTGGATGCCTCATTTTTATTCCCGCCTGAGTGCTAGCAAGGGGTTGATTCGGCTCGCATAAATCGCAGGATAAAGAGCGGCTACTTGTGCGACGCAAATAATAAAAAATGGATACTTATAAAATTGGCGAGCTTGAAAAAGTGGAATTATTCGTTGGTGAATGGAGGCTCCGAAGAATTCAACCTCTCCGAACGGCACGCCTGTTTTTTGGAAAATAAAGATAAGAAAACTTCCCAAAAGCACACCCATTACAGCACTCAAAAGACTAAGAAAGAAAGATTCCAGCATAATTAATAGAAAAACGGAACGAGAACGAGTGCCGATGGCTTTGATGACACCCATTTCATAAAGTCGTTCGTAGATAGACATAAAAACCGCATTTGTTACAGTGAGAAGTGTTAGAAATAATAAAATAATTGAATAAACCATACGAGAGAACCCGGTCACTGTGATTCCGGCATCAAGAGCGGGAATGAGCTGGCGCCAGCTTTGAATTTCATTGGAACCGACAGCTAAAGAAAATAAACTTGGCTCACTGCGAAGCTTTGGGTCGAGCGTGTGCAGAGCGATTTCTTGGTATTCTTTTTCTTTCAGATGAAAAAACTTTTTGGCGGTGGGGTGATTCATCAGGACGATGTATTGATCAATTTTTTTTGTGCCGGAGCGGAAAATCCCCCGAATCTTGAAGCGTTCTTGCACCATTCCACTTTGCGCAGCCCCAGAGCTCACGAGCACTAAGTGGTCTCCCAAACGAACATTTAAATAAAGTGCTAGGCGCTCGCCAATGAGTACTTCTGGATCTTCGGAGAGCTCATCAGTGAAAACTTCTCCGGTCACAACATTGCCTAACAGTTCAGAGGTTTTTCGTTCGGCCTGGACATTCACTCCATAAATTCTTACATGAAAAGAGTACTCAGCCGCAGAAACCATGCCTTGAGTGACGATTCGTGGAGAGAAGCTTATTTGTTCAGATTTTTTTTGTAAACGATCAGCCAAGGCATCATACTCTGCAATAGTGCTATCGAGAGAGGACTGTGGACCTTTTTCTCGATGAATTTGAAAATCCGCAAGAAAAGTGCTTGTGGCTGAATGAATCATGGTATCGATGAGGCCCATTAAAAAAGCATCAATAAAAATAAGCCCAGCCAGTCCAATGGTCATCACCGCGCCTGTGATGAGTGTTCGACGACGATTGCGCAAAATATTTCTAAATGCCAATTTAATTAGTAATTTCATCTTTCCCCCAAAGCCTTGACAAGGGGCAGTCGTGCCGAGCGAATGGCCGGGATAAGGCTCACAGCAGCAGACGAACAGACAACGACGATGAAGGGGTAAAGCATATTACTCCAATTTAAGCTTCCATAAAGATGATGCAGGGTCATGCCCCCAATTTCAATCGGAGCCGGATAGGGAATACCATGTTCAGATAAAAAGATATTAAGAAAGCCTGCCGTCAGCGCTCCGAACAAACACATCGTGAGGCTGAGTAAAATTTGCTCTAAAACAATCACAAAAATAAGCTGCTTATCTTGAGTGCCTAGTACCCGCATGATTCCAAATTCTCTGGTGCGTTCAAGAATGGCCATAAGAACTGTGTTGAGCACTCCGAAGGCGGCAAGAAATAAAAAAATCCCCATAGTGAGGAAAATGGCTGATTGATCTGACTTCATCGCGCGATAAAATTCTTCCTCGATGACCATCCAAGGTTGAATATCTTTATCCGGAAATAACAGACGAACTTTTTTTAACGCCTCGTCGGTATGGTTTAAATCTTTGAGGGTAATAATCATTCTTGTTGCGACTTCTTGGCTACTTAAAAACTCTTGAGCTTTGTTCATGTTTAGATAAACAGTTGAAGCGCCTTCGTTCATAATGCCAATCACCTTGAAACGATCATTTCCCAAGGAACCGTCGGCTCCTTGAGACATGAGGACCAAGTCCTTCCCAAGAGTGAGTTTAAGACGTTCCACTAAATCGCGAGTGAGTACGATTCCATTATTCGCATTCGTGCCGTTCCAAGGAGAGCCACCCTGAATTTGTTGTAGGAGTCGGGTGGTCTGCTTTTCTTGAACGGGGTCAATGGCTATGATTTGAACACCGAGAACTTCTTTGCCAGAGACCAACAGTCCACCAGCTTCGAGTCTAGGTGCCAGGCCTTGCAGTTCCTGGCCGAGAGCTTGCTGCACTTGCGAGGAAATTTCATTGGGGTGCGGAAGACTGTTTTGCAGTGAAGGTCGATCCAAGTAGCCCTGACTGAGTATTTGCAGGTGACCAGACGAACCACGAGTGAATTGATCAATCACAAAGCCATAGGTGCCTCCGACAAGGCCCATCGTCATTGAACTAAGAATATAGGAGCCCCACATTGTGAGCCCGGTGAGAAGGGTTCTTCTTTTGTTCCGAAAAAGATTTCTGAGGGCTATTCTCCAAAACATGAACGGACGTCTGCTTTCTTTATTTTTTTCTCAAGCCGGCTTCGGAGAAAAAATCTGGTTGTAAGTGAATACTAAAATCTATTTCGTCATAATGAAGGGTCGTGTAGCGATTGGGTTCATTGAGCAGGACCACCTTCAGAGTTGTGGGAATGCTTCGACCTTGAATTTCTTTTCGGTCCGAGTATTCAAAGATTCTTATCTGTTGGCCAGATTCGTTGTAAAATTCTTGGCGCACTGGGAAAGAGTCTTCTTTGTTAACAACTAAAATAATCTGGGCCCAAACAGAAACAGTTTTGTTTTTCGGTTTTAGCTGAAGACAGAGATGTTCAGGGTTTGGCTGACTGCAGGTAACGAAATGACCTTGGTAATGCTCTGCCAAGGTCGTTTGTTTCACAAGATCATCGTTGGTGAGGTCCGAACCCATCCAATTTGACATCATCATGGAGGGCGGGATGGGAACAATTTGATCCACTTTGGGCAAATAATTCCAAACCTGAGTTCCTTTACGAAGAGTTTTAATGCCTTTTTCCTTCGCAGGAAAGATGACCTCCACGAGAGTGTTTTGCATTTCTTCACTCCAAACCTTCAATTTAAGAGTTCGCTCAAAGTGAGGATTTTTTATTTGCATTTGAACAGAAGAATAGCTTTTTTGACTGCGATAAAGACGGTCAACTTGTGTCATCACCTCGAGCTCGGTGGTGGTTTTTCCGAAGACAATAAAAGGAAAAAGGCAAAATAATAGAGTGAACAAAAAATTCATTTGAAGTCCCCAATGCTTTTTCAAATTTTAGTGGTGGAGCTAAGTAATAAGCAATACTCCAGGCAGGTGCGCTGCGTAATTTACTCAAACTCTGTAATGAAAATTCTTTCGATAGAGCTTTATCGGTGAAATCTTCGTTTTACTTCCCAACGAAACAGTCCAGGTAACCATTTTGAAATCCATAAACCCCAATGGGTAGATCCAGTCGGAAAGAGGTGGCGACGCTCATCAAAAATAGCCATTTTTATTCTTTGAGCATATTCTGTCGGTGAAATTGAGTCAGTAGGCACCCCAAGATGTTTCTCATATTTGACCTGAATTTGATCGAACATTCTTGTTTTAATTCCGGGAGTAATGAGGCTCAAGGTGGTCACTCCGGTGCCAGTGAGCTCATTCTCAATGCATTCCGTGAAAGCAAGAACCGCAGCTTTCGACGCTGAATAAGTTGATGCACAAGGAAAATACATCAGAGAAGAAACGCTGGCATTATTGATAATTTTTCCCGAACCTCGTTGCACCATTTGCGGGATCACGGCTCGAGTTAATTGAATCAAAGCAAGAAGGTTCACCTGAAACATGGAATCGATTTCTTCCAACGGTTGTTCTTCAATCAAACCCCCAGTGAGTTGGCCGGCATTATTAATGAGAATATCAATTTTACTTTTGGAGATGCGCTCACTCAGGCTGTTGACGTCCTTTTGAGAGGCTAAGTCCGCAAGATAAACCTGCACTGTTTGAGCACCGAAAGCGAGCAGCTCTTCGATCAGTGACTTTGATTCAGTACGAATCACTAAATGTAAATGAGCCTTTTCTTCAGCACACATTCTTGCAATAGCATAACCGATGCCTCGATTGGCACCTGTGATCAAAACATGTTTATTTTGAATTTGCACAAGAGGCTCCTTTGTTTAAAATTAAAAGAGAAACGGGAAAGTAGATGGCCCAAAATACTGAATAGAGAATGACAACATCGGAGATTTGTAGAAAGCCCAAAGATGTCGTTTGAGAAAAATTAATTAATTTAAAATTTTCCCCAGATTTATAAGTGAGGGGGCCAAAAATAGCGGCCAAAGCCGCTGCCCAAAAATATTTACCTTTAAAGAACCGGCCTAGCGCAGGCAATGTTCCTGCGAAAAGAAGCCAAAGAGTCATCAACCAAAGAGGTAAAAGTTGAGAACTGTTAGTATTTTCAAAATGTATCCATTCCCTATAAGAAGCGAGGCTATCAAAAGTCATTCCCACCAAAGAAAGTAAAAGAGAGAAAAAAATCGCTTTTATTGATTCGCCAAAGAAAAAGCTCCAAAGAAAGAGAGGAATTGGTATCAGTAATGTCAATAATTCGTATCCTGATTGAGCCATTTTTATACACGCGAACCAACCAAGATAATAATAAAAGAAGAAAATCCACTTTTTAATCATGGTGGCGGCCGTTCGTAAGTGATTTCGACTTCCTGGGTGGCTCCATTTTTTGCTAAAATATTGGAAAGTCCCTCGTAGAAGAGTAAGTTTTTAGTTCTCGTGTCATAGGTCACTTGAATGTTTGGAGTTAAAAGACGTAAAAATAAGTTATCAGGACTCAGTCTAAATCTTTTTTCATTGGGACGTTGACCAGATTCTGCAACTACAAAGAAATGATAGTCATTCAATTTGGACAAGACGACAAAATGAAAATTGAGTTTTTCTTTCTCTGGTAAACTAAAATTACTTTTTATATAATTATCAAAGCCTTGTCCTGAGACCATGGTAGAGTTCATGGAAATATTTTTTTCAGTCAAAAGAGCTTCTTTTTTTTGCTGACTCAAGTGAACTAAGTTTTCTGCTGAGTTCAAAATTTGTGTTTCTTTCAATCCAAATCGATCATCCTCAAATTGTATGTCGGGCACAAGTGAGTTTCTAGAAAAATCGACTTTTGCACGAGCAAAGATATGGCCATCGGGATCGCAGTAATCAGTTGAAATAAATTTATTGAGACCCTTTTCATCGACATCAAAGTGATGTTTTTCAATGTAAATAAGTTTATGATTGTCACGAGAACGTGCATAGCCTTGAACTTCAAGGGCCTGTGCGGAATTCCACAAAATTAAAATCCAGAGAATTGAATGAGTTTTCATTTTTCCTCTTATTGTTTTTTATTACTATTTCTGCTTCCTCGTTGTCTGCGTTCAGTCACTCGAGTTTTATGATCGTTGGCCTATCTTTTAATAAAGGTTAACGTCACTTCTCCGAGATCAAATCCGTACTTGCTCATTTTTGATTTATTGAGCATGATTTTTTCATTCATTAAATACATCCAATCATCTAGTTTTACGTGATAATGGGAGCCTTCAATCTCGAGATCGAGTGTGTAAAGCCAGTGAAAGGCATTTCCATTCGTCGAACCAACGGCTTCGCCAATCACATCGGAAGCGGTGCCGATGTATTGATTGTTTTTATTTTTCTTTATCGTCCAGACCCGACGACTTTTACTGCCATCCGTGTATTCAAAAGTTTCATCCAAGGTGCCAATACCGTCTTTCCAATCAGCAAGCATAACACAGTGGAATCGTTTTTTTATTTTCCCTGAACGATCTTGAAAAAATCCATAAATATCCAAAGTCCCATTGAGATATTCTTCAAGTTTTAACTGAGGCTGTTCGCTAGCGTAATCTTTTACATCGACGGAAGTGCAACCGATGAGGAAAAAGGTGAAGAGTCCCATTATAAATTTTAAAAAATATTTATTCATATTTATTTCCTTGTCTGATAATTTCTAGTGAGTTTATTTTCGAAGTCTTTAAATGTGGTTAAAACTTCCGCGGGTCTTTTTAAAGAGACCGGAGTATTATAGGCGCTTCGTCCTGCCAGCCAAACATGAATACTTGGCGCGAGCTGGCGATCAATAAAATTAATGTAATTCAAAAAATCGTCTTTAGCACCTTCTAGATTAGAGATCGTAGAAGAAACTAGCACGTGTGTCGCTCCATACCGCAAAGCGGCCTCGCAAAGCTCAGTTTTTGGAACATTTGGACCTAAATACAAACGGTGAACTTTAGTTAAAGCCGCAAGAGTTGAGGCAATTAAAATTCCAATTTCGTGATAATCTCCTTCAGGAGTAGCCAAGACTAGACGGATCTCTTTTGGAATTGATTTTGTTTTTTTTTGCGATTGAGGAGGTGTTTGTGTCGCGCCGGAAAATGATAGCGCCGTTGCTGAAACTGAGTAGAGACTTTCCTTAATCATTGCGGAGAGAATATGTTCTTGTGTAACAGAAAATTGGTTCAATTCGACTTGTCTGTTCATCAAGTGGATCAAGGGAATAAGAAAATCATGAACATAAGATTGCGGCGTGCTATTTTTCTTTCGATCTAGAAAAATTTTTTCCGTGAGGTCCCAGTTAAAACTGTCTGCGGAGCGAATCAT
Source organism: uncultured Bdellovibrionales bacterium (assembly GCA_903926205.1). Lineage (GTDB taxonomy): Bacteria > Bdellovibrionota > Bdellovibrionia > Bdellovibrionales > Bdellovibrionaceae > CAIYID01. Next base: position 91,148 of record CAIYID010000078.1, read on the forward strand.
TTTATTAATTAATAATTGATCAGAAGTTTGAACCAAAGGCTGGACCAAGTTTTGTTCGGAATGGTTCTCGACCTTTTTTTGAAGTTGCTCCAGGTGCAGATCCGCAATTTCCCCGATGCGATAGCCGCGACTTGTTAAGTCTAAGAGGGCACGGATCTTTAGAATGTCTTGCCTGGAATACTGTCTTCGACCGGAGGCCGTTCTGGTGGGAGCAACGGCCTTGTATCGAGATTCCCAGCCTCGAAGACTGAATTCTGAAATACCAGTTAGCTCGATGACTTGGCGTATATTGTAGACCGAGTTTTTCGCTTGGGGTTTTGAGCTCGGTTCTGAATTTGATTTTGAAATTACTTTCCGTTTGGACATAATGTAACAGTAAACCCAATTTTTATAATTGTATAGATAATTCTGTACAAATAGGATTAAGTTAGCATAAATAGAGGAAAGAAGACGGGAGTCGCAATGTCAGAAATCAATAATCTGTGCAAAACAAATGAGTATAATGAAAAAATCATTTCTTTATACCGAGATTTCAATGGGAAGAATCTTTCTCTATTAGATTCGTTTTATTCGAGCAAAGTAAAATTCTCGGATCCCAGCGTTGAAATTGAAGGATTGTCTCTCTTAAAAAAATACTATGCTCATGTTTATGCACCAGTGAATGAGATCCATTTTGATTTTTCAGAAATTCTTCATGAGGGCCATTGCTATACCGCTTCGTGGTTGATGCGTATAAGTGTAAAAGGTCTTAACGGTGGAAGACCATATAATGTAAGAGGGCTTTCTCGTCTGAACTTCAATCAAGAAGGTTTGATTGAAGTTCATCGTGACTACTTGGATCTTGGGGAAATGATTTATGAAAAATTACCTCTTCAGGGGGCTGTGATTCGTTTCCTAAAAAAATATTTGAATAATCAATGGAAAAAGCAGGAGTCTGTATGAAAATTGCGGTTATAGGGTCTGGAATTTCTGGTTTAGGAAGTGCCTATTTAGCGCAGCAGCAAGGACATGAAGTTCATCTTTTTGAGAAAGACGATTACTTTGGAGGCCACTCCAATACGATTTTAATTAATGATGGAATTTCTGAATTTTACGCCGACACGGGTTTTCTTGTTCATAATCCAAGAACCTACCCGAATTTGATTGCACTTTTTAAAAAGCTCGAAGTTCCAACCTATGAAACCGAGATGACCTTGAGCATTCAGGTTTTGCAAGAGGGAATCGAATGGGGTGGGCTCAATTTACAAACGGTCTTTGGTCAAAAAAGAAATTTGCTTCGTCCGAGGTTTTATCGAATGTTATTAGATATTCTTCGTTTTAATCGTCAGGCACCAGAATTTCTAGTTAAAGCTTTGGCAAATAAAAATCAAACTCTTGGCCAGTTGTTATTGCAGAATCATTTTTCTTTAGAAATGCGCGACTGGTATCTTATTCCGATGGCGGCGGCGATTTGGTCCACACCGGCTCAACAAATTTTAGATTTTCCAGCCTTCACGTTTTTGCAATTTTGTATGAATCATAATTTGCTACAAGTTGAGGGGCGGCCAACCTGGAGAACCGTGACTGGTGGCTCCCGAGTCTATGTACAAAAAATAATCGATCTTTTGCCGCACAAATATCTTTCTACAGACATTAAGGCTGTACATCGTGACGCGTCCGGTGTGGTGATTGAAATAAATGGAAGTAAGCAAGTTTTTGACGTCTTGGTTTTTGCCACTCATCCTGAACAAATACAAAAATTATTAAAAGACCTTCATCCTGATGAAAGCGAAATACTTTCCAAATTTAAATATCAACCCAATTTTGCCGTCGTACACTCGGATGAAAGTTTTTTACCTGAAAGGAAAAAATTATGGTCTGCCTGGAATTATGTAACTTCAGCTCTGACTGGTCAGGTGAGTGTGAGTTATTTTATTAATGCGTTACAAAATCTTCCAACAAAAAAACCAATCATCGTGACGCTGAATCCTCATAAAAAGATTGAGACCGGAAAAGTGATCAAAACAATTCAATATGAACATCCTGTTTTTGATCGGGAGACCATTCAGGCACAAGTTCAAGTTGAGTCTATTCAAGGGCGCGGAGGAATTCACTATACTGGAGCTTGGTTAGGCTACGGCTTCCACGAAGACGGATTGAGGTCCGCTCTTCGCTTTGGACGTCGAATGGGTTGGCAAGCGCCATGGGACGCTCAATATGAATAGCTGGCTCTATCTTGGTGAGGTTTATCATCAAAGATTTTATCCTCGTGAGCATCGATTGAGCATGAAACTTTTTTATATCTGTTTCCCGTTGAGTCGAATTTCAGAATTGTCTAATAAAATATTTTCAGTCAATCGTTGGAATCTTCTTAGTTTCTACACAAAAGATCATGGGGATCGCCAAAACAGTGATTTAGGAGTTGATTTAGGTGGCGCTTTAAGAAGTTGGGCTCTGGCAAAATTGCGTTCGGCAGGCTTCACTTATGAAATCACTGAAATTGAATTGCAAACCATGCCTCGAGTTTTTGGATTTGTATTTAATCCTGTGAGTTTTTGGTATTGCTATCATGGTAGAGAATTAGTGGCGACCATCGCGGAAGTGAATAATACTTTCGGACAGACTCATTCTTATGTCATTCCTTCAGATCAGATGGCACATAAAAAAATTTTACAAGTTTCGCCCTTTAATAAAATAGAGGGGCAATATATTTTTAGTATTTTAAAAACTTCAGAGGAAAACGAAGTTGTTATTAATTATAAAAAAGAGGAGCGGCCTTTGCTGATGGCTAAAATATCAGGACAAGCAATGGCGTGGACAATCGGGAATCTCTTCAAGGCGTGGTGGGCTCACCCATTAATGACCTTCATGGCCGTGTTCTACATTCATCTGCACGCATTGATTTTATATTTTAAGGGAGTTCCCTTTTTTGGAAAAAAAGGAATTTAAGGAGGATTGAATGATTTTTACCGAAACAAAGACTAAAAATAAGTTTTCTGATGGGACGAAGCTCATACTGAATTCTTTAAAAGAGATTTCTTACGGAAGAGTGGAATTAAAATTTCCTAACGAAGAAGAGTTTGCTTTTCAAGGGGCCAAGGCAGGTCCTGTTGTTCGTATGAAAATCAATAATATTTGCTGCTTTGATATGATCTTAGAAAAAAGTGATATTGGTCTTGGTGAATCTTATATGCTGGGTTATTGGGAAACTGATGATATCTCGAATTTGATTGAACTCGCCTTGCTGAATAAATCCGCTTTAAAATCGGCAATGATCGGTGAGTGGCGCAAAATAATTCTCTACAAATTAAAACACTTATTTAATGCAAATAGCAAAACTGGTTCGCGGAAAAATATTCGAGCTCACTATGATCTTGGAAATTCTTTTTATCAGCTGTGGTTGGATCGTAGTATGACATATTCTTCGGCGTATTGGGGGCCGCAACCTGACTTGACCTTGCAAGAAGCCCAGGAAAATAAGTATGAATTCTTATTGAAACATTTAGGAGCCCAAAAAGGGGAGAGCATTCTGGAGATTGGCTGTGGTTGGGGAGGCTTTGCAGAGCATGCGGCAAAGCAAGGTTTCAATGTGACCGGAGTGACCATTTCTGAGGAACAATATGCCTACGCCTTGGCGCGGATCCAAACGGCGGGACTAGCCGAGCAGGCGAAAATATTATTTTTGGACTATCGTGAAATCCAAGGAACTTTTGATCATGTGGTTTCTATCGAAATGCTTGAAGCCGTGGGTGAGAAATTCTGGCCAAATTATTTCAAAAAAATCAATGAAGTGGTTAAACCGGGCGGCTCCGTGGCTATTCAGAGTATCACCATTGATAACAATGAATTTACTCGTTATCGAAAAGGAACTGATTTTATTCAGCAGTATATTTTTCCTGGTGGAATGCTTCCTTCGGAAAATCGTCTGAACGAGGTGATCAGTCCTCTCGGAGCCAAAAATATTCAATTCCGCCGATTTGGATTAGACTATGCTAAAACCTTAAGATTGTGGTGTGAAAAATTTTCTCAAGAATTAGGGCAGATCAGCGCCTTAGGATATTCTTTGGAATTCCAGCGAATGTGGAAATTTTATCTCGGGTATTGCGAGGGTGCTTTTCGTGCAGGACAGATCAATGTTGTCACTATGAGTTATCACCTATAGCGAAGGGATAATTTCAATCAGTTTGACACTTTTGAAATATCAATATAAACCGCAACTTCAACTTCAACTTCAATTTCAATTTCAATTAACCTTTACAGGAGAAAAAAATGAAAAAATTATTAGCCGCAATGCTGTTAGTTCTAGGTTTCATAAACATCGCGTTTGCTGATGCTTCGAATGTTAATACGAACGATGGTACTGAGATGTGGAATGTTTTAAAAGAACAATTTTACACTGGAAGACCGATCTCTATTGCAGAAGTATCAAAAGTAAATCAACATTTTGAATTTGTGTTTAATGGTGGAATTGGCGGTGTGAAACCATTTCCGTTCGCTTCATTCTCTGTTTCAACTCAGCACGAAGGATATGTCATTAGCGGAAATGCAGTATATCTAAATAAAACTTTAATTGGAGGACCTCCTTTTTCGGCCACGGTACCTTTTATCTTTAATGTGAATCTTAAAGTCAGTTTAGATCAAGGAAGTCGCAACAGTGCTAAGATTGAACAAGGTTTCGCTTTAGGTGAGACTTATGAATTTCGCGTTAACGACATCAATGGTGAAGAGTATGTCATTGTCAGCTTTGGAATGAATGACTACGCTTGGACAAAACTGTAATAGATTCAAAAAATAAGGTATTCTAAAAACCGGATTTTTAAAAAATCCGGTTTTTTTTAAATATAAAAGAGTTTTTTAACCGGCCAGTTTTTTAGCATTTTCAGTTAAAGCGACGAAAATTTTCTTAAACGCTCCGGCATCATAAGTATGTTCGCGCTCAGCTAAGAAGTTTTGCAGATTGAATTTGTCTTCCTGTTCGAGAACGGCAGTGACGATATCATGTGCAACGATGAAAATTGCCGAGAGTCCAACAATTTGATATGAGCGCAGCCCCTTCGGGAACCCCGAACCATCAGGACGTTCGTGATGATTAAATACTAGAAATTCGACGTCACCAGGAACATCCTTCATACCGCGAACAATTTCTGCGCATTTTAGTGGGTGATTGAGAACTTCTTTATAGGGACCTTCTCCGTTGAGTTCTTTGAGTTCCTTCAAGTTTTTCATGTCAGCAATTTTTGCTAAGCTTGGATCTTGTAGGGTAAAATCATGAAATAAAGCGGCCAGAGTTAATTTATGAAAGGTGGTTTCCGAAGGCCACTTCATTTGCGCAGCGAGGGAGCAGGACACCTCTGCTAAAATAACACTGTGATAAGAAATATAATTACTTCCACGCAAATGAGATTTGGAAAGCACGCGAGTGATCTGAGGACAAGCTCCGATTTTTTTAAGGGTTAATTTTACAGCCTGGGACGCTAAGGTTCGTACTTCTGACGAAAAACCTATCTTGTGCGATAGTTCATGAATCAATTCGTGAACGCTGGTCACTTGCTCATCCAACAAAAATTCAGGTTCTGTCAAATCGAGCATTCGATGTAAATCCTCTTTAAATTTTTCGATAAAATCAGCGCTGTCAGAATTTTTGATATAAAGGTTGCGAACTTTTTTACTTGTGATGAGTTGCTGAAGACTCTCCGGAGAAAAAACTGTTCCGGTTTTGTAAAGTTTAACAAATTTTTGATCTGAAAGCCGAATGTAAATATCACCTTTCAGAGGTCCAATTCGTCCGAGCAAGTCCGCCTTTATTTGACAGTATTCTTCTGGTGGACGAGATTCAATTTCTTGAGCGAAAGTTTTTTTAATTAATTCGATGAGTTTTTCGGGAACTAAAGCCAGTGGTAAAAACTCAAAAACTTGAGGATGTTTATTTTTCATTTCTTCAAAATCTGAAGTTTCCGTAATCATAATCACAGGTGTTGATAATCCATTGGCTAAAAGATGTTCGAGGAGCTTTACAGAGTTTGGTTCTGAATTGACGATGATGATATCGGTGGTTTTTTCCTTGCCAATAAGCTTGTTGGCCTCGGCAAAACTGGATGCGGTATTGATCGTTCCACCGATTTTGCTTTCCAAACAGAAGCTAATAATATCTCTAGCTTCTTTATTTGTATGACAAATTAAAATATTCATCCCTTTGCCTTTATATTAAGCTCACGCGGCCTTTTTGAAATTTTTTTGTTCGTCAACATTGATTGCAATTTGGAAAACAAAACAACTATCGCTCACACTACGATCGAGAGTTAAAAAACCACCATGATCTTTTGCTATTGCGGAGGAGACACTCAGCCCTAAGCCTGTGCCTTTGCCAATCGGCTTGGTGGTATAAAAGGGTTTCATTATTTTCTGTTCAATGGCGATGGGAACTCCCGGTCCACTGTCCCAAACTTGAAACTTGATCGCATCGTTTAAAAGATCAATTTTCAATTCGATCCATTTTTCAATCGGAGGCGTTGGCGCCAGTTCGATGGCATCACAAGCATTAATAAGCAGATTAATTAGCACTTGAGAAATTTGTGAAGCTCTCGACATAAAGGTCAAAGAGGGAATGTCTTCCGGGAGCCGAAGTTCGATTCCTTTGTCCTTAATTCTCGCTTTGCAGATGGAGAGCGTTTCTATAATTGTGGTATTAAGGTCAGTTTCGGAGAAATTGTCTTGTGAACCGTCACGACTGATTGTTTTTAGGCCACTAATGATTTTGGCTATTCGATGGACATGCAGTTCCATGGTTCCTAAACGTTGTTGTGTTTTCACAGATTCCTGAGAGTGGTCCGCTTTAAATATCTTGGCTAAAGAATGTATATTAGCCATGAGGATTTGCAGGGGATTATTGATCTCATGAGCGACATTTCCTGCCATTTCGCCGAGCGAAGCCATTTTGGCAGATTGAGCCAGTTGAAAGTAATGATCTTGCATTTCATCTGAGGCCAGCTTTAAAGAGCTTTCCAATAAATCACGATCTAATTCAATCTCGGATACTAAATCACTCAGACGTGAGAATAATTCTTTCATCTGAGAATTATCCTTGGCCGATGATTTTACATCTAAGCCGAGTTCCTCAATGATTTTTCTAATGGAAGGATGAACATAAAATGAATCATTTTTCATACCTTTTTATTATCGGAGTTATTTTAAGAATTCTTAAGATTTCATAAAGGTTTTAGACAAAATAATGAATCGCTCTGGGCGTGGATACTGTAATGGTATGGGATTTCGAATAATTAGGGTCAAAGGTCCGTTGAAGACTGTTTTGTATTGAGACGAAGGCGAAATGAGTATTGAGACGAGGGCGAAATGAGTATTGAGACGAGGGCGAAATGAGTATTGAGACGAGGGCGAAATGAGTATTGAGACGAAGGCGAAATTTGTTGTTGTGCCGCTCTCAAAATCTCACTTCTCACGAGCCATCGAGGCTCGTGAGATGCCGACTCACTCAACTGCTACTCGCACTTACTGCTACTGCAATCAGCGCAAACGAAACAGCCTTCTTGGATTTTTAAATTACTGCTACCGCAATTTGAGCACTTCATTATTTTCACTTCTTTAATGTAAGACTTTAAAGTGCGACCAATGGCTTTTGCAAAGGAAGTGATCGTTCCTTCACTCTTCACCAGTTGAGAAACAATAAATTCTAGATCGACGCCATGTCGTAAGGAAGTTGAAATCATTCGAGTCAAAGCTTCCTGTTCGTCAGATTCGAAGAATTTACGAATATCCGACAAAACCCAACCATCTCTTGTTTCAAGATTGTAGAAGCCGGATTTTTCTTTCACAAGTTTGCCATGTTTTAAATCTGGCGGCAGGTGCAGACTGCTTTGTTTCATCGCAAAAACTTCGTAGAGATCTTTACCCAAAAGTCCCACAAGTACCACCCAGCGGTTTCCCGCTGAGGTGATTTGGTGGATGTCGCAATCCAAGGATTTTGGACGAGGAATTGCTTTTGTGCGGACGAGCTCATCATCCACCTTCTTGACTGTTGTACTGCTGGCAGACAGAACCGCCGTCATCGTGCCATCACGATAAGAGGTGCAGCCTTTGATGGTGCCAGTCTTATAAACATCGGAGTAAAGACGTTTGAAATCTTCAAATGGGTAGCTTTCAGGCAGATTCACAGTTTTTGACATTGCAGAGTCAATAAACCGAGAGAGCACTCCCATTGTTTTGACGTGATCATCGATATTCAGGTTGAAGGTGTTGCTATTCCAATCCGCTTTGGGATCCCAAGTGTTATTTTGCTCGTGATAGCGAACCGCGTAGTCACGCACACGGGATTCTTTTAATAAACCACGAGAAGCATCCACTTTCCAAACATCACCTTTGAAATTTGTTATTAACAAGCTTTCGTCGCCTTCTTTTGTCCATTCCCACTTAGTTTCTGGTCCGTTGAGATCAAAAGTTTTTGCTTCCCAGTTAATATTTTTAGGAACACTCATGCCATCAACTGGGAAGGGTTGCATCACGGTGCGTGTGTAGTCCGCCATAAAGATGGGCTCAAGACCTCCAGAAACATTATTTGCAAAAACAGAACTGTTTCCAGTTGGCTGAATGGATAAGAGATGACTGTTGCGAATGCCATACTTGCTAATGAGTTCTTTCGTGTCCGTATTTAGTTTTTGAACAAATTGACCCTTTAAATACTTTTCTTTTTCGAAAAGAGTGAAGGCGCCTTTTTCCTTAGCAAGCAGTGCTGAGGTTTTATAAGCTTCGTTCATCATGAAGGAACCCAGCTGTTCTGTCACTTTGAGGGCTTCTGGTGAACCATAGCGAAGTTTCAGCATCATTAAGGCTGAGCCATAGCCCATAATTCCTAAGCCAATTCGTCTTTTTGCTTTTAAGCCTTCTTCTTGTTCAGGAAGAGGAACAGTCGTTTTATCGTTCACATTATCCATAAAACGAACGGCCGTTTTAACCACTTCACCGAGTTTTTCATAGTCCCAATTTTGATTTTTTGCGTCCACAAATTGAGTCAAGTTCACCGAGCCCAAGAGACAAGCTCCGCCAACAGGAAGAACTTGTTCGCCACAAGGATTGGTCGCGTTGATGTGTTCAGTGTAATAAAGATTATTAAGTTTATTGATCGTATCAATGAACAAAATGCCGGGTTCATTGCGGTTGTAGGTCGACTGCATAATCAAGTCCCAAAGCATATTGGCATTTTCAAAACGCTTATAAACTTTGACCGGAAGGCCTTTTGTTTTCCAGGCTTTTAAATTTCCATCCCAATGTTTTTTATACTCGGCTTTGACGTTTTCGTAGTCTGGGAATTCTAAATTCCAGGGCAAATTATTTTCAACCGCATTCATGAAATCATCCGAAACCAAGACCGACATATTAAATTTGGTCAGTCGGCCGGGAGTTTGCTTGGCGGTAATGAATTCTTCGATATCGGGATGGTCCACAGACATTGTGACCATTTGGGCGCCTTTACGAATTTTCTTTTTACCTTTGTTCTCTGTTTTTTTGAAACCACTACCAGAAGTGATGACAGAACTTTGAGTGTCCCACATTTCAAGAAGTTTGACCGCCCCTGGAGAGTCGCCACCAATGCCTCCAATATAAGAGCCTCGAGGACGCATAACATTGGCGCAAAAGCCATAGCCGCCCTCTGATTTCAAAATCAAAGCTTGTCTACGGAGTTCGTCCATAATGCTTTCCATTGAGTCTTGATTCTCTCCACGGAAGCCGCTGACGAAACAGTTAATATAGGTCGTCCCTTTGAGCCCCGTTCCCGCATTTGAAGTGATACGGCCGCCTGGAACAAATTTGAAATCTTCCAAAATATCCAAAAATTTTTCAGTCCAGTAAGCCTGGGCTTCGGGCGCTTCAACAGAAGCTAAGTCTTTAGCGATAGCAAGATGACGATCATTGATGTCATTTTCCCCCGCGTACTTGTAAGTCGCATTGAAAATCTCTTCAGAGAAATCATCGGTAAATTGAGTGTTGCGTTTCTGAACTTCATTGGGGGTTTTTTTCGAAGTGGGCTTCGCCTTCTTTTGATCGAGCGCGGGCTTATTCAGAGAAATTTCAGATAAATTAAGATCAGGGTTCATCGAGGCTCCTTGGCTTCAAAAAGTTACACTCTAACTAGACTAAGGGTTGATCGGTGTTACAATCAGTTTTTACAAAGAATTTCAAATTAAGTGCCTTATTTCATATCTGAGCCTAAAAAAATGGCTGATTGTTTATCCGGATGCACTTTTGATATTTCATTGATTTCGGTAAAGAAAGTCCTGTTTTTTATGTGCACAAAAAATAAGCATACTCTGTTTAAAATGATTTTTTTACGCAAAGCGAAGCATTTGCCAGTGTGCTTAATAAATAGGCTTCTGTCTGCAGAAAAAAAAGCGTAAAAACTTTTAAAAAAGTTTGACGAATAACTTCAGCATTTTTCGTCAAATACGTTCTTTCAAGCCTAAAATGAAAAATTGTGATGAAAAAAATCCTGTGCAATCTTTACATAAAGAACTGCATAGAAAGTCTGAGGTGAAAAAGCTGGACATTCTAATCTGGCGCCGTTATCGCAATCAGGTCAGGCTCGGGGGGGGGTGAAGAAATGAATATAGCTATAAAATTAATTGAAATTTTAACTGTTCTTGCTATTTCTGGCTTAGTTCAAGCGGGAGCGAATAAGTCGAAAAATGATTTAGAAATAATGACGACTGAACTCGCAAAAAAAATCACGCCAGTTGATGAGTTTATTTATCGAGGCCCAAGGCCAAGTGATGATTCGGACTATGAGTTGCTAAAAAATGAGTATCATATTTCTACGATCATCAGTTTAGAAACGATGCCATGGCACACAATTCCTGAGCACAGAGCGGCTCACCACTACAGGATAAACTACATTCGTGTAGGCATGATTCCGTCGCCCATTGAGCCAAGAGAATCAACAGTTGAAAGAGCTGTTCAGGCACTGATGGACGGCCGAGCCCGAAAGGAAAAGGTTTATTTGCACTGCCTTCTCGGTTTAGATCGCACGGGTTTAGTTATTGCGGAATATCGTATTCGAACAGGTGAGCTGAACGAGCGCCAAGCCTGGGATGAAATGCATGCCCAAGGCTTTGCTGACCATTTTTTTATACATGGAATCGAAGAATATTTTTTAGATCATCATCCTCAATTGAAAAAAGAGATCGAAGCAGAAGAAAAAAATCGAGAAGCGAAGGAAGAAGCCGACGAGGAGAGCAAAGAAAAAATAGAGCGGGAAAGCAGAGAGCAATCTATAGAAGAGATTCACGAAAATATCACTCATGCTCACAACGCAGATCAAAAAGCTGCGGGTTGATGATTCTGTTTTGAGTTAATACATTTAAACTTGCCCAACTGTGCTGAGTCGCTGTATGAATAGACCTTTTAGGGGGCTCTTATGGCAAAACAAACACAGAAATTTAACGCTGAAATCAAACAACTTTTAGATATCGTGATTCATTCTCTTTACTCTCAAAAAGAAATATTTCTGAGAGAATTGATCTCCAATTCTTCTGATGCCATTGATAAATTGCGATTTCAGTCCTTAACTCATGCTGATCTTTTGCCAGAGAACTGGCAGCCAACAATTCGCCTCGAATCAAATAAAGAGGCCAAGACTTTGTCCATTATTGATAATGGAATTGGTATGACTCAGAGTGAAGTCACCGAATTCATCGGTACCATCGCAAAGTCTGGAGCGAAGGCTTTTGGTCAGCTGACTAAAGAAATGAAAGAAAAGCCGGAACTCATTGGTCAGTTTGGAGTGGGGTTTTATTCCGCCTTTATGGTGGCGGACCGAGTGCAATTGCACACGCAAAAGGCGGGTGCGAGCGAAGGAACAATTTGGGAGTCCACCGGAGACGGTACTTATTCTATCGATGAAGCGCCAAGATCAGAAGGAACCGGAACCACCATCACTCTTCATTTAAAAGATCTTAAAGAAGAAGGGGCCGACTTGACGGAGCAAATGGCTGGTGCTTCAGCAGGTTCGGAGCGTGAAGATCAATACACAGATCATTGGACCCTTAAACGTCTAGTTAAAAAATATTCTGATTTTATTGCTTATCCGATCAAATTAAAAACAGAAAAAGAAGATGAAACTCTGAATTCACAAAAAGCTCTCTGGTTGAAGCCAGCGACGGAAGTGACCGCTGAAGAGCATAAAGAGTTTTATCAGCATTTATCTCACGATTTTCAAGAACCACTGAAAACGATTCACTATAAAGCGGAAGGTTCAATGGAGTTCAATGCTCTATTGTATATTCCAACAAAAAAACCATGGAATTATCTTTCTAGGGACAATAATGAGTATGGGCTCAGTCTTTATGTCAAACGAGTCTTCATCATGGCTGATTGCAAAGAGCTTTTGCCGCCGTATCTGCGTTTTGTTAAGGGACTTGTTGATAGCAGTGATTTGTCACTTAATGTGTCTCGGGAACTTTTGCAGCAAGATCGACAGGTGACTCTCATCAGAAAAAATGTGGTCGCTAAAATCCTTGGAGGATTAAAAGATCTTTTTACCAAAGATCGCACGCAGTTTGAAAATTTCTGGTCTGAGTTTGGACCGACTTTGAAGGAAGGTCTTCCTTCTGACTCTGCTAATAAAGATCGATTGCAGGATATTTTGCTTTTTCATTCAACTCATTCTGATAAAATGACAAGTCTTGATGAGTATGTCGCGCGTATGAAACCAGAACAAAAAGATATTTATTATATTACGGGTGACAATCTTTTTCAGGTCTCGAATAGTCCTTATCTAGAAAAGCTGAAAGAGAAAAATCTTGAAGTGCTTTTAATGGTTGATCCTATCGATGAGTGGGTGGTTAACGCTTTGGCAGAATTCAAAGGTAAAACCTTGCTGTCGATCACGAAAGAAGGACTTGATCTGGACTCTTTTGAAGAGAAGAAAAGTAAAGAAGAAGAAAAAAAGAAAGTCAGCGAAGAATTGGCCCCAGTTTTGGAATTGATGAAAAAACATTTACAAGAGCAAGTGAAAGATGTCGTGATTTCTGATCGTTTGACCTCAACTCCGGTTTGCTTGGTTTCCGCGACAGATGAAATGTCTTTGCAAATGCAAAAAATTCTTTCTCAAATGGGGCAGAAATCCGGTCAGCATTCTAAACGCATTATGGAGATAAACCCTCAACATCCAGTGTTTAAAAAAATGCTGTCAGTCCCGGCGGCTCAGCAGGAACAGTGGTCAGAAATTCTTTATTCACAAGCTTTGTTGAATGAGGGCTCTGCTTTGCCAGATCCAGTTCGATTTTCAAAACAAATTGCCGAGCTGATGGTCCATGTTGATTTTGGGGCCTTGATCTAGTCTTGCGGGACTTGACCCTAGGAGGATGACAGGAAATGATAAATCAATAATTTGAAAGGTGATGGAATGATAAAAACCACGTCAAGACTGATTATTGCTACGATTTGTGTTTTCATAACGGCTTGTCAAACAACGCCCTATGATGCTCGTAAAAAAATTGAGGCACCAGGCAATTTTGTGACGAGAACTTTTTATCCGGGTCAACTCACTCAAGAGGCAAAGAGCGTCAATCTTTTTGATGTCATCAATGATTTAAAAGTGAAGCCCGGAACTTCGGCAAAGGGTGAGTCGGCACAAATGTGGGCTTATGCATCTTGGGGATTAACGGGACTCGGTGTCGTTATCGGTGGTATGGGCATTTTTCAAAGCAATAACTCAAACCTCATGCTTGGAGCTCTAGCGCTTGGCGGAGGAGTTGGTGCTGCTTATTTTATGGATAAGAACCTCATGGAGGGTGTTCAAATTCATAATTCTGGGCCTTCTCGAAAAAAACATGGAATGCAGGATTTTGATTTCAATATCAAACTCGCTCGGGTTGGTCTTTTCGAAAATAGCAACATGATCCCTGTGCTCGGCTTTAGCGCCAATTTCTAAAATTCAATTTTTTTACCGATGGGCGCTATTGAAATTCGCGCCAATTTTAAATGCTGAATTGCAAATGGAATCCCAATAAGGGTAATTGCAAAAATAAAAGCCCAAAACAAGTGAATCAGGGCTAACCAAAATCCTCCAAAAACAAACCAGAGGATATTGCCGATAAACCCGAAGGGCCCCGTGCCGAGGTCGGAGGTTTTTCGGGTGGCTACTTTCGAGCCAAAAGGCCAGAGGGTAAGCAGACCAATGTTAAAGGCGGCTCGTGCCCAAGGAATTCCGATAATTGAAATGACCATGAAGAGGGCGGCCGTGAACCACGAAATCGCCACGGACCACCCACCAAAAATCAGCCACAAGATGTTCATCAATAAATTAATCATGATGACTTTATTTTTAGACTAAAAATTGAAAATCTTCAAATAAATTGGTCAGCATAATACCCGCACTTTTCTTAAGTGAGAGTCTTTAGCTCAAGGGAGTGTTCAAGGTCCACGCAGGACACACTCGCTAGGTCAATGTCAGACAAGTGAAGTGAGTGAAGTGACGTTGAATGACTCATTGTCGAGATCATCGACGGTGATTTTGCTCATATTCAACTATAGGCAGCTTCGCTTTGGCCTGATTTTGGCTTAGAAAACGCTCGGAAAGATCAACTCTAAGGAAATATCTATGTCTAAATTTTTAAATATTTTTATTTGTCTGGCTTTTTCGCTGAATACAATGAGTTTGGCTCATGCGGAAGCTTCTAATGCTGAATTGAATGACCTCATCGATGCGTCCCAAGGCAAATCAAGCGTAGAAGCACAAGCGATCATTAGAAAAGCTTACGCGGCATTGTACGAAATAGATAATCTGAAGAAAACAATTAAAACAACTCAGCAAGAAAATAATGATTATAAAAATCAAGGTTATCTTTATATCGGTATTTCAGCCTTGCTGCTTGCTGGAACGATCTATGGAGTTTGGACAAAGTCAGAGGTTCTTGATGGTATTTTGCCTTTAAGAATTGCCGGCGATTACGGATTGGGAATTTTTGGCGGAATGTTAACCATAATTAGTGCGGGCCTTGGGAAAAGTTTCTTTATAAAGGTGGATGTAAAAAAATTGAACGGGTTGGTTGATCTTCTTAATCAACGTGAGATGGAATATAATGCGCAAATAAAACTTCTTCAAAACGAAAAATAAGCATGCGCGGCTGGGCTCTGGTTTTCTTTATGATTCAACCACTCTTTTTTTGGGAGGGCGCTCGCGCCGAGGGGCTCGTCCAATGTAAAAATATTTTCCGAGCCAAAACTTTACTATCCTCAACGCTGGTGTCTGTAAAACGGCCGTTAAACCAAGAAAAAGAATTTATTCTAGCAAAAAGTGCTGTCGAAGAGGCTCTGAAAAAGCAAAACTTGTTAAAGAGAATCGCTAGCAATAATTATGTGCAAAATAGTTTTTTTGTAATGAGCTTGATTCAATCTATTTCTTCGCCTTTTCCGTTTATTTATCTTCCAGAATACAATTTAAAACTCAGTGAAAATGAGGCACATTTTGTTTTAGAAAAAGGCATAGACTCTGAAGAAGCTCGGCACTTGATTGATCGTAAAACTCCCTTGATTAAAAAACTAAATCTATATAATAAGGCACGAAAAGTCTATCTGACCGTCATGATTGGGGCGTTGAGCTTTTACACTGTAAATAACCTCTGGAATCGTTGGGAGCAAGCCGATGATAATGCGAAACAAAATGGAGCGATCGTTCTTCAGCAGATCACCGAGGCAGTGAAGAAAGCTCCAGATGTGAAAGCGCTGAGCTATCAAGATATTCATTATCAGCAGACGATCAATTTATATATTGAAAGAAAAGGACATCCTCCCAGTGAGGAAGAACTTCAATTTATCTACAAAAAAATTTACGCTGATTGATTGTAATTAGACGAAGAAATTAAAGCGCAGGGTCGTACTCTGACAAGGCTCTGACAAGGAAATTTGACTGACCCTCAAAGGTCAGTCAGCCAATTGAGTGAAGCACTCAAGGTGTATTTTGAGTAGGTGTACAATGATTCGCTGGAGTTGTTTGTTAAAACAGTGCCAATAAAAAGTGCAGATAATTTTGGAGTGAGAGGATGGCGTAGCCCAGCACTGAATTGAAGGGCTGAATCTTTTCTTCCCAAGGAATTTTGCGCGTAATCCGAATAGGAAAGTCCCAGCCGTGCATTCACGAAGTTATTGGTCAGCCAGGGTTGGGAGTAATCAATAGCCGCATTCAGCTGATAATAGGTTTGGTTGGCGCCATCAGCATTATTGTCTGCAAGACTGGATTCTAAGGTCCAGGCGGTTTCTTTTTTTAAGTCACGAAACCAGGTGTTGTTCCAAACGAAAGTGAGTTTGTAAGCAGACAGTTGATCAACATCGCTTTGAGAAACCAAAGAAACATCACGACGAAACTCAGCGCTGTAGACTTCCAGGCGATTTTCATTTTCCAAAAAAGTCCAATCCAAGCGGCCTACGTAGGATTCAATGATCGGCGTGCGACTGCCAACACTGCTCACGTCCATATTAATTTGCTCATAACCAGGGCTGAAGGTGAATTGTCCGCTAGTGCCAAAAGCCGTGCCCCGCCAACGATAGGGAGCGTACAGAGTGAGTTCTTGCGGATCGACAGCGCTATAAGTGGAGTTACTAGAAAAATTTGTATTCGTGGAATAGACATCGCTGTAATTGCCTTGTACGGCCCATTCACGAGTTTCTTCGTAAAGGGCTCGATATTCGGCAAAAGCTTGGTAGGTGGTGCGCAGTCCTGCAATGTTAGTGGCCGCGTTGGCATCTGCTGCATTAAGAATATTGGAGTCGTAGTTGAATCCACCGGCCAAATTGATCGTCCACCGTTTAGATTTTTTTTGCAAGAAGGCCTGAGCGTTGGCAATTTGATCTAAATAAGCTTCCGCTTGATTGTCCAAATTATGATCTTCTGAATGATCAATGACCCAGTCGAATTCTTTCTTTGCTGAGTCAAATTGTTCCAATTGTAAATCCAAAACGCCAGTAAAAAAAACCGCCATTGTTTTTAATTTCGATTCTTCCGAGAGGACCACGTTTTCAAATTCTTTGCGAGCTTGAGCGAAATCTTTTAATTTCAGGAGATCAAGCGCTCGAAAATACTGTTTTTCTGTAGTATTGATGGACGGGTCGTTAGCTAAATCCAAGATCGACAGGGAC
>CAIYID010000079.1 GCA_903926205.1 uncultured Bdellovibrionales bacterium
TACAAATTCCTCGCCCAAGGGTGCACATAACCTCTTGGCTGGCCTTGCGCTTTGGCTTCGGCCTGGGCTTGGTTGAACTTTGTGGTCAAATCAAAATGTTTATAAAGTGCGGCAAGACCCCAATACGCTTTCTTGTCCACCACTGAGGCCGCACTGCGCTTCGCCGTGGGCTTCACACTCTCGTGGAAATTCCCGAGAGCTTCATCGTATTGATTCATCTTCATCAAGAGCATTCCCATTTCAACACTGGCAGAAGAATCATTCGGATTATTTTCAAGTAATTTTTGATCTAAAAGATAAGCCTGCGAATAGTCTTCTCTTTGAATCACAGCTGCAATCAACTTTTTTAAAGCCGCCGTGTCTTTTGAGTTTTTTAAGAGCGCCGATTTTGTGCTCGCGTCCAAATCATCTGAAAATCCAGAGCGCGTAAAATACGGATAAGTCTCACCGTTCTCACTCACCTCTTGCTGACCGCTACCCAAACACGCTTGTGTGAAGCGTGAGAGGATCTCATAATCATTAGCGGATTTGATACAATTACTAAAAAATGATTTTGCATTTTGCATGTAAGAACTCACTTGCGGTTGCACCGCTTTTCTAAATTGATCCGCTGTCAAACCCGCTGGCGGTTGCCCGCTCTCAAAGAAATTCGCAAAGCTCTTATTGCTTTTGCCTAAAAGATACAAAGACGCAATCGTCCAGCGGCCTGCGCCTAAGCTCACAATACTTTGAAGTTTGCGATCAAGCTCCTGAAACATCGCTGCCTTCTGCTTAATGATTTCAGGAGAAAGCTGCGCGTTTTTAGAAAAACTATCAAACTGATGAAAACTCTCTTGAGCCACAATGTATCCTGCATGAGCGGACATCATTTTTTCTTCATTCGAACCGCCACCACTGCTGGCCGCACGGTTAAGCAAACTTAAAGCCTCATTCTTTTGGCCCATTCTCCAGAGTGACAAACCTTGATAGTATTGCCCCATCACTCCTGGCACTTGAGCCGCCACGGTGTTTAACTGTTTCCAGTTCTGCATCTGATAGTAAGCCTTCGCCGCTTTCTCATAGTTTTTCATTTGCTGCGAGAAGCTTGCTAATTTTTCATTATCATAGAGCTGTTCATAAAGGGCCAAGGCCTGTTTGCCATAATCATTCCGAGTGGCTTCTTGCGGAAAGCGCTCGTAAAAAGACTGCAGATAAAAGGCGGCTTTAGGATAATTCGGAATTGAAAGTGTCATTTGAATCATCGTATTTAAGACGACTTTGGCTTTGGGCGATTGAGCGTAAGTCGCCATGTAGGTCTCACCAATTTTCAGCGCCTCGTAATCTCCCTTGGCCTTACTTGCCGTGAAAGCTTCAAAAAGAGAACTCTCTCCCAGTTCTGAGCCTTTATTATTTTTGGCAAATTGTAAAAATTGCGTCACATACTGCTTACTACCAAAATCACCCGCCACAGATTTTACTTTTTTGAACTGGGCCTGCTTAATCACATCCGCCACACTCTGCTTAATCTCACTCGAAAGATTCGGATTGCTCGCTAAACTTTTTCCTTCAGCCACGAGCTCTGCTGTTTTTTCTTGTAAATAAAAACAATCGAGCAAAAGTAAGCTGGCCGTTTTCGTGTTCTCATGTCGTGGATGCACTTGAATAAATTTGCGGAGCTCGGTGCTCGCTTTTTTAAAGTTCCGCTCATCGTAATAACTTTTGGCGATATTAAATTCGATCGTCGGAGCGCCTTTATCTTGAGGGTAAAGCTTCAAATAACTGCCCCCCACATTGCGCAAACCATTGCGACCTTGCGTCCGCTCAAGCACTGTTAGCTTGTCCTCTTCTTTGAAGGCTTCCACAAAAGCCTGAATCGACGAGGAAAGCAAATCCTTGCTCTTATTGTCCGTGGCCTTTCGACCTTGTGCGAGTTGATAGTAAACAAAGCCGGACTCCACTTTTTTATCTAAATGATAATAGACTTCGGCTAAATTCACATTCATTTCATAACTGTATTTCGAGTTCGGATACATCCAAAAATAATCTTTATAAGACTCCAGCGAAGTGACAAAATCCTCCGGTCGCTTCGTCGCCATCGCGGTCTTATGCCAGTAAGTTGCCACATCCCGAAGCAAAGGCTCGTACTTATTCAGATCTTTGCTGAGCTCGCTTTCGCTGATTAATTTTAAACCCAAGGTCATTTCTTTGGAAACATGTTGAGGATAGTAATCCGACTTGGACACTTTCATCGCTGTGAAATAATCCTCAATCGCATCTTTTTTTGTTCCCGCATCATCCGCCAAGCGCAGTAATTCAAAATAAACTTCGGCAGCTTCTGCATTTCGTTTTTTGATCACCAAACGATGACCCAAACGACCGAGCACTCGACGGAAACTTCCTTTATCAAAAGAAGCCCCTCGGTAATATTTTAACGCATTCACAAATTCCGGATGTGCTTTAATCTCACTCGATTCCAACTCCACAAAGGGCCACACACTGGCCACCAAGGCTTCCTCGCGCACATCCATCTTAGAGAGTTCCTCTGGCGCACCCTTCATGTCCTGAAGCGCTTCGCTCTTGTAAACATGCCCAAAGGAATCCAAAGCGTTCTTCCACTGACCTTTATTGATATAACACCAACCCATTTTATAATAAGCTAAAAGCGAGGCTGGCGTGAACGGACGCTCCGTGACTTTTTGATATTGCTTGAGAGCAAATTCAAAATCTTTCTTATCAAAAAAGAAATTTCCAAGATTAACTTGTGATTCTTCCCAGTAACGACTCTGTTTATAATTATCCACAATTTTTTTGTAAGTGGCGTTGGCCTGGTCAAGCTCTCCAAGATCTTTCAACTCATGAGCCATGAAAAATAAAATCTTATCTAATAAATGGTAGGTCGGAAAACGATTCTCGATGCTTTTATAAGTTTCAATCGCCTCGGCTTTAACTTGCTTCGCTTCCGAAAAATCAATTTCATCCACTGGTTTGTCTTTGGCCTTTATCTGAGTGATCAAATAAACCACTTTTGATTTATCCAAGTAGAGTTCTGCCAACGAAAAATATAGATCGGGTAAAAATCCAAAGGCTTTTAAGTGCTCGATTTTATCTTTAGTAACCTCAATGGATTTATTTACTTTTTTTAGGTCCTTTTGGTAGGCCGCTAGACTGCCTGGCAAAGGGTCACCAAAGCTCACACAAGATATCAATAGCAAAAAGAAAATGATTCTCATTGCTCCACCTTCTTCGTACTGCAGCGATCATCAATGAGGACTTTGTAGTTTTTAAATTCCTCCCACCAGAACTCACCCACGGCCGGCCAAAATAATTGATCAAACTCCATGTTGGTGATCTTTTGCGAAGCATAGCTGCGCTTTTCGACCACTTGTTTAATTCGTAATTCATCCAAATCTGACGCGTAATCGAGTAACTGCAAATTATCGTAACCCATTAGCAGGCGATCTTCTTCACGCTCAATTAAATCCGGAATTAATCTTTGCAAAGTTTTTTTCACTGTTTTTTCATGAGCCAAAGACTCATTAAAGGTCACTTTTAAAATGCCCTCTAATTTCTTTCCATATTGTTCCGTGAAGCGGTCACGCTCCTCACGCAAGTGTTGCACCACATCGGCTTTTTCTTTGTAAGGACTATGAATTAAAACCTGCGTAAGCATCAAATCATTGTTTTCAACTTTTTTGCGGTTGCGGATTTGATTGATTAAACTCAAATACACACCTTCAAACTCCCGCAGTCGTTGTTTCACACTTGGATAATGACAAAGATCTCGGTAAATAAACATCGCCAGTAAGTCTTGTTCGGTGTTGCGACTGTTGTTAAAGTAAGAAGCCTTGAATAATTCCAACATCCCTAGCGCGGTTGAGTAATCTTTTTTGTAATACCGAATCCAGGCTCGCTCTAAAAGCGATTGCCCCAAATCCCGACCTGTAAAAGTCAGTTGGTAAAAAATGTGTTCCGCTTTGTCGTACTCTTTTTGTTCGAAAAAAATCCGCGCGGTATTCCACGAAGACTTGTACTTGATTTTTTCACCAGTCGTTGGATCTTCCACGAGCTCTTTAAAAATCTCTTTCGCGGACTCAAGATCGTTATTTTTAATTTTTTCCAGGGCTTGGTAATACCTAATCCGATGACCCCATTGGGATTTTGGATCAATTTTCTCAAACGCCGGACGGATCCACGAAGTTAAACCCGTCCGCATATTATCCAAAGCCGTGTAATAGGAAATCATGGATTCTAATTCTTTCGGGTACTCTGTGAAATTCGCCACACTGATTAAACGAGATAAAACCTCTTCGTCAGAGTTCGCTAAGTCCGTCATCGAATTAATTTCCAACAAGGACTGCAAAGCTGGCATAGAGCCCGGGTGAATAGTGACAATTTTCTTAAAGATCTCAAAACTAAGAGCAGAAAAACCTTGAGTTTTTAAAGTCTGTGCCACAAAAAGAGCCGCTTCAGCCCCCTTCGCCGTTTTAATGCCGTATTTTGCTTCGCGCGCAGAAGCAAATTTCATCAAATCACTGAACTGGTTTTTCGTCTGAAGCTCTTTAGCATCCATCCAAAAAGTATAATCCACAGGAATGTAAATCCACTCCCCTGTCATGACGGCTTGGGAGTGCTGACCTCCAAGTATGAACATAAAAATGAAAAGCCAGTTTTTCATGTCACTTTCCCACCGAGCCAAAGTTAAAGGAATAACCCACGGATAACATTAAAATCATATTTGAACTTTTTCCTGAGGCCGTATGATAATACACTCGGGCATCTAACTTGAGTGAGGTCGAATCACTCAAAAAATATCGATTGATCATACCAACGCCAAAAAGAGGTGCCGTCGCTCCAGAATTAAATCCCACCATTCCACCGCCACCGACAAAGCTGGTTTCGCTATTAACAACTTTTTCATTGAAAAATAAATTCTTGGCGTAAATGGGCGAATAGACAAAATTCGTTGTCACAATCGAAGTGTAATAATCTAAAAACCCAGTCGGTAGGGCTCCAAAATTGTTTAGTAAATTTGATTTTAAGCCGGTGTCTTGATTCGAACACAAGGACGCATTGATCACTTCCCAGCCCGCGTAGGTTTTAAAATTATACAGGTAAGAAGTATTTAAGGTGAAACTTTTATTGAAGGAATCTATCGGTAAATAACCCGCAGCAAAAGTCAGATCATGAACAATTGTGTACTTACGATTTTCAAGCGCCACTGCCTTGGGAATATCGTAAGCATCCGCTAAGGCCCTCTGGCCAATACACAAAAATATGAAATAAACTAGAAACTTGAACTCGTGTCTCATGCGTTTTATTTCGACACTTGTAGAGTAATCCTTGAGTCGAGCTAGCCTAAACCAAGACTTCTGTCGATATTGAGAAAAACTCAGGTTTTACCGAGAGAGCTTTGAATGAAAAAGATTTTGGCTCTACTTGTTTTCTCGATACTTCCTGCTCATTTTACGGCTTATGCGCAAAACTTGCCGGGAAATAACAAAGTTGATCTCGGCGATGTCCAGATCAAGGGCGAGCTTTTGA
>CAIYID010000080.1 GCA_903926205.1 uncultured Bdellovibrionales bacterium
ATTCGTCGAGAGCCTTGCTCTACAGCCAATGTTACCGAGAGCGGTTTACATTTACTGTGCTCGAAAGTCTCAAGATCATCGAACTCCATGATATTCACTTTTGGATGAAGGTCGTTGATTTGTGGTAAAAAAATATTTGCGGCTTGACCCAGAAAAATAAACTTACGGACGACTGTTTTACGATTGATTCCTAGAAGTAGACTGGCTCTTCTTTGCGAGACACCACTCACTAAATATTTTAACACGGCTCCATTGAACTGTCTTTTCTTTTGACCAAAACAAGCACTGTAACTCGCATCAGAAAAAGATTTTTTGCAATTTTGGCAACGATACCGTTGGACTCTGACTTGATCGCTTTTTCTGGAATAAAAACCACAAGCGACAACGAGCGTCCGGCTTTCAGATGGACGAGGGATTGAGCTTGAGGAACATGAACATTTTGGCTTCATATGCCAAAATATCAGCAAGCTCTAAGCCATCACCATGTTAGGGGGCCAGTTTGTAAAATTTAAAGATCCTCTAGAAATGGATTTAGGTTTCTGGGTTTACATTTTACAGGTTTAATTGCTTTCGTTAAAAGCTCTGCCACGATAGGAACTTTTACTACCCGTGAACCGCATATAGGAAATACAGATACTATATCTCCTTTTGTAAAAATATCGTTGGGACGATTGACATCAACACACTTTGGAACCTCACAAACAACAACTCTGACAACATGATCTTCATTTGCAATTTTAATTTTCGCGTCGAAGCCGAATGCTTTGGCCTCATCGACAGGTATTTGCCCAGCAAGCACCTCTTTTGCCTTGTTATCTGGCACCCATTTCCCTTTGTATGATTTGACAGCTGCCACAACCTCATCAAAAGAAGTATCAGTTAAGACACTTGTTTCCGCATAAGACCTTGCCAATTCTTCTGGAGAACGACTCATGCTAAAATGCTGACTTGAATGCGTAGAAGAGTGATTTGTCAGCTTAATCTCGTTTGAACAAAAATCACAATCAGTCTTCCGGGCCACCTGTTCAACAGAGGGGTGGGCCTGAGTCAAAGAACTGATGTCAATTTTTTCAGCTCCCACTTCTTTACTATGAAGCATTCCTGTCGCGGCTGCGCTTTCCTCGACAAGAGGCTTCGCCGCAGATTTGACGGCCCACTTGTTCCCGGCATCAGCAATGCTCTCTCCAAAATCTCTACCGACTTTGCCAAATTCGTCCAGGGCCTTGAAAAACTTTTTTCCGCCTTCCGAGCTAACTTGCATAATCTTTGAAGGCGCGTGAAATAAAATTTTGTCCGCATTTTTTGCGGTTGTACTTGCTGCTTTACCTAACCAAGAAGTCGAAACACGACTGAGTGTTTCGCCAGTTGCCTCCCCGACGCGAACGCTGAGCTCTGTCACTTGAGTGAATTTGGGCAGCTGCGCTCCGACGACCTCCATCGCTTTAGCAAACTTCGCACTCTTGCTGATGTATCCAAAGGCCGCTTCACCCGTGAGGAACTGAACGGCTTCACCGCCGAGATATCCTAAGACTGTACAGACGGCATTAATTCTCGTATTGCAATCGGCACAGATGAATTTTTCTCCAAGATATTTACTGATGGCTTCGTTGGCCTCACTAAAAATTTGCTTCACTTTGTTTGTAACAAATTCTTTCATGCTGACCTTGGCAGAAGCGACTTCCCGATTCGTCGTTTGATATCCTAATAAGGCTTTATCCGATTCTTTATTTTCGAGAGCGTCTCCGCTGGCCCAGGAAAGAGTATAAGTGATATCGGCTTTGGCTTTAGCAAAGCCTGCTTTAGCACCAGAAAGCGCGAGTTTTGCAACGTCCTTGATCGTACCCCAGATATTATCTAAGATTCCTAATGCAAATTTCTCTGCACAGTCCCCTTGCTTCAAATCCATACAAGAGTTTGGCACTTTGGTTGGGGATTCAAAAATTCGATTGAGTCCATGGGTATTCAAAGTATCCATCGTTCGAGCGACATTACAAGCTGCGGCTTTAGCACAAGTTCCCGAAAAAATGGGTTGATTGTCACAAGAAACTTTTTTCAAAACTATCGACATATCCTTTGCTTGCTGCTGAGGGCCTTTTTGAAGGGAGCAGGCATTGGCTTGTTTGTTTTGTTTTAACTGAACCAACGAATCGTTGTATGACTTTGCTGACTGACGGTAGAGCTCAGCAGCGGCTTCGCAACCCTCGTTCGAATCGATCAGCTGGCCATTCGAAAAACAGCCCAAACCACCTTTGACTGTCGAAGTTTCTAATATGTGCTCTTGAGTCTCGAGACTCTTTCTTTTTTGCTCTAAGGCTTTTATTTCCGCGGGCATTTCCGTTGCCGACACAGGCACGGTCGTTGTCACCGTCACTGAAAACGCAAAAAACCAAACTATGAAGAGAATAACTAGTTTTTGCATTTGAGACTCTTAATGATTTGTTCAGCGGCCTGTTGGTGCTGGATTTCTTGAGTTTTGCTCAGTAAAATTTTGGCTTTGTAGACGGTCTTTGGACAAACCAGATAATAAGATTTTTCGACAAACTGTGTCTCGTAAAGCGAGTACATATAACCCGCTTGATAAATCTCGATCCCCGAATTTTCTTTACTCGTCTTGAAGGGAAAAAAAACAGCGTCATGGCCGCCGCGCTCGTCCAGCCATTTCAACCGACCTTTTTTGTAATCTAAATACGTGGCATTCAAGGCCGCAGAATCAAACTTCAGCTCCCCTTTGGACACTTGAAGAATCGTCACCACTGGACGTCCCTGGCCTTGCACCGGCCCCAACATCATCACCGGAACTCCATAAAAATCCTGCATTTTTTCCCAGCCAGATGGCGTAAAGACTGAAAATGAATCAAGTGGATCACTTGAATTTTCGGCATATATAGATAGTGGCAAGCCAATCAATAAAAGCGTAAAAATAAGCCGAACAATGAGATGAATTTTCACAAAGTGCTTATCGGCAGAGATCGACCTGCGCTCAACTGGTCGTTGGGCCGTGGAGGTCGCCCCATCCAATCCGTCGTTTCAAAAATAAAGCGAACTTTTGTTCCATGGGAACGTCCTTCAACACTTTTTTCACCGCAAGGGGATCTTCACTAGAAAAAGACACTTACACAACTTGCCACCCTCTCCAAAATAACGACTTATTTTTCAAAGCCCAAAGGGCTTATGAAAAACTTGGGCGGCTCTACCTCACAACTCTAGCCCGCAGTACGTCCTCGACAAGTACGAAACATAATCACCTGAATTTTTTATTTTTAATGATATCAGGATCAAAGACTCGTCAACACTTCCACCGGGGCTCTGAATCAGCTATACTAAATCTTTAGAAGGTGATGGTTATTTCTTCATGAAGCAGTTTGTACTTATAGCAAACAGAGACACTGACAAGTTAAATGAGCTCAAGAAAGCCTTATCCGCCGATGATATCATTGTCAACTTGGCGGTGGATGGCCATGATGCCTACATGAAGTCGACCAATCAAAAGTATGACCTTATCATAACCGCTTACCGCCTGCCAAAGCTTGAGGCGGCTCCTTTAATCAAATCATTTAGAGATCACCGCGCCAATGCGAAAACCCCCATTTTGATCATCACTTCGGAAGCCACTGAAGTGGAAAATACTTTGCAAAGCCGGAGCTTGAATCGAAATATCTCCATTGTCCCTCTGACCAAAGATCTCAACGAAACAATAAGTATCGCCAAAAAAATCCTCGAAAACCAAGATGAGGTCGCCTCGACGGCGGAAACAACTTCTGCAACCACGGCTCCAGCGCCAAAAGCACTTGTCGCCGATGTTAATTTTTTGAATCCCTTTATTTCCTCCATTCAAAAAGTCATCGCAGAAATGGCTTCAGTCAAAGATATCACTCCCAAAAAAGTCGTCGTAATGAAACCCAATGGGGATGTCGAAGCTGATATTTTTTCTATTTTATCGGTCCAATCTTCTTACTTTAATGGAAGTCTTGTCTTAGCCTTTCCTAAAGACACCTATTTTGAAATTCAATTTCGAATGCTTGGAGAACGCTCCGACACTCTGAATTCAGAAAGTGCCGACATGGCTGGAGAGTTAGGAAATATTATTTTTGGTGCCGCAAAAAAAATATGGAATGAAATGAAATACGAAGTTCAAAAAACCATTCCCAGTGTTATTTGGGGAAATAAGCCGAGCATTCTTTTAGATAAAAAAAATCCCACTTTGCTGATCAATTTTACATCCGATGCCGGACGATTCTGTGCCTTGATCAATGTTTCCTTCGATAAATGATCGGATAAATGATCGGATAAATGATCCAACAAATGATCGTTTTTTTCAGGTCACGCTGAGGCAAATAGGGAAGGACCTTCCGTCCCTCAGTCCTTACAAATTTCTTCGATACTGACCGCCGACTTCGTACAGAGCCTCGCTCATTTGCCCCAAAGTGCAATGACGAGCGGCTGTCATCAAAGCTTCAAAAATATTTTTACCTTGGAGAGCCGCCATTTTTAATTTCGCGAGCTCCGACTCCGCTTGCTGCCTGTGCTGAGCCTTGAACGCCTCACAATTTTTAAGTTGGAAGTTTTTCTCTTCATAACTTGCTCTGGCCATCTCAATTTTCACTGGCACATAGTCCGCCGCTAAAGTTTTGGGATTGATGTAGGTATTCACACCAATCACCGGCAATTGACCATTGTGTTTGAGCTGTTCGTAATGCATGGACTCTTCTTGAATCTTGGAGCGTTGATATTGAGTCTCCATGGAGCCCAACACGCCTCCGCGCTCATTCAAACGCATAAACATATCCAAAACCGCTTCTTCCATTAAATCCGTTAACTCTTCCATAAAATAAGAGCCCTGCATCGGATTTTCATTCATACTCATGCCGAATTCTTTATTGATAATCAGTTGAATGGCCATGGCCCTGCGAACTGATTCTTCTGTTGGAGTTGTGATCGCTTCATCGTAAGCGTTGGTGTGCAGACTATTGCAATTATCATAAAGCGCGATCAAGGCCTGCAAAGTCGTTCGAATATCATTGAAGTCAATTTCTTGCGCATGCAAAGATCGACCACTGGTTTGAATATGATATTTAAGTTTTTGCGATCTTTCATTTCCCTGGTAAAGATCTCGAAGCGCAATGGCCCAAATTCTTCGCGCCACGCGACCTAAGGCTGAATACTCCGGATCCAAGCCATTCGAAAAGAAAAATGAAAGATTGGCCGCAAAATCATCAATTTTCATCCCGCGAGCCAAATAGTATTCCACGAATGTGAAACCATTCGAAAGCGTGAAGGCCAACTGACTTATCGGGTTCGCACCCGCCTCCGCGATATGATAACCCGAAATTGAAACCGAATAAAAATTGCGCACACCTTGTTCAATAAAATATTTTTGAATATCCCCCATCATTTTCAGAGCAAATTGAATAGAGAAAATACAGGTATTCTGACCTTGATCTTCTTTCAAAATATCCGCTTGCACCGTGCCGCGCACTTGCTGCATTGTCCACGCACGAAGTTCTTGCTCTTCTTTGTCGCTCAATTTACGAGTCAGCTCTTTTTCTTTTTTCTCAATTTGTTGATCAATGGCAGTGTTAAAAAAGAAGGCCAGCATCATCGGTGCGGGTCCATTGATTGTCATACTCACCGAGGTACTCGGCGCGCACAAATCAAAACCCGCGTAGAGTTTTTTCATGTCTTCTAAAGAACAAACACTCACTCCGGATTCACCCACTTTACCAAAAATATCCGGTCGCAAATGAGGATCTTGACCATAAAGGGTGACACTGTCAAAAGCCGTGGAAAGCCTTTGCGCTGCCTCGCCCTCACACAAATAGTGGAATCGTTTATTTGTCCGTTCGGGAGGTCCTTCACCAGCAAACATGCGCTTAGGATCTTCATCCTGACGCTTTAGCGGAAACACTCCGGCGGTATAAGGAAATTCACCGGGAACATTTTCTAATTTCAAATAGCGAAAACGATCGCCCCAATCTTTGAATTTAGGCAGCGACACTCGACGGATCTTTGTTCCACTGAGACTTTCTTTAACCAAGGGTTGAAAAAAATCTTTATCCCGAACCTTGAAGGCCAATTTATCGCCCGCATATCTTTTTTGCAAATCCTCAAAGGTCTCAAGCTGACGAAGCTCTTCTGCCGTAAATTCTGCTGACAATTCTTGATAAAGTTTGTCGAGCTCTTGCGTATTAGCTTTAAGCACATGGCGAATTTTTTTAACGGCCCCCATCTGTGAAGCTTTATCTGCTAACTCTTCTGTCCGTTTTTTGTACTTTCGTACAGCAGAAACAATCTCGGCCAGATAATTCTGACGTTCGCTCGGAATAATGATGTGCTCTTCTGCCGCCATCACGGTTTTTCGGTAATCCTCGGTCAGAGTCCAACTCTTCGACTCTTTTTTTTCTAAAGAGTTAGCATCTAAAGATTTTTCAGCTAGAACTTCAGTGAGTTTAAAAAATAATTGATTTAGACCACTGTCATTAAACTGACTGGCTTGGGTTAAGTAAACTGGCACCGGAACATTCTGATCAAATATTTTTCGCGAACGCCGAAACTGCTTAGAAACATCACGGATAGCATCTTGTGCCCCTCGCCGATCTGCCTTATTGACCGCGATCAAGTCAGCAAAATCAATCATGTCGATTTTTTCTAACTGTGACTGTGCGCCATAGTCAGAGGTCATCACATACATCGAGATATCGCTCACTTCCGTGATCGCCACATTGCCCTGACCAATCCCGGAAGTCTCTGCTATGATCAAATCGAAATCCAATTTTTTTAACACTTCCAAAACCGCGGGCAAGCGATCCGCGATTTCTTTGCCGCTCCCGCGAGAAGCCAAAGATCTCATAAAAACTTTAGCGCGCGAAAGACTATTCATCCGAATCCGATCACCAAGAAGTGATCCTCCGGTTTTTCGTTTCGAAGGATCGACACAGACCACCGCTAATTTTTTTTGAGGATAAGCATTGAGAAATCTTTGAATCAATTCATCAATCAAAGAGGACTTTCCGGCGCCACCGGTGCCGGTAATTCCTAAAACAATCGGTGCTGTTTTACTTTGTTTTAGAAAACTGGCTAAGCCATATTTTTCAAAATCTAATTTTATCGCAAATTCAACAGCCTGTTCTTCGCCATTCAAGCCCGGATCATTTTCTACTTTGGAAATAAGAAGCCCCAATTCACGATGAGGCAATTCCAGATTGGATAAATCGTGATTTCGATTGAGTTCACTCTTCGCCGTCATGGAAGCTTCGGTCTCTCGTTTTCTCAGATGGCTTTGTGAATCAAAATCACAAGCCTTCATAATAAATTCGATCATTCCCTCAAGGCCTAATCTGCGCCCATCCTCGGGATGAAACACCTGAGAAATTCCATAATTTTCAAGTTCTCTTTTTTCTTCATGAATGATGACTCCGCCGCCACCACCAAAGATTTTGACATCCGTTGCACCGGACTGATTCAGAAGATCACGCATGAATTTGAAATATTCCATGTGTCCGCCTTGATAAGAAGACACACAAACTCCTTGCGCTCCTTCTTGCAACACCGCACGAACCACCTCTTCGACAGAGCGATTGTGTCCAAGGTGTATGACTTCAGCGCCGGCTTCCTGAAGCAGTCGTCGAATCATATTGATGCTCGCATCATGGCCATCAAACAAGGACGCGGCTGTGACTATTCGTACTGGATGTTTCGCGTGATATCTGGTCACTTTTATTGCCCTTTAAAAATCGGTTTGCGTTTTTCCACAAAGGCCGAAGTGCCTTCCTTAAAATCCTGCGTAGAGAATAGTTCAGAAAAATGCAGTGCTTCTGTGAGCATGCCCTCATCTATCGCTTGATCATCGGCATCCATGATGGAAGATTTCGCATTTTTCACCGCGACAGAACCTCGCAAAGCAATCGTGTTGGCAGTTTTCAATGCCGCAGGCAAGAGCTCCGCGAGCGAAAACACTTTATTGGCTAAACCAATTTCCTGCGCCTCTTTCGCTCCGACAAAATCTCCACTAAAAACCATTTCTTTTGCCCGAGCCACGCCCACTCTTCGAGCGAGTCTTACCGTGCCACCAAAACCGGGAATCAGACCCAGCGTGACTTCGGGAAGTCCGAGTTTTGCATTTTCAGAGGCATAAATAAAATCACAAGCAAGAGCCAACTCCAAGCCCCCGCCCAAACAAAATCCATTCACCGCAGCGATGACAGGAACCTGCAATTTTTCAAACCGTCGGAAAAGTTTTTGACCCGCTTCTGCAAATTTTTTCCCCGAAACCGAATTTAGAGAATTCAGCTCTTTGATATCCGCTCCAGCGACAAAAGCTTTTTCGCCAGCACCGGTCAAAATCACACAGCGACACTCAGAAAAACTTCGTGAAGCCAAATCCTCCAGAGCTTGACCAAGCTCTGTCAACACTTGGGAATTAAGAGCATTCATCGCTTCTGGGCGATTGATGGTGAGTAACCACACCGCCGCTTCGTTTTTAAGTTCAATGGTTTGAAACTTTTGACCAGTCATTTCTTCCTCCGAGGCAGTAAATAATTAATTTAAAAACTAGTATTTGTAAAAGCCACGACCAGATTTTCGACCAAGCCAGCCCGCTTCCACATATTTCACCAAGAGCGGACAAGGGCGATATTTTGAATCTCCTAAGCCTTCATGCAAAACATTCATGATGGCCAAACAGGTATCAAGTCCAATAAAATCCGCCAAAGTCAAAGGCCCCATGGGCTGGTTCGTTCCGAGCTTCATGGCATTATCGATGGACTCCACACTCGCGATCCCCTCGTGAAGAGTGTAAACCGCCTCATTGATCATCGGCATGAGAATCCGGTTAACGATAAAGCCTGGCATGTCTTTCACACTCTCAACAAAAACTTTTTCCATTTTTTCAGCCAAAGCCTTGGTGAGCCCAAAAGTTTCATCGGAAGTTTGTAATCCCCGAATTCCTTCGACTAATTTCATCAAAGGAACAGGGTTCATGAAATGCATCCCTACCACTTGCGTCGGACGTTTTGTCGCTGAAGCAATTTTCGTGATGGAAATGGAAGAGGTGTTACTCGCAAGAATCGCGCTCGGCTTTGCGACTTGATCAAGCTCGGTAAAAATCTTTAATTTCAAATCCAAATTTTCAGTCGCGGCCTCAATGATGAGGTCCGAGTCTTTATGCGCGGCTAAGCCGACTTGAGTTTTGATACGGGAAAGAATTTGTTTTTTCTGATCTTCGTTCAAAGTATTTTTTTTGATCAGACGATCCAAGCTTCCAGAAATTGTTTGCAGACCTTTTTGTAAGGCCGCTTCGGAAATATCGGTCATCAAAACCTCATAACCAAAGCTCGCCGCCACTTGCGCAATGCCATTGCCCATTTGACCGGCTCCAACAATTCCCACCAAACGAATATTTTGCACTGATTTTTGTCCTGACTCTTGCATAATTTTATTCTCCTAAAATGAATGGTATTTTTTTACATAAAGCTTGTTCTTAGTCACGCCCATGCGTAGCGCCATCGAATTTTAATTGACGAGCTCTGGAGCCGGAGCCAAAACAATTTCTGTCTTTTGCAACTTCTCTGTCTATGGCAAAGGCCTCTCACTGTGAATATCGAATACACTTATTTTTATGCTGTAATATCATATAATTAGCCCTTTCCTGCAAAACCTCATGTTTCATTGTTTCTTTCCAACTCAGCTAAAATAATAGCGACAAGTCTCAGGGTGGAAATTAACTCCCTGTTAGAAAACTAACAGGCGAAATTTATTTTTCCATCAAGTACTAAGTGATGATGAAAACTCAAAATAACCACTTCTTACTCTTATTAATTATTTTGGCGTTCGTCGCTGTCACTAGCGGCTGCAGCAAAGCGACTCCAAATTCGGGCACACTCCTCCATTCAGTCTTGGATGCTCCGAGCATTCAGTCTGCCGCAGAAGCGGCCACCAATTCCTTAGGATGTAAGGACCTCGAGAGTCACCTTTGGGACGTTTCCTACGCTGTAGTTTTAAATCAGAACTCAAAGCTTACACAAAACCCAGCGATTAAAGCTCCTGAGATGTCCAAGGCTATTTTAAACTCGAAATTCAGTCAAAAATTCAGCGAACACTCGCGCTCAACTTTGCTCCAACTGATACAAAAATTCTATGAAATTCATGAGGCGCTCTTAAATTCGAAGGGATCAAAACAAGAGAAATTAGAAATGCTGACCTCTCTAGAAATCGGAAAATCTTCTGATCCTGAGTCCAAAAATATCCAAGCACAATTGCGAGCTTGGCGCCAAAAAGTGAGTGGGGCCCTGGACTCAGAAAACATCACCTGTGCGCGGCCCGAACCTTTCGCGCTGCAATTTCAATCTTTCGTTGACTCACTCGATACGAATAATGACGTTTCAGTGCAAATGATGACCGGAGCACGAAAGACCTTTGCCGTGGCTTATCAAAGCTGTGAGCTAGAAAAACTCCCTCCGATCAGCAAAGAATTCCCTTCCCTTTCTGGAATTGAGACTTTAGGCAAAGCTTCCAATGGCGGTGTTATTCGAAAAATCACCGATCTGTCCGCCTTTTTAAAATCTGATTATTACTACCGGGATTTTAGTTTAGGTCCGCAATGCAAAGATCTTCGTACCAACCCGCTGATCTATAATTTCGGTGGAAAACCAGACATCGTGACCTCAGGGGATGAAGTTTTATTTGATCTTTTTGCCCATGGCAAAGAGGGCGAAGGCGTTTCTCCGCAACTGGGGATTGATTGCTCCGGATATGTATTTACCTCGATTGCCACATCAGGCTTGCGGCTTGCACCAGATAAGGATTTAAAACCTATTCTTGTTTACGGTTTGGGTTCAAAAATGTATTTAGAACCTGAAAACAATGGCCTGACTTGTTTGAAAAAAGTGAGCATGGGTCAATCGGGAACATTAAAAGACGGCGATATTATTGCCGTCGATGGTCATGTCGCCATTTTTGGCCAGGTGGGAGCCGATGCCTTAGGAATCCAAAAAATAACCCAAGAGTCAGACTGTGACAAGCTCACCGACGAAAATTTTGATTTTGTTATTTATCAAAGCTCCTCAAGTAAAAATGGTCTAGGAATTAACAAGTATCTCGGCAAAGATTTTCTCAGTGAAGATTCGACTTTTCGGCGGGGCTTAGTGACCTACGCCCAACAGGCTTGCCACGCCCGTCTTCAACAAAAGGACGTGGAAGTTTATTCAAAAGAAATTCAAGTTGATCGCTTTATTAACACAGCAGCCTGCCAAGAATCCCCGATCCACTTGGTGGGGGAATCTTGTGTCCGTCAGTGTTTTGAATAAATCTAGTATTATAGTAAAACACTCAATATAAAATCTTATTTTGAGACACCTCTGAAGATTCTACCAAGGCGAAAGTGTCCCCTATTGATGTATAAAACAGATCAAAATTAAGGACTGAGCTTTAGTTCCCTCTTTTAGTGACCGATAAATTAACTGAATATGAAACATGACTTCTCAATTTATTTTCAGCTAGTGGTACTTTTCGGACTTGTTGGTTGTTCCAACCCCAACGACGGCGAAAGTCCATCGACCAATTTATTTCTTAACCTCCCTCCGGTGGTCGCTAGCATTTCACCTGCCTCATGGGGAGGCGGGGGAGCTCCCGTAACAATCACTGGCTTCAACTTCAGTAGTCATGCAAAAGTTTCTATTGGTGGAGTTTCTTGCTCCGCCCTTTCCGTTGTCAGCTCCACTCAAGTCACTTGCGTCACTGGTGCTCGCGGAGTCGGTCTTGTCAATGTCACAGTCACAAATGCGGATGGACAATCTTCGACTCTTTCGAATGCTTTTACTTATTTAAATTTTTATTATGTTTCTGGAGAATCAAACCCTGGAAAAATTTATGGCTATCAGCAAGATCCAACCACGGGAGCTTTGACCGCTTTGGCAGGAAGTCCTTTTGCCACGGGAGGCAATCTGGCCTACGGAATTGCCATAGATCCAGCGAATCGATTCCTTTATGCCATCAATTATGGATCATCGACTATTCAACCCTACACGATCAATTCCCAAACAGGAACCATCACAGCGGTAGGCTCCCCGGTGGCCACCTTGGCAAGTCCCGCCTGCGCTGTGGTTTCTGCAAACTCAGGTTTTTTATATGTTTCTAGTTTTGCTGCCGGCGGAACAACGATCGAATCTTATTCGATCGACGTCACCACTGGAGCCTTGACCGCAATGACAACTTATCCCGTCGGCGGAAATCAAGTGAATCGAGTCATCACAGATCCTGCCGGAAAATTTTTATTTGCGGATGCTTGGGCCTCGGGCAAAGTGGCTGTGTGGTCCATCAATGGAGATGGGTCTTTGACTGCAGCTCCCGGAAGTCCTTTTTCAGTTGGGAGCAGTCCCGATGGCATGGCCACCGATATTAGCGGCAAATATTTATATGTTGGAAATGCAACAACTTCAGGAGCACTCAACGCCTTTTCGATTGATCAAACAACGGGAGCCTTATCTTCAATTGCAACTTACGCCATCGGAAACGCCAATGGAGGCACCGGAGTGGACGTCGACCCCGGCAGTCGATTTGTTTATGCAACAAATTTCACAGATGGAACAATCTCAGGATTCTCTATGGATGCCACCACTGGGTTGTTAACGTCACTAGGCTCTGCTGTCACCGCTGGAGCAGGAGCAAATGACTTTGCCTTTTCTGCTCTTGGAAATTTCACTTATGTCGCCAACACAACGGGTAACTCATTATCGGCCTATTCAGTCAATCAAAGTACAGGAGCTTTAAATCTTATTAATACCTACACAGGAATTACAGGTGCAGGTCTCACGACCTCAACAAAATAAATTTAATTCTCAAACAAAATTCGATTTAGCTCTCAAATGAAGTTTTAAGTTCATTTTTTTCTTGATGAAATTCGATGGCCAAGCGAATCAACTCGTCCAAAAGTTGTCCGTAGGGAATTCCACTGGCGGCCCACAATTTCGGGTACATACTAATACTGGTAAAGCCAGGAATCGTGTTGATCTCATTTAAGAAGAGCTGATTCGTGTTTTTATCTAAGAAAAAGTCCACTCGAGCTAAACCTCGACATTCAATGGCTTGGAAACCTTTGACCGCAAAATTTTGCAACTGAGTGACTTGTTGCGGAGTCAAACCTTCCGCCGGAATTTTTAATTTTGCACCATTTTCATCTAAATACTTAGCTTCGTAAGAATAAAACTCATGAGTAGGAATGATTTCTCCAACAATGCTGGCCTTAGGATCATGATTTCCCAAAATGGAAATTTCTAACTCTCGCGCGGCAACGGCTTGCTCGACTAAAACTTTTAAATCATAGCAAAAAGCGTCCTTCAATTTTTCTTCAGCGTCGGCACGCGACTTCACCTTATGTACTCCCACCGAAGAGCCCATGTTCGCAGGCTTCACAAAATACGGATAAGAAAATTCTTTTTCCAACTCGTCTAAAATTTCTTTGCTGTGTTTTTTGAATTCATGCTTCCTGACGGTGCGCCAAGGCACCACCGGAATTCCTGCTGCTTGAAAAAGTCTTTTGGAAGCATCCTTGTCCATTCCCAATGAAGAGCCCAGCACTCCTGAGCCCACATAAGGAATATTCGCTAGTTCAAAAAGTCCTTGAATCGTTCCGTCTTCACCATAAGTTCCATGAAGAATTGGCACGATCACATCAAAGGTTTTTCTGCCATCGACTTTGATTTGCTGGTCTGTCAGTTGCTGATAGGTGCTGGACAAAGGAAGAAGTTGTTTTTCGGACTCAAAAGGCAAAAAACTCACAGGGTGAAATTCTTTACTGAGATCCAGAGCGCGTGGTGAATTTTGGTGTTCTAAAAGAGAAGCCTTGTCCGGCAAAGTCCATCGACCGGTCTTATCAATTCCAATCATGGTCACCTCATACTTCGAGGGATCGAGCGCTCGCTGAACAGACATCGCTGAAACAATGCTCACTTCGTGCTCGCCAGATTTACCACCAAAAATAATACCAACTCTTATTTTTTCCATAAATCGTCCTTACTTAATTCAAATATCGAGAGTTCAAACGAAAAATCACTTGGGCTTCATCATTAGGAACTTCCGTTCCTTCCTGATTTTTTATTCCTATCAAAGTGAAGCTTTGTAATTTATCTTTCGAGGTCAACATAAAACCCAAAGAGGTGGCTTTCACCGCGGTGGAATAATCCGACAAATTGGGTTGATCTTGCTCGAAGCGTAAGAGGATTTGCAAATCGCCACCCATTCGAAAGGCAAGATCCAAATGAGCAAAGGCAAAAGAATTCTTCATTGAAGTTTGAAGGATATCGCCAGAGCCGCCCTCTAAAAGATACAAGGATTTTCCATCGTCTTTAAAAAGCGCCAAAGCACCCACTCGAATTTTAGCATCGGAATTAGGATTAAAAGCAAATTTGTATTTACTAGCCGCCAAGGAGGGAGAAACTCCTCCTGTCGATAGTGCGGTCGTTTCACCCACCTGAGCCGTAACCAACGCTCCATAACCTTCGGAATTTTTAATTTTCCACAAAGCACTGTACCAAAACTTATTATCAGAATTGGTCATGGAAGACTCACCATTAGAAATTGTCATCACCGTCGTGAAGGGATAGGTCGAAAAATGAAATTGAAATCCAAAATCGCGACCCAACATCCACGCCTGCTGATGAAAATGAGTCGGTGGCAAAACCCAGGCCCACTCAGGCTCTGCGCCTTCGTAACCCATTTGTAAATTCACCAGTCCAGCGCGAAAATCCCCAAAGGGACTTTTTCCTTCAAGAAAGGCTTCCACAATTCCGAAAGAAGGTTGATTTGTGGGACCGAACCAAATGCCAGGTTGAATCATATCGTTGCTACCAAGCAGCAACTCTCCCCGCAAATTTTCATCTCGCTTCCATTCAAATCCCAGGTAAGTGGTCTGCAGAGCAAAAGCGCTTCCGGACTCTTCCTGAACACGCAACAGCGGCTTCAAGGAAAATTCTGAGAACCTAAACGTTCCCAAATTTTCTTGATTTTCGGCCTTGACCGAAGTCGAGGTTAAAATAAAAAAACCGATAAAATAAGCCCAAATTAATCGAATCACGTAAAAAGCCTAACATGATTTGGGAGCTTGGACATTTAAATTTTCTTCAATGATAATGAATGAAATGTCGTTTCAAAGATTTTTTAGCATTTTAGTCCTTATTTCTTCATATTATTCAGCCTTTTCCTATGCCTCCACCATCGAACGCGGACTTTTCTTTTACCGCAACCCTCAAAGTCTCTTTCCCTCCGGTCAAGCCAATCGTAATGAACTCAGTCATTCCTTCCTTCGTAAAGAAAATGACAAAACCTATCTCATTGAAAAAGACCATCGACAGATGTGGATTTCCGCTCAGCATATTCTTCGTGATGTTGATGTTTCGAAAATTTTGAGTAAAGAAGGCCTGCCCGTCATGGAAGATTTGGGCTTAGCTAAAAATCTAAGTTTTTGCTCGCTCCGAAATCGACCAGAGTGGACCGCCGATGCTATCATCTCCGTGCCCGCTTTAACTTCACTCAGTCTGATTGGGATTAGCTCTGAATGGGCTCTCGTTGAATTCAAATCCGGAAAGGAATCTTTGCAGGGCTATCTGGATTTGAACAATTTGGTTCTCAAGGCGGACTTTGCCTCTTTTGTTCTTACAAAAAAAAATCAATGGAGACCTGTG
The DNA here is from genome assembly GCA_903926205.1 of uncultured Bdellovibrionales bacterium. Taxonomy (GTDB): domain Bacteria; phylum Bdellovibrionota; class Bdellovibrionia; order Bdellovibrionales; family Bdellovibrionaceae; genus CAIYID01. Next base: position 15,672 of record CAIYID010000080.1, read on the forward strand.
CAATATCGTGATCAAGGTCAGTTAGTCCTTGATCAGAATGAGCGAATGCTCCTGATGGACGCCAGAGCTCTCATCACACAACCCGATCTTGGTGTCGTGATTCGAAAAAATGATCGACTGCGCTTGAGCCTTAAAAATCATATTCGCATTCGTCGATTCGAGGCTGGCGAATGGAACATCAGTGCGCTCAAAGGGCATGGTGAAGTTTTCTGGCATGATGAACCTCCTGAGGCCTGGCAACCTTTGATCGAAGCGGAAAGTCTAACCACAGAAGACTTACTTAAAAGAGAAATCACTTCCGTCGCTTTCCACCCTCACAATCCCCGCTGGGGAGTGGCCTCCAGCCAAGGGATCTATATCACCACTGACGGTGAGAAATGGTATCCAGTAAAAAATTTCGGTCACCGCGATTTTCCCGTAGCAATCAATTCAAAAGGTGACATCATTGTCGGCAGTTTTCTCAGTAAAAATTTTGATCGACATTTTGAGCCTTATTTGCGATGGGAACAGCTCGCACGCACCATTGAAACTCAAACAAAACGAAATTTACCCGCATTGCAAATAAAAAATGTGAGTTTTTTAGAAAACGATGAGCTCAAGCTTTCCCTCGACACAGGTAGCAGCCCCATTGAAGTGAAAGGTCATCCGTCTAAAACTGATTCCTGGCAATTAGTTAAAATAAGGTAACATGCTTTCACGAACTCGCCGTGAAAGATCGCCGCGAGTCTCGACGGTGTAACTGGTTGTTGAAACCGACGGCAAATATTCCACGATGATTTCTTCGTGACAGGCTTTTATGCAGGGAAAAAAAGAACCTTTGGACCAAGCGGAATGAGCACCCTTAATCACCACCGGCACGACCGGAACTCCGGCTTGAATTGCAAAAATAAAGGGACCAGCCTTAAAAGGTAAAAGCTTTTCCTCGTGATTTCGGCCACCTTCCGGCGACAAAGCGAAGCGCTCCCCTTGTCGAGCTCGCTCTTCAGAATCACGCAAAACTTTGATTGCCTTTTCGCGATTTTTTCGTGCTATCGGCAATACGCCACCTGCTTTGAGAGCCAACCGAAAAACTGGAATCGAAAAAAACTCCGCCTTTGCTCCAAATCGAATACCGTAAACATTTTGCACCATTACAAAAATATCAAAAAAACTCGTGTGATTAAAAAGAAAGAGGCATCCTGAAGTGGGAATATTTTCGCGCCCTTTTGTGATCAACCGAATTCCTAAAAAAAAAATAACGGACCTTGCCCACCAATTGGCACAACGGTCGATGATTTTTCGATTTCCCGTCAATTGATAAGAGAACGCGCCGACGGCACTTAACACCAGCGTTGCTAAAGGAAAAAAGAAAAAAGTGAAAATGAGCGCACGCAAAAAGAGAAGAACTTTCATTTTCTTTCGTCCAGCTCAGGCAAAACTCGGCGGCGAGCCGCCAAGCGCTGTCGTTCTTTATAAGCCTGATGCTCAGCAGGACCTGATAAGACTTTCTGATGTGATTCTTGATCCATAATTTGAATTTCGTAAGGAAAAAAGAACGAAAATTGACCTTTTTTATCTGGAAGAGTTAAACGAATCAGCTTGCGAGAAATAAACTTAATAAATTTATAATCTGGGCCAGAGAAAAAATTTTCTTTACGCAAATATTCAACTGAATGTTTTTGTTCTTCAAGTTTAGCTTTAAAATAGCTCTCTACTTCTTCGTCAGTGCCCGTGAATTTCGCATCTTTTAATTGCTTTGCAACTTCACAAAATAAATTAATTGGATATAAGTTATTCGAAGATTGATCTGGCATGATATGAGGATAACTGATCAAATTTTCATTGACCAAAAAACGAACAACTCGAAAAGCATCAACCATTGAATGCGTCACAAAGCGCACGCCTAATTTATCATAAACACTCATGGCCAAGGCATCCGGTTTCGCCAAGAGTTTAATGACGGTGCTTGTGCTTGTTTTAAACGGCTTAATTTCAAAGCCGAGTAATGCCAAGGAATCTTTATCGAAGACCCCGTCTAAGGAGGACGCTTTTTTTAACCAGATTTTTCCACTTGTTCCATCATGCAAAATGCAATTTTGAAAAGGCGACAAAATCTGTTTTTGGATTTCTTCAGAAAAGCTTGAAAATAAATCATTTTCGGTGTGAACGAAGATATGGATGACTCGCAAAAGCGCACAAGACCATTTTTGTAAATTATGTTCGGAAGCTTGAGAGCTAGAAGCGAATAAGAGCAACTGTCGAATATCACCGAGTTGCTTGGGGTCGCGAAGTATTTCAGGAATTTCTGTTGTGGAAAAACCGAGTTTTTCCTCCAGAAACACCAGGGCCCGCCGATGAAAATACCAGAGCTTTTTCAGATCACCTTCTTGCTCGATATCAAAACCGTATCCCTGAAGAAAGGCCGTAGCATCTGCCGTATTCTTAATATTTAACTTAGGCATGTCGAGAGAAGACTTACCGCCAACCACAGATTTTAATACTGACTCACTAAAATTAAACCGCTGAAACATAACCCGGCATTATATAGCCTCTGAGCTTATTGGCAAGTAAAGAAGCCACCACAAGATTGTGTCGTAAAATCACCCAAATACGTCCAACTGGTCGCCGTCGTATACTGGCCAGATCCGTAATAAACTCGGCCGTTGAAAGTGGTTGTATTCAAGTTACCTGAAATCATGATCCAGCCATACTGATCTTGAAACACCATTTGAGTCGTCTCATAATTTTGACCAGAGACCAAAGAAAGAGTGCCATAGCTCGAAGAATTCATACCCACCGCAATAACAAAGGGTCCGTATTGGTTAGGATTCGATAAGGCAAGGCTATCTTTGATTTGAATTTCTACATAAGATTGATTTGAAATCATATTTTGAGTTGGAGAGGCTGCATCAAAATGCACTTTTCCAGTGATTGTCATCCCGTTATTTGCATCCACTGTACCCATGTTACTTCCAGAAGGAAGACTGAGCTGCAATAAACCCTGAGCCGCAGCTGTTGCGCTGCCGCCAGTCACTGAAGTACTATAAACCAAATTTCCAGTGCCTGCGAGTGTCGTATTAATAGCGGCAGCATTATTTGGATTACGGCCACTCAAACGAGCACCATTATTAGAATTGTTATTTGCACAGCCCACCATTGTCAGCATAGCCATTGTCGCTACTAAGATCGATTTTGCCATCTGACTGTTTTTCATCCCGTTTTGATTTTTCATAATCCCTCCATTTTAAATTCAATTTGTTGCTACAACTTGTATATAGGCAAGGATGGTGCCACCAAAAACCCCAGTACTTTGGCGATGATTGACTCAGCTCGAGACAAAAATCAAAAATGCGCTTAAAAAGAGCGCACAAGTGTTAGAAGTCTCGACAGTTTGGAAGTTTGATTTTTTTGTCTCAAGATGAGAATGGGGAGTGAGGCGAGCGATAAGGATCAGTAGCAAGAAAACCAGGCACAGGAAAATGTGACCGATACTAAAAAAAATCGAGCGTCCTCGATGGACGCTCGAAATGAGATTAAGAGTGCAAAGCTCTTTTAATCAGAATGATCTCACCCTCACTTATAAAACTTGGAATTATTCTTAGCCAAGTTCACCAGCGGAGTCGCTGGTTTCAATCGCGCAGCACCCTTAGATAAGTAATGGTCAAGCTGGTCACAAATGTATTTCGTACCGATGGAGTCCGCGTATTTCAAAAGCCCCCCTCGGAATGGCGGAAATCCTGTTCCCATGATCATCGCCAAATCCACTTCGTCTGGAGTTTCCACGATACGATCTTCGATCAAAGCTAAAGAGCACTCGTTGATCATCGCGAACACGCCGCGCTCGATACAATCTTTGTTCGCGAGCGGATTTGTCGGAGCCGAAAGTCCTAGCTCTGAATAAATATTAGGATCCACTTGCAAACGTTTACCACTGGCATCGTATTGATAAAAACCTTTTAAGTTTTTCTTGCCCAAACGACCGGATTTTTCAATTTTTTCCATGCAAGGAGCAATCTCTACTCGAGCCCCAAAAGCTTTTTTGAAAATTTTCAAAACTTTCAAACAAACATCCAAGCCCACTTCATCCATCAAAGCAAAAGGACCCATCGGCATGCCGAACTCTTTCACATAAGCCCGATCCACGCGATCAATGTCCATTCCTTCTTGCATCAAGAACGCTGCTTCCGCCATGTATGGAAGTAAAAGTCGGTTCACTAAAAAGCCAGGACCGTCTTTCACTACCACAGGCATTTTTCCCATTTTCTTCGAGAGCTCGAAAATAGTCGCCACAGTTTCATCGCTGGATTTCGCCCCGCGAATCACTTCCACCAAAGGCATTTTGTGAACCGGATTGAAAAAATGCATTCCAGCAAAATACTCAGGCCTTGGATGACCATTCGCCATCTCCGTCACGGACAATGAAGAGGTGTTCGTCGCAATGATCGCATCAGGTCGCATATTTTTTGCGGTCTCTGCAATCACCTTCTTTTTAATTTCCATGTCTTCAACGATGGCTTCCACCACCACATCCGATTGTCCGAACCCTGCGTAAGTCACTCCACCGGTGACCAAGTCAATTTTTCGACGAAAATCATATTCTGTGAGACTTCGACGCTTCACCAATTTCTGCCACAGATCACGAGCGTGCTTCACGCCTTTTCCAACGGCATCCATATTGATATCTTTCATGCGAGTATCAATGCCTTTGTCCGCAGCCACATAGGCTATTCCTCCGCCCATGGTTCCTGCTCCAAGAATTCCTAAATGCTTCACGTCTTTTCCTTTGACGCTTGAATTAGCCACGCCCGTTTGTTTTTTCACCATTTCAGTGAGATAAAAAACGTGAATCAAATTTTTCGAAATCGCTGTGATTCCTAATTCACAAAAATTTTCGAGCTCAATTTTTAGGGCTCGAGTGCGGTCAGACATTCCATAAGTCTTTTCGATCACAGAAATCGCCGTGAGCGGAGCCGGATAATGCCCATGAGTCATCTTCAGAACACCTTTTCGCGCTTGTGAAAAAACAATTCCGCGTCCCAATCCACTTTCAAGGAATTTATTCACCAAACCCGTAGGGCAAAAAGTCTTGCGACGTTTTTTACCACCCTCTTTTAAAAGGTCAGCCGCATAACGCAAAGTTTGTTCGGCTAAAATAGAAGGATGAACCACTCGATCCACCAGACCCATTTTTGCGGCTTTTTTCGCCGCCACCGCTTTACCTTGTAAAATAATATCTAGTGCTGCTTGTAAGCCAATGATTCGCGGCATACGGATGCAACCACCAAAGCCCGGAATAATTCCCAATTTTGTTTCTGGAAGTCCAATGCGAGTCTCTGACGCTTCCGAAGCAATTCGATAATCACAAGCCATGATGAATTCACAACCACCACCCATGCAGGCACCATGAACCGAGGCCAAGGTTGGCATTGGAAGATCTTCCACTAAATTGAAGATTTCCTGTCCCGCCCCCACCGCTTTGGTGAAAGATTCCTTTGTATTGAGACTTTTGATCTCTTCGATGTCCGCGCCGGCAATAAAAATTTTCGGTTTGGCCGAACGGAAAATAATTAATTTATAAGATGATTTGGCGAGCTCCTGCACCACTTCTTTGAATCGAGTCATGGTTTGGGTGTTCCACTTATTGACTTTTTCCCCAACGAGGTCGAACTCCACAATGGCAATAGAAGAATCACCGATTTTTTGAGGAATGACGTTGATACTTTCTTGGATGCTCATCTTAAGCCTCACTTTCAATGATCATTGAGCCACCTTGACCGCCACCGATACACAAAGTCGCTAGACCAAATTGGATATTTCTCCGTTTCATTTCTTTCATCAGAGTGATTATCAAACGACTTCCTGTTGCTCCCACTGGATGTCCCAGAGCAATAGCGCCACCGTTCACATTGCAAATTTCTTCGCGAATTTCTCCGATTTTGGAACTTAAACCCAATTTTTCTTTAGCAAAAGTGTCACTATCAAAAGCTTTTCGGCAAGAAAGCACTTGTGCTGCAAAAGCCTCATTCAGCTCAACTAAGCCAATGTCTTTCATCGTCAATCCCGCTCGTTTCAGCGCCACTGGCGTGGAGTACACTGGTCCTAGTCCCATGCGTTCTGGCTCAAGTCCCGCGAAGCCATAACTCCGAATTTTTGCAATGGGTTTGTAACCCAAGGCCTGCGCTTTTTCTCTCGACATCAAAAGTAACATGGCTGCGCCATCAGTGATCGGACAAGAATTACCCGCGGTGATGGTGCCAGTGAGTTTATCAAAAAATGGTTTTAATTTAGTGAGAGCTTCAATGGTTTGAGTCTCACGAGGTCCAATATCTTCAGTGAGAGTCTCTTTATAATCTGGTGGCAACATGAAAGGGGCAATTTCTTCTTTCATGCGACCTTCTTTGGTCGCTTTAGCCGCCAACAAATGCGAGCGCAGTGCAAACTCATCTTGCTCTCTTCGGCTGAGGTTCCACTCTTTGGCTAAAATCTCTGCCGTTTGTCCCATATTGATTCCCACAAAAGGATCTGTCAGTCCTTGCATCACTCCATTCACAGGCTTGAACTTTGTGTTCAACATCGGTGGAGTGCTGACAAGTTCCCAAACTTGTTTAAAATCCGCATTGAGAAGCGCACCAAGAACTCCCAATTTTTGTCCTGTGCTTCGAGCGGCCACTAACTGATTGAGCAAGTCCTGAAATTTCTGTGGCATCAACCAAGGAATCTGAGACATATTCTCAGTGCCGCCGGCGATAATCACATCCATGGTGCCTGCTTTAATTTTTTCAAAGCCATGAGAAATGGACTCCATGGCAGAAGCACAATTTCTGTGCACTGTGTACGCGGATGTCTTTTGAGGAATGCCGGCATTCAGAGCCACCACGCGAGCGATGTTCACGGCATCAGCGGGGTTTCCCGTGTTTCCAATGATCACCTCATCAACCACATCCACATCTAAATTTGTTTTAGCAATCAGCTCCTTCAGAGCAACTCGGCCAATCTCTGCCGGATGAATTTTTGCTAGCTTTGTTCCTGATTTTACGAAGGGAGTTCGCAAACCCTCCACGATGACGACATCACGTGCTGACATATACCAATCCTTTGGTGAATGTTTAAATCGCTTTCTCTCTCAAGAAAGAAAGCTCTTAACTTTTTACATTGCTAATTAGTCTATATGCAGTGCCGTTCATTTGGAAAATCTGGTTTGCAGTTTCTGCCTCGCATTACGCAAAAATTTTGACTAGTTGAGCCGTGCCAGCCTTCTCTGCTTTTGCCATACTTTCCCATTCATGGAAGGAAGTCTCATGTCAAATTTAGAACAAGAAGCGCTGGATTTTCACTCGAAGGGAAAGCCCGGAAAAATCGAAGTCATTCCTAGCAAGCCCACCAATACTGAAAAGGCACTGAGTCTAGCCTACACGCCAGGAGTTGCGGTTCCTTGCATGGCCATCGCCAAAGATCCAGGAAAAGTTTATGATTACACCGCGAAGGGAAACTTAGTCGCCGTCATATCTAATGGAACGGCCGTGCTCGGCCTGGGTAACATTGGCGCCTTAGCGTCTAAACCCGTGATGGAGGGAAAGGGAATTCTCTTTAAACAATTTGCCGGAATCGATGTTTTCGATATCGAACTCAACACGACTGATGTCGAAGGCACCGTCGCGGCGGTTAAAGCTCTTGAACCTACTTTCGGAGGGATCAACCTCGAAGATATTAAAGCGCCTGAGTGTTTTGAAATTGAAGAACGTTTGAAAAAAGAAATGAAGATTCCGGTTTTTCATGATGATCAACATGGAACGGCCATTGTTTCTGGCGCCGCTCTTTTAAATGCCTGCCACTTAACTGGAAGAAAATTGCAAGACACCCGCATCGTGATGAATGGAGCAGGTGCCGCCTCGGTGGCTTGCGCGAAAATTTTCGTTTCTCTTGGTGCACGCAAAGAAAATATCATTATGTGTGATACCACGGGTGTCATTTACAAAGGCCGCAAAGAGGGCATGAATAAATACAAAGAACTTTTTGCTTGTGAAACAGAAGCACGCACGCTGGCTCAAGCCCTCGTGGGAGCCGATGTTTTCGTTGGTCTTTCCGCAGCCAACTCTTTGACGGCAGAGATGATTCAACCCATGGCAAAGAGTCCCATCATTTTTGCCATGGCAAACCCAGATCCAGAAATCGATCCTATTATTGCTAAACATGCTCGCCCGGATTGCCTCATGGCCACTGGTCGCTCTGATTATCCCAATCAAGTGAACAACGTTCTTGGCTTTCCTTCGATTTTCCGCGGAGCTTTGGATACACGATCGACTCAAATCAATGAAGCGATGAAGCTTGCTGCCGTGGATGCCCTCGCACGTCTTGCTCGCGAAGATGTCCCTGATCATGTTTCTGCAAGCTACGGTGGTAAATCCTTTAAATACGGGCCGGAATATTTGATTCCAAAACCTTTCGATCCTCGCGTCCTTTTATGGGTCGCACCCGCGGTGGCTCAAGCCGCCATGGATAGTGGAGTGGCGCAAAAACGCATCGATGATTTCGATGTTTATCGCGACACTTTGGAAAGTTTCCAAGGACCTTCAAAAGTTTTCATTCGCTCGGCGATTCACAAAGTTCACGCCAATATTGCGACAAACAATGGCGTTTTACCAAAAATCGTTTTCCCAGAAGGCTCTAGCTCGAAAATTTTAAAAGCAGTTTCAATTTTAGTGGACGAGCAAATTTGCGAGCCCATTCTTTTGGGTTATCCCGACCAATTGGAAGAGAAAATTCGCCATCTTGAAATTAAAAACTTGGATCGAATCAAAAAAATCCAACCTTCAAGACATCCTAGTTTCCGTGTTTATGCTCAAGAGCTGCACAAGCGACGCGCTCGCAAAGGTGTTTTTGCTGGTGAAGCCGATCGCTTGATGCGCGATCCAAACTATTTTGCCGCGATGATGGTGGATATGGGCGACGCTGACGGAATGGTCACGGGCTCAACCATTAATTTCGCCGATGCGGTTCGTCCGATTCTGCAAACCATTGGCACGGCTCGCGAAGGTCTCGCGGCAGGTTTAAATTTTATTTTGCTTGAAGATCGATTTATTTTGCTTGCGGATACGACGGTGAATTTTGATCCTTCGGCAGAGCAATTAGCAACGATCGCTCTTCAATGCGCTCGCGTTGCAGAGTATTTCGAAGTGGAACCGAAAATTGCCATGCTGAGCTACTCAAACTTCACAGGCTCTTCAGGCTCCCCGGCTAAAATGCGCAAAGCCGTCGAGCTGGTCAAAGCGAAACGCCCAGATCTTACCGTTGATGGAGAAATGCAAGCCGACACGGCCGTTAGCTCGGAAATTCAAAATCGAATTTTTCCTTTCTGTGACCTTAAGGGTGGCGCTAATATTTTGATTTTCCCTAATTTGGAAAGTTCAAATATTGCCTATAAGCTTTTGCAACAGTTAGGAAAAGGAGAAGTTATAGGTCCTTTCCTTATGGGGATCAAAAACTCTGCCAACGTTCTGCAAAGAACCACCACAATTGATGCTATTGTCAGCTCCGTGGTTTTAACAACCCTGGAATCTCAATATCTGAAAGAGCGTCGAAAACGTCGTTAATAAAGTGAGACATTTAAAATGGCCGCTGAAAAATGTTTTTTAGCGGCTAATTTTGGCTCACTTTTTTCTTTGTAAAAATAAATGCTCCTGCTATCCTATTAAAGAGCGTCAACCTTAGCAGGAGGCTAATCAGTCCTTTGAATAAAGCACAAATTAGACCCAATGACCGTGCCATTATTATGGGAGTAGGACTCAAGTCCGAAGCCACTTCTGAAATCAAAGAAAATTTATTGGAGCTTGAAGACCTCGTTCGCTCAGCAGGTGGCGACATCGTCGGTTCCCTCATTCAAGCACTTCCACAGTGGAATCCGGCCTCACTCATTGGCTCCGGAAAAGTGGAAGAGGTCAAAGAGATGGTTCAAAGTGCGCAAGCCAACCTCTTAGTGATGGACCATCATCTTTCAGGCGTACAAACACGTAATCTTGAACAAGCCATCGGATGTAAAGTTCTGGATCGTAACCAACTCATTCTAGATATTTTCGCTCAGCGCGCCCACACCTTTGAAGGAAAACTTCAAGTGGAATTAGCGCAGATGCTCGATCAATTGCCTCGCATGGTGGGCGCTTGGATGGAATCCCTTTCTCGTCTAGGTGGTGGAATCGGCACTCGCGGCCCAGGGGAAACCGCGCTAGAGAATGATCGCCGGCGAATCAGAGAACGTGCCCACAAAATCAAAAAACAATTAGAGGTCGTCAGCAAAAATCGCGCTCAACATCGGCAGTCGAGAAGACGCCATGAAATTCCAAGCTTTGCTTTGGTGGGCTACACCAATAGCGGAAAAAGTTCGATTCTCAATCGCCTGACGGGCTCTCAAGTTTTATCAAAAAATCAGGTTTTTGCGACACTTGATCCCACGACAAGAAAAGTATTTCTAGCGGATGGACCACCAGCGGTTGTGACCGATACCGTGGGTTTTATTCGAAAACTGCCTCCGCAATTAATTGAAGCCTTCAAAGCCACGCTTGAAGAAAGTACTGAGGCGGACGTGCTCTTGCATGTGATCGATCTTTCTTCGCCGAATATGCAAAGACAAATTGAAGTGGTGGATCAATTGATCGAGGAATTTGGTTGGCAAAACAAACCGATCATTCACGTCTTTAATAAAATGGATGTGGCTCCGATGGAGGCCCAATTTCGGGTGAACAAATTTCCTCGCGCCTTTATCTCTGCCGTCACTGGCCAGGGAATTGAACAACTAAAGAAAATGATGGCGGATGCTATTGCAGGCTTGCAAGCCGACGTTGATTTATATTTCTCAAAAACAGAAGAGCACAAAATCTTTGATCTTTCCCGCGAAGGACGCATCGTGAAAAAAGAATCGGCCACTGAAGGCACTTTCTGCAAAGTTCAACTCACACCCGCTCAGCTCACGAAATGGAAAGACTTTCTTGTTAAGTAAGCCGTCAGTTTTACCTGACGGCAGTTTGCTATTTCAGCTCAGGGTGCACCATCAATAAAATTTGATTCATTTTTTGAAGGTTATTAACCATCATTCCATGCATCCCAGACAAGGTCGTGTCAGGTAATAATGTCGTCGCAATTTTCTTTTGATCATCGGTGAGCGTGCTTTGCATCGCTTTAAACCCTACAAAAAACAGAGGCTCGCTCTTGGCGACAAAAGCATTGGTGTTAATCATTGATTCAACATCCTTAGGATCTAACTCCACCTTTGATTTTGCCAGATTTTTGGAGATCGCCCCAATGTCTTCCTTCAGGCCATCAAGCAAGCCGAATTCTTGAGCAATCATTTCCTCAAAGTTTCCTCCGTCCTTAATTTCAGCAGCGGACAAGAGTTGATTGGACTTATTCAATTCTTGTAACTTAGCCACTAGTGCTGCCACAGCGATTTTTCGTTCATCTGTTTTTACTGTTAAGACCTTCGCGTAAAGATCTTGCAATTCCTTCTGATTCTCGATGATCAATCGTGTTCGACTTGTGGCCTCGATCACTCCCTTGGAATGATAGGCGTTATCAAAAGACCAAAATTTCAATGAGGAGGAACTATTTAATTTATCATCTAGCTTCGCTACAACCACTCGACCATCGTTGATTGCTTGCGTGGTACTACCAACTCGGAAAAGTGAAGCGAAATTATCTTTATCCTGTAGAGCATCGGCATCCAAATAGACGGTGCTGGCCAAGATGGAGTAAAAGCGCAAAATATCTGTGGTCTCAGGTTGATAACGAGGTGGCAACCACATAGGACCATTGCCACTCATTATCAAGGTCTGTGGAGTCTCTGAAATCGTTTGATAGAGCGCCGTCAACAAAAGGGACCCCTCACCCGTCAAACCAATAACCTTTTCAAAGTCAGCGTAAGAAATTTTTAAGCCAATGCTGTCATACCGAGGATTATCAACCCCTCGTTGAGTCAACATCATTATTGACAATGCTTTATCGTATTCATTACCACGCGTCTGAATGAGATTCGTTTGTTCTGGAGTCGCTCCAGGTAAATACTGATCTTTGACGGCTTTTTTCTCAACAACCAAAGCGTTGTAAATTTTCTTTCCCGTTGGGTCTCCTTTATCATTGGTCTGCTCTTGTTTATAGGAAACGATTGAGTAACGGCCGCCATCCCAAACTGGTTTATCTGTCGTCGGGGACGTATAAATCTCTGTAAATGTTTTTAATCCAAGCACTGCGGCTGGCACATAACTTCGAATCGTTGGCATATCACTGCCAGACACTAATAAATAAAAAGTTTCATCTAAAAAGGCTCGGACGCGGAAGAATTCATAAGTCATTCGTCCAAGGTAAGAACCAGAATTTGGCATATTGATTCTATCATTCATTGCATTGGCCGTTGGATACATATTTTTGTATTCGTTGACATAAAAGTTTGCAACTTCGTTCGGAGTTGTTCCCAAGTCCCAACGATTACACATGGGATCGCCACCAACATGAACGTCAGTGCAATAATGATATTTTTTCACCGCAACACTTGCCGCTGATGTTTGATTTAAGGTCCACCAAGAATTATCGCCGAGTGCAACTTTTTTAATGTCGTCAATATGAATAAGATTATTGCCTCGTAATTCGGCCTTGAATGGCTGCCCGCCTTTATCAGACAATTTCAATACTGATTTTCCATTTTCTTGAATGATATTGGTTTTATTCGAATCATCTAATTCCACATAACCTGTATACGCCGCTCGTAAGGCAAAGACATCGTAAGGTCCAGGTCCAAAATAGCCCATGTAGTTGTTAGGGAAATAATCCATCACAGAAGAGTGACGACGAGCCACATTTTCACCAGAGAACTTCCAGTTGGCCGCATCGACAGATCCTTTGAAGTTATGAGTCAAACCCAAGGAGTGGCCGATCTCATGAGATAAAATGAGTTTGTATTTTTCAGAAAAAATATCCTCCACACTCATGTTCAACATTTTCGCCACGTCCGAAGATTCAGAGCTGGTCGCCGCTGAGGTCAGCAAACAATTAGGACCATGACTAAAGCTTTTGGTAAACTCCACCATCAACTTGAGACGATTCACCTGAAGACTCAATAATTTTCGCTGATCCGGACTCAGCCGATTTCCATAAGCATTGAGCACTTCAGTGGCTGACAAGGCCTGCAAAGCCAAAGGATCGGAAGTGATATGCTGATCAATGGCCCCTTTAAATATTTTTTGCAAATAGTCGACTGAGTTGATCCCCAGTTTATTAGTCGCAATTAAGTTTTGCCCAGAAGTGGCTTTAAGTTCATTCAAAAACTTTTGTGTCAAAGGAGAATTAATCCCTTTCATCGCCAAATTGAGATTCATCGGAGTATAAAGTTGGTAAGCTCCGTGACTCACTCGTTTCCAATTCTTAAATGCATTCAAATCAAAACGGGCCATGTTGACACCCATATTTGCATTTGGCTTCGCATTGCTCGTTGGAGCGGGCTGCTCACTCGATATTGGAGTGGCATTACTGGCAGGTGCCGCACCATCGGCACCATCGGCACCATCGGCACCTTCTGACTCTGCCTCTTTCACTTCAGTTCCAAGCTCGGGATGCGCTGACGCATAGTCATTGACCACTTTATTTTTTAGCTTTGCATATTCTGTTTGAATTTTGGCAATTTCAATTTCTTGTCCAATCATACTCAAGACACCGCCGCTGTACATGAGAACGTTATTAGCGATACTCATACCAGAACGTGGATTTGGTGCCGCTTGTGATAAGCCCAAAGTTCCAGAATCTAAACGTTTATCAAAATTCCAAATATAATTTCGATCCAAATCACCCAAGTGACCCGGCGAAATATCTTCTCCATCAATTTTCAAATCAATATAGTCTTGATTCGAGTCCAAGTTCGTTGAAGCAAAAGCCTTATGTAACGAAGTATTCCAATCAGCGATCACTTGTCTTGTTGCCTCAACAAAAGCTTTACGAATCTTTGGATCTTCTGGAAGGCCCCCAAGAACATAGGTCAATTTTTTTCCATTTTTAAAATCCTGCAAAACTGGGTAAGCCGATTCGGTCCCAGTGTGTCCTGTGTTGCCGAATTTGTCCGGATTGATAGTACCCATGGTAAAAGCGCCAAAACCCAATAAATTCTGCGCTCGGAAAGGCAGATTTAAACTTCCAGGTTGGTCCAAAGAGTGATCATTAGATTTAAAAGAAATCCGTTCTTTAATATTGAAGGCCGATTGAGAATTCGCTCCATACCAATAATCATTGAGCTGATAAAAGCTGGAACATTCTGATCTAAAATTATAGGTTCCATCAATCGAAAAATTGAGCACTCCCTGATCTAGACGCATATCCATGTCTGCAACTGTTTGACTGCCGATGGAGTCAAAACAAGCACCGTTCTGCATCCAAGAAAGTGGCGAATTAGTGAATCGAATATCATTTTGAGTCCAATCAATTGACACAATATCCGCTTTGTCCAGCGTGGTCTCTTGTGGATTGTTCAAGACAAATCCTTGTTTATCTTTAGTGATAAAATATTTTGCAGGAAAAGACATTACACTTTCTAAGTCGATCGGTTTTGCATTTTTATCGCCGTTAACAGACAGCACTCGTTGAATGACGAGATGGCTCGGAGTCAACACGAAGCGAACGATGTCCATATTTCCACTCTCACCAGGGCCAAATGGTGCGATTGTTGCCGCAGCATCTTCTAGCGTACGACGAAGAAAAAATTCTTTATCTTTAATGTCAGCAATCTTGATGGTATTGATCGGGTTTTGACTGGGTGTCGAAGTGCCTGGCACTTGTTTAGATGTGATTCTAAGAATTCCAGTTCCTGCCTGCAAGGGAGCTTCGATATAATTAATTTCGCTCGTTGACACGCCATTGTTCGTTTTAGCACGTGGCTGAACAAATTTTGCACTTAAACTATTGATCTGCTGAAGAACACAATCATTTTTATTTGTGAGGGACAATTGCTTAAGCAAATCTGCAGAACAATAAAGAACGTCTTCTTGCTCTTTACTCGAATCCAACTCTGCCAATAAATTCTTGTCTTGAATGTCCGATCTTTTCACAATTTGGTAAAGCAACACTCGAGTTTCTACACTGGACAAGGGTGTCGACTTAGAGATTCGTACAAATAAATTGGACTGATCTTGACTAGCGCTCAAACCTAAATTTGTTTGAAATAGTAAATTCACCGCCGCTACTGTCATCAAACGATTATCGACTTGATCCGCATAAAATAATTCTCTGTGGTCCTCAACTGAATCCGGAGAAACTTCAACCGGAGTTACCCCAGTATCTAAATCCAGTTGCAAGTGAGTCGCTAAATCAAGACTGGTTTTGAATAAACTCAAATTACTGGTTTCTTCACCTACATCATTTTTATCTCTTTTTAAAACACCCGCAGCCAAAATTTTTATTTTTATTTTAGGTACTAAAATATTATTTTGTTCTTGCACTGAAATCTGTTGATCAAAAAGATTCAATTGATTTTTCGAATTAGCCACGCGATAGATGGTCACAAATCCAGTGTCATTTTTCATTTCTACTCGAAAAATAATAGGGAAAGATTCTCCGGAATTTCCTACGACTGAAACTTTTCCCAAGGAACTCGTCAATTTATCAGGCGCCTTCAGTGATTGCACCGCCGCTTTATTCTTTTGAGTTTGAACCACTGCTTTATCGGAATTATCCATCGGAGCAATGGTATTTCCCAGACTCATACTAAAGCCACTGCCTTGCAGATCAGAAATAGCAATCACTTGTGCGGCAACCTTATCATCTTTGATAGTCGCAGTTCGACTTTTCGTACACGCAGTGATCATCGTGATCGCCAAGCTCAGTGCGCAGAGGTCTCGTAATTGCTTTTTCATTTATGCTCCTTTAATTCCTTAACAGCTTAGTAAGTAACTCCAATTTGAGCGTAGACAATCGAGTTCTGAGCGTCCGCCAAATTAAAATTAAAATCTTGTCCATTCGCTTTCAACGTCGACACATAAGGCAATCCCCAGCTGTGCCCCAAGGCAAAGGTGATTTGCGGACTGAACTTGATGTCTAGTTCTTCATTGTGAGATAAAAAATCGCGATAAGTACCAAAATAAGAAACGGTGTTAAAGTGATAGACCTCAATAATGACTTGTAATCGATCATTAAAGCTCCAGCTGAGAGAACTTGATTCCGTGAATATTAAAGAAGTATTCACTTGGCCGACAGAGTTGGTCTCATAGGCATGAAAATTTTTGGTTCCTTTGACCGCAAAACTCATATCGAGTTTTTTTGTAACAAAATAAGAGTTATTAACACTCGCTTTTATTCCCGCCGAAGTCGAGGCTTGTAAAGAGCTTTCATAAGTAGATTTGGAGATTGGCAAACCCACTGTCCCGATGAGAGAAACATTCAAGTGATCGCCAAATAACTGATATCCAGACTGGGTTAGACTTATCAAACCACGTCCGTAATCGCCCGTTTCCGCAACCGTGTCATAGGAATACTCAAAGAGTCCCGACAAACTCAAAGTTTTACTGAGCTCATAACTAGGATTCGCAGAATAATCCCAAGAGCCTTTCTCTGTTCCGTCTTGATAATTATATAGACTGAGGGATCGCCCAGCCGTCGCCGCTATGGAAAAAACATTGGTTGGAATTTGAGCAGAATTATCTGCCGCAAAGACTGACGACGACACCAACGCCGCAGCCAGTATCATTAAGAATAAAAAAAGCCTTTTAAGGCGAATACAAGCTCGCAAGATTTCACGACACCTTTCAAAAGTTGCTGGGATTAATTTCCCATCAGCTTCCCCTAACATTGCGAAGGCTATGCCAAAAAAATTGCACCCAAGTCGGCAATAGCACCTGCTGCCTGCAATTATTACAGAGCCCCCTGTTTATTTACTAAACACCACTGCCGCTTTTAGGTTTTTGGGGAGGGTTCTCCATTTGCAATGACGTATTAACCACTAAAAACTGTTGAGAAGTTCTACAGCTATACACTTTGAATTGTCTGAAAAATATCAGGCGAACTTTATTTTTGAAGCAGGTACCTTACGCACATCAAGCGACTTGCTGGAAAATTAATTTCATTCAAGTTGTATTGGTATCATCAACTGGCCCCCTAACATGGTGATGGCTTAGAGCTTGCTGATATTTTGGCATATGAAGCCAGAATGTTCGTGTTTATCAAACTCAAACCCACGTGCATCTGAAAATCGGACACTCGTTGTTGCTTGTGGGTTTTATTCTAGA
>CAIYID010000081.1 GCA_903926205.1 uncultured Bdellovibrionales bacterium
AAGTACCGGAGGACCTTTAAAAAGCCCAACGATCCGCGTTAATGGGGGTGGTCAAATGATGCAATTGACCTGGTCAAACACTGAAATCGGGGTGGTCAAACCCGTGAAATTTGGGTGGTCAGATGCGGTGAAATCCGACAGAAGTCCCAAGTTTCTAAAAGAAAACCAGTTCAATTTCTACTAAAAAGTAGCGATGTCATTTTTTTTGAAAAAAAGACTGGACTTAAGGTTTAATTCAACACATCATGATTTTAAGAAATGAGGTAGGCTGGGCCCGGCGGAACAGGACTCGGTGGCTCCCTTTGCCGTGGTGGAAGGATTCCTTCCCTCCTAACCTCATTTTGTGACTTTGTAAGTGAATGTTCAGGCTCCGGGGGTCGCAACTAGATCAGCAACAAGGGCCACCCGGAGCGATTTTATCAGGCCTTAGGCTTTAAAATAAAGCGCTGTCTGGCCAGCCCATACGAGCAGCAACAATACGAGTAATTTCAGAAGCGGTCTCTTCCAATGCGCGTTCAGTGACATTGAAAACGGGCCAGCGTTTATTTTTTTTGAAAATTTCGGTGGCATAGTCAATCTCTTTTGCGATGTGAGCCATGCTGGCGTATTCGCCACCGGGGTCTTGTCCGAATTTTTCAAGGCGATTCTTTCGAATTCTCTGAAGCGAATCCATGTCGATAATAAGTCCGACAATTTTTCTTTGATCGACGGTAAAAACTTTTTCAGGAATTGGCTGATTTAAAACAAGAGGAATGTTGGCCACTTTCCAGCCTTTGTGACTCAGGAAAATGGAAAGAGGAGTTTTGCTCGTTCGACTGATTCCAACTAAAATAATATCAGCTTTGTCTAACTCGGTCAGAGTTTTTCCATCATCATGTTTGACGGTGTATTCGATGGCTTCAATCCGCTTGAAATATTGGTCGTCCACAACCCGCAATAAACCGGCTTGGCCTTGAGTCGAAGAACTGACTCCAAAAAAAGTGTCCAAGGTTCCAAGGATTGGACCTAAGAGATCCAGGCAAGGAATGCCTTTGCTTAATCCCATCTCTTGAATTTTTCGTCGAAGTTGAGCACTCACCACCGTGTAGACAATCAATCCACGCCGTTCGAAGACTTCGTCGATGATGGGTTGAAGTTGTTGCTCGGAACGAATATTTTTGTGACGAACCATGGTCACTTCTTGATCGGCGTATTGGACGAGGGCCGCTCGAATCATCACGGCGGCGGTTTCGCCGGTTCCATCAGAAATAATAAAAATACTCGAGGAGTTACTCATGAGCGACTGATGGTCTCTTTAAGAATGTTAAAAATGTTTTCAATGTGAGTGCGTAGCCAAGGTTCTGGTAATTCCGAAAAAACGAGAAATAAAAAATCCATATCAGCCTTAAAAGCAAAAGCGGAGGCATCAGCAGAATCGCTGATTTCCGTGAGATGAAGCTGTTGTAATATGGCATAGGGTGAAGTTTTTCTTAACTCCAGAAAATTAAGAGCAGGTAATTGGAGACGCAATTGCAAGTGTTCAGGGGCCAGGGGATAATATTGACCTTTAAAAAAAACAGCACCTGGTGACCAAATTTCTTGCTGTGATACTTCGGTCGAATGTTTATAAAGTAGCACGCCGCTTTCAAAGTAGGATGTCATTCGACTGAACATGTGAATCATTCGATCAGAGGTATTGGAGTTTGGTAAAAATCGAAGGGTTTCTTCAAGATGTAAAACATCCGTTGTTGCTTCGAATATAGAAACAGGTTTCTTATGATCAAGATTGGGGTCTTGCTCGAGAACTATTTCAAGTCCTTTTTGCCACGAATTTAATCGTCGACGTACGAATTGAGTTAATTTCTCCGGTATTTTCTCCATGGTCTTAAGTTTAATCAACCACGATGCTGAAATCATCAAAAGATTGCGATTGTTTCCAAGTCGTTAAAAAATCCCCGGAGGACAGTCCAGTTGGCAAAAAGACTCTGAGCGTGGGTTTGCGGAGGCCAGCCCAAATTTCTGCAATTCGTGAACACCAATCATTGAGATTCTCAGAATTTTCGAGCTGGACCACCCATCGATTAGGTAATAATTGTGATGAACTAATAAGCAGTTTTCCTGATGTCCCTTGGTGATAGTGAGCTTCGGTTAATCCACAATTTTTTAATAAAGAAGTAAGCTCCTCATTTAAAACCTTAGGGATTTTTGCTGTTGAGCGAGTCAGTTGAAAATTCAAGTACCAGTCGAGCCGAGAGGCCGCTCGAGAATTTTCAAATTTGGGAATAATCCACAAATCGGCGCCAAAATTCGTGCTGCTACTTTGGGTCAATAGAGTCATGGAGAATTGTTCGAAGGATTAGATTTAGAGACAGCATCTAAAATACCATTCACAAAAGAGGAGGATTCTGTAGAGCCATATTTTTTTGCCAACTCGATGGCTTCATTGATGGTGATTCCGGGTTTAACTGGAGTGGGTGAAAATTTAAGTTCATAAACGCTGATGCGTAAAATATTTCGATCAACAATAGACATCCGATTCAAGCTCCAATGGGCGCTTTTTGCCTGAATTGTGGCATCGATCTCTGTTTGATGGTCTTTCACCCCGCGAACGAGTTGATCGGCGTATTCCACAGCTTCTTTCGGAACCGTGTCTTCAAACAAAGCTAAAAAATCTTGGTAGGAAATGCGTGTGGCAAACTCAGTTTGAAATAATATCTGAAGTGCGACTTCTCGCGCTTGATGTTTCATTTGAACCCTTTTCTAATTTTTCTAGGTGCACTGGCGTAGCTCGTTCCGGAGCTAACGACACAGTTCTTTCTGGAGTTAAGGAAAGCTGCGCTGAGGTCTCATAAATGTCAAGAGCCTCTTGATCCTCTAAGGTTTCCACAAATTCCTGCACATCTTTAAACGTTCGATAAACGCTGGCAAAGCGGATGTAGGCCACATCATCCAAGAGCCTTAGCTCTTGCATGAGTTTATGCCCAATGATCCGAGCAGGAATTTCTTTGTCAATTCGTTGGATCACCCAATTACTAATTCGTTCAACAACTCCATCTAATTGGGCCAAACTGATGGGGCGTTTTTGACTAGCCGCTTGCAGGCCTTTCAATATTTTTTCTTTATTAAAAGGTTCTCGGCGACCATCTTTTTTAATCACCATAGGAAAAGACACGCTGAGAGCCTCAATAGTCGAGAATCGAGATTTGCATTTCAGACATTCGCGGCGGCGGCGAATGAGTTCGCCTTCACGTTGTTCGCGCGTGTCCAGAACACGATCCTCATTATGTCCACAATAGGGGCACTTCATAGACCTTGGTCCTGCCTTCCACTATTAAGGCTAGGTGTGTTGCAGTGGACGGTCAAGAAGGAGCGGCAAGTCAAATTGACCTAGTAAAATTTTCGCGATAAGTCATCAAGTATGTCTATTTTAATTGCACGAGCTGCAAGCTCCCTCATTTTTCTCTGTTTTATAATTCTGAATATAAGTTCCTACGCTCTTGGTGATCAGCCAGTGGTTGGTAAGAAAGCAGCACAAAAATATTTTGCGGAGGATGCAGAGCGTGTTTCAAAAGCCAGTTCTTCTGGCGGTGAAAATGTTCTGATGTTGCACATTGGTCAGTACACAGATTCTCAGGCTTACAATTGGGGACCAACTTCTCCAATTGGTGGCGGAGGTCAGGCGAATTACGGAGTCACTTATCTGGTCGATCAATGGCACGGACTTGATACAAATTTCCGAGCTGATTTCTCTGAGTATTCATTGGCAGGGAATCGAGCGGTGAAATTGTCCATTGAACCAATACTGACTTTTCCAAGAGCTGAAACGCGGTTCCCTCTTTATTTTGGAATCGGTGCTGGTGGTGGAATTTTTTTGCAGCAAATAAATAGTAAATCAAATATTTCTTTCGATTATGAGTTAGTCATGGGACTTCGTTTTATGGAGCTTTCCAATCTCTTAGGTCTTTTTGTCGAATATGGAATGAAGAATCACATTTTACTTTTATCTGAAGGTCAATTTAACGGCACGGCTTTGACTGGCGGCCTTATTTTTACTTTTTAATTCACGTCTCACGAGTGGCAAAGAAAAAAAATTGAAAAAACCAATTATTAAACTTCATAGACATCTGCTGGATCAATTGGCTTTGGGATTGGTGGATGTCTTCGCTCATCAGCAGTTGGCTGAAAAGGTCGTCGAGCGTAATTTAAAATCCCAGCGAAAATGGGGAGCACGAGATCGTCGTTTTTATGCTGAAAATATCTATGGATGTGTCCGCTGGTGGCGAAAGCTTTGGTACTGCCTTGATTTGCCAGAGCCAAAGTCAACGACAAACACAGAGGCGCTGCAGGCTTGGGCTAGTTTTTGGATTTTGAATGGAAATGAAATCCCTCCTGATTTGGAAATTTCGGGCATTACTTCTGAAAAAATTCTTCGTCGAGCAAAAGAACTTCTTAATGATTCGAATAAATTAGCTCTGGCTGAATCGATTCCTGATTGGATGAACGAATGGGGTTTCAGAGAACGTGGCGATCGTTGGTCTTCGATTTTGAAAAGTTTAAATGAACCAGCACCCGTTGATTTGCGAGTCAATACGCTGAAAATTTCACGAGAAAAGTTGCAAGATAAACTTCGCCAGGAAGAAATTTTTACGGATATTATTCCATCTTGCTCGACGGGCTTGAGTCTTCAATCAAGGAAAAATGTTTTTACGAGCGAATGTTTTCGCTTGGGATATTTTGAGGTGCAAGATCGAGGTTCTCAACAAATAGCTCCACTATTGCCTCTGCAATCTGGAGCGAAAGTGATCGATGCCTGTGCTGGAGGTGGTGGAAAAACTTTGCATTTGGCTAATCTGATGCAGAACAAAGGTCAAATCATTGCCATGGATGTGCATGACTGGAAACTCAAAGAATTGCAGAAACGTGCGGTTCGCAATGGGATTGAGGGCATTGAAACTCGCCTCATTGTTGGAAATGAAACGATTGAGTCGCTCAAAGAGTTTGCGGACGCTGTTTTATTGGATGTGCCTTGTTCGGGGTCTGGTGTCTTAAGACGTCATCCTGATAGTAAATGGAAATTGAAAATGACTGAGATCGAAAGTTTGCGAGAGACGCAGGCGATGATTTTGAAAAATTACTCGTCCATGGTGAAAGCTGGCGGCTATTTACTTTATGCTACGTGCTCGATCATGAATTCTGAGAATCAGCAACAAGTAGAAAATTTTTTACGCAGTCCAGAGGCTATGGCTCAGGGGTGGAAGCTTCTTCGGGATCTACAGATTGATCCTGATCAGAATTTAGGAGATGGATTTTTTGCTGCTTTGTTGCAGCGGTCATGACCTAGTGGAGTCTCATTTGACTATCAGAAGAACCACGGTAAAACTAAGTCATGGTTCATGATCTAAGTCCTTTTGTTTGGAAAATTTCTGGAGAGTTCGGCATCCGTTGGTATGGCCTCTCTTATTTGTTTGCTTTTTTCTGTGCTTTTGTTTTGGTTTCCTGGCTGAGTCAGCGTCAACGCAATGGTCTCACCTCGCAAATGATTTTGGATTTTGTGATTTTTAGTGCAATCGGTACCTTGATTGGTGGCCGTTTGGGATATTGCATTTTCTACGCTCCAGATCTTTTTTTGAAATTTAGACCAGACTTTCCTTTTTGGGGGGTTTTGGCTCTCAATGAAGGAGGCATGGCCAGTCACGGCGGAATTGTTGGCTTGGTGCTAGCACTAACTTTATTTTCACTAAAGTCTGGAGTGGGTCAGCTTTATCTTTTTGATTTGGCGGCTCTCTGTGGGTCTTTGGGAATTTTTTTTGGACGACTTGCTAACTTTGTCAACGGGGAGCTCGTTGGCCGAGTGGTTGATTCCTCTTATGCCTTGGCGGTCAAATTTCCCCAGGATATTTTATTTTGGCCTCAATATGATTTTAAGAAACTGGCGAGTTTAAACACGGTCATTGAAAAAATTCCAGAATTACAAACAGTCGTGACTCCGGAGGAATGGGCGAAGCTTTCAGAAGCGGGCTCCATGACTGAAGCGAGTCGAATAAAAATCACGGTGGTGCTGAATCAAATTTTGACGGCCATACAAGGTGGAAATGAAGGAGCAAAGTTGGCGGTGGCACCTTTGCTCGACTACAGACATCCTTCTCAGTTGTACGGTGCTTTTGGTGAAGGTTTGTTTATTTTTCTTTGTCTATTCGTGATTTGGTACAAACCTCGACGCTCAGGAATTATTGCGGCTTGGTTCATTCTTCTTTATTCCATTGTTCGTCTTGTTGATGAACAATTTCGTTTGCCGGATCCGCAACTAGGATTTCGATGGCTGGAATTAACTCAAGGACAGTGGTTGAGTATTGGAACCTTGATCATTGGGTTGTGGTGGATGGTGATATTCATCGGACGCCGGGAGACCATCGCCAGTCCTGGATGGGGCTTGGGTCCTAATGTGCGAATTCATCGACGTCATTAATAGCTGAACGGCTAAAAGATGGTAAAAATTGATTTTAGAATATTCGATTTTTTTAAAGGAAAACCCACCTTCAGGTCGATTTTTTCTTTGATCTATTGTATGGGTATCGGTCAGCAAACAAACTTTTTTAAAATCAAGTCCCAGCAGCGTTATTCCTACGGCGGAGTTTTACGGAACAAAAAACTCGGGAGAGGACAAAGGCCACTCTCCACACGCGATCCCATTCATGTCGTTTTCAAAATTAATAAGGTATTGTATCCGCAGCTTCAAGCGGGGACCTATACCCCCACCGCAACAAACAGGAAGCTTAAAAGGAGGAAAAGTCTTTGGAGGTACAGACCTTTTTCACGAGTGGTAAAGGGTTATCGAGCCTACGTGATCGTTAGAGACTATATTCAACTCAACGAACAGGAAATTTTGGGTAAGATTTCTTATCAAAAAAATCGATTACGAGGGCTTTCTAGCAGTGATTGGACTATTTTGTGGACTTAGTTGAAAAGCGGGTGGCCGCCTAAGGCTGACCAGTTAAAAAGAAAACTTCATAAGCTCGGTCAAAGAAATTTCTTTTTGTTCGCCCGTGGCAAGGTTTTTCATGGCGACGACGTTTTTTTGACGTTCGCTCTCACCCACGATCAGAGCATACTTCGCGCCCATTTTATTCGCGCGCTTCATGTTCTTACCCACATTGCCGAAGTTCAAAGCGCCAACGGTCTTATCCATCATTCGTAAGTCGTTGGCTAATTTTAAACAAAATTTTTCACTGGCTTCATCAGCAGGTAAAATAGCAATGACAATCTGAGG
Organism: uncultured Bdellovibrionales bacterium; assembly: GCA_903926205.1. GTDB lineage: Bacteria > Bdellovibrionota > Bdellovibrionia > Bdellovibrionales > Bdellovibrionaceae > CAIYID01. Next base: position 7,247 of record CAIYID010000081.1, read on the forward strand.
TTGTACAAATTTCGTTGCATCAGCCAGCAGCATGAGTCGTTCAATCCCTCCGCCCCAGCCCACTCCTGGTGTTGCTGGTCCACCCAATTGTTCAACCAGGCCATCATAGCGTCCGCCAGAGATCACCGCACTTTGAGCGCCCAAATGAGTCGTAGTGATTTCAAAAACAGTGTGAGTGTAATAATCTAAGCCACGCACCAAATGCTCATTGAGATTGGCTTTGATTCCGATGGCATCAAGACCCTCTAAAACTTGATCGAAGAATTTTTTTGAAGCGTCGTTTAAATATTGTTGCAACTTCGGGGCGGTGGCGATGATTTTTTTATCGCCTTCGTCTTTAGAATCCAAAATTCTTAAAGGATTTTTTTCTAAACGAATTTGACTGTCAGATGACAAAGAGGTCTTCAATGGTTGTAAGTAATTCAGGAGCGCTTCACGATGTTTGCTGCGACTTTCTTTATCACCCAAAGAATTGATTTCTAATTGCACTTTATCTTGTAAGCCGAGGCGACTTAAAATCTGCCAAGCACTGGCGATGGACTCCACGTCAGCGGTCGCTTGCTCAAAACCCAGAGCTTCCACGCCAATTTGATGAAATTGGCGGTAACGACCTTTTTGCGGACGCTCATAGCGAAACATTGGGCCGGAATAGTAAAGTTTGAGTGGCAAGTTTTGGGCCATGCCATTAGAAATAAAAGCGCGCACAACTCCGGCGGTGCCTTCCGGGCGCAGCGTGAGGGATTCTCCTCCGCGATCCATAAAATCGTAAGTTTCCTTACTCACAGCATCAGATGTTTCACCTAAAGAGCGGTGAAAGACTTCAGAAAATTCAAAAATGGGAGTGGAAATTTCTTCGTAGCCAAAAAGCTTAACAGTTTGCCAAGCCGTGTTCTCTACAGCTCGATAAAGGAAGCTTTGTTCGGGCAAAAAATCTTGGGTGCCGCGCACGGATTGGACTTTATTATTCATAGCTTTTTGTACCTTGTCATACACCAATCTGCCAACTAAGATCTTGTTCTATGAAACGAACAAATTGGATGTTGCTTGTTGGCATCATGATGATTTCTGTGGCGGCCGGTGTTGCACTTTTTCAAAACAAAGATCGACTGGTAAATAGTAATTACAAAGAGGTCGATTGGCGTGATTTGGGCGAGCTTGATTATGTGTCAGGTGCGGCTCCTAAGTCGTTGAAAGATTTAGATGACGCTCAAGTTCGAATTCCTGGCTTTATGGTGCCCCTGGAAGATAATTCTAAGAACGTCACGGAATTTTTATTAGTTCCAAGCCCTCAAGCCTGTATTCATGTGCCCCCTCCGCCCCCGAATCAAATGGTTCTCGTGCAAATGCAAGAAGGTCACGAAACGACGACAGCTTACGGACCGATTTGGGTTTACGGTAAACTGAGTTTGAAATCAAAGCGGCACATGTATGGCGAAAGTTCTTACAGTATGAGCGGTGTAAAAATCGAGCCTTACAAATGAGTTTGATAGAGCTAAAAAACATTCAATTTTCTTACTCGAATTCAAAAAAACTGACACTCGATATTCCACAGCTAAAAATCGAAAAGGGTGAGAGAGTTTTTGTCTATGGCCCAAGTGGTTGTGGTAAATCCACTTTGCTTGAGATTTTAGCGGGAGTCTTAACTCCTCAGCTGGGACAAGTCCAAGTCTTGGAAACGGATTTGGCAAAACTCAGTGATCAGGGGCGTGATCAATTTCGAGCAGCACACATGGGTTATGTTTTTCAAAGCTTTAACCTGATTCCATATCTTAATGTGGAAGAAAATATTGAATTGCCTTTGCACTTGAGTGCCACTCGACGATCACGCTGCTCTGATTCAAAGGCAGAGATTTCTCAGCTCTGTCGAGATTTGGGAATTTTTGAACTTTTGCAGAGACCCGTAACGGCGTTGAGTATCGGACAGCAACAACGGGTCGCCGTAGCGCGAGCACTTTTAGGACATCCGGAGTTGATTTTAGCCGATGAACCGACTTCTTCTTTGGATTACGATCATCGTGAAAAATTTCTTCAAACTCTGTTTCAAGTTTGTCAGAAAGCCCAGTCGACAGTGATTTTTGTCAGCCATGATCGCTCTTTAGAAAAAATATTTGATCGAACCTTGTCCTTCAACGAAATTAACAAGGTCAGTGGCTTATGATTTTTCTCAGATTAGCCTTTAAATCTTTGTGGAATCGTCGACTCACAACAAGTCTGACCATTCTTTCAATTGCTTTGAGTTCGGCGCTCCTTTTATCAGTTTCAAGAATCAAAAGAGCGGCAGAAGACGGTTTCACTCAAACAATCAGTCAAACGGATTTGATCGTTGGGGCTAGAAGCGGACCCATCAATTTACTTTTGTATTCCGTTTTTAATATTGGCTCTGCCACGAACAATATTTCTTGGGAAACTTATCAGCACTTCAAGGCACATCCAGCCGTGGATTGGGTGATTCCGTATTCATTAGGAGACGGGCATCGTGGTTTTCGAGTGGTCGGAACAGATGATAGTTTTTTTGAGCATTATCGTTTTCGCGGGAATCAAAGCATTCAGCTCGGCGAGGGAAATCGGCTTTCAGGCTTGTGGGATGTGGTTCTTGGCTCAGACGTCGCCAAAACTTTAAATTATAAATTGGGCGATAAAATTATTGTTGCCCACGGCGTGACAAGCGGAGAGGGTGTACTCAAGCATGATGACAAGCCCTTTGTTGTTAGTGGAATCATGAAGGCTACAGGCACGGCCTTGGATCGCTCGGTTTATATCACCTTGCAAGGTCTTGAAGGTTTGCATCTTGATTGGCAAAACGGGGCGATGCCAAAAGAGAGTGAAAGAATCTCACCAGAGAAAATTCATAAAGAAGAAATTAAAGTTAAAACCATCACGGCTTTTTTCCTTCGTTCGAAATCAAGAATTGATACTCTTCGCCTGCAACGTGAAATCAATACTTACCTTGAAGAGCCAATGCTCGCGATCATTCCGGGAGTCACGCTCTCTGAACTCTGGCGCGGGATTGGCTATGTGGAGCAAGCCTTTCAAGTGATTTCTTGGTTGGTGGTTGCCGTCGGTTTAGTCGCGATGTTGGTCGCTTTACTCACAGGCCTAAATGAAAGACGGCGAGAGATGTCCATCCTGCGCGCGCTGGGAGCTAGCTCCAGTCGCATTGTCGCTCTCTTAGTTTTTGAATCTGGTTTACTCACGCTCGTGGGAGTTGCCTTTGGATTTTTTGTGCAACTCGGAGCTTTTGTTATTTTGCAGTCTTGGCTTGAGCATGAGTTTGGACTCGTTTTGCAAGGCTCTAGTTTGACGAGTATTGAGGCTTTTTATCTTATTTTGACTTTTGTGGCCGGTGTGCTGATCGGACTTGTGCCTGCATTGAGGGCGCGATCAATGGCCCTCAAAGATGGTTTGAGCGTGCGAGTATAAAACCGTACTTTAGTTTATCATGATAAACTAAAGTCAAAATCACGCCACATGAACTTTATCGACATGCCCTTTTTCGTAATCTGAGTAAGGCGTAGAAATCAATTCAGTTGTCCCATCAGCATGTTTAAAGCCACGCACTTTGAATAGTTTGAGGGGTTCTGATTTTCCTTTGACTTCGGCCGAGCCAGCAAGTTCATAGACAAAATGTTCCCCGACTTTTTCAACCACTGAATCTGAAATCAACAAGTCTGCTCCGAACGCCTTGGTGGAGGCTTCAATCCTTGAGGTTATATTCACAGTGTCGCCGATGACCGTGTATTCCATGCGCTCTTCAGAGCCAATCGTACCAGAAATTGCGCGTCCGCAGTGTACACCCATGCCGATTAAAATTGGAGGCTGACCGCGAAGTTCGCGCCGTTGATTAAGCGCAAAGAGGGCTTTTCGCATTTCCATTGTTGCCGTGATGGCCTTTTGAGTGTCATCCGGACCTTCCTTTGGTGCGCCCCAAACGGCCATGATCGCATCACCAATGAATTTATCCACGACGCCACCATTTTTATTAATGATACCGACCATCACTGCAAAATATTCGTTGAGCATGGCTACCACTTCCTCAGGTGTACGATTCTCTGAAAAAGCCGTGAAGCCTCGAATGTCACTGAAGAAGACGGTGACTTCTTTATTTTGTCCGCCAACAGAGATTTCGTTATTGATTAAGTCATCAGCAACACTGGATCCATGGAATTTTGAGAATAAACTTTTCACTTTGTCACGTTCTTTAAGTCCATCGGTCATGTGATCGAAGGCTTTGGCTAAATCACCAACTTCATCGTTAGATTTAACTTGAGAGCGCGCTTTGACATCAAAATTTCCCTTGGAAACGACCTCGATCAACGACGCCAGTTTTTCAATTGGCGAGGTGAGTGAAATTGAAAATAAGAAGGATAAAAAGAGCGCAATGGCAATCATCGAACCTGCAATATTGATGGTTTCATTTCTTACCACTTGGGCCGGTTCTAAAATTTTATCTTTTTCAATTTGTGAAAAGGCAATCACACCGAATGGAGATTTTGAGTAAGCACCAATCCATATTTTGTGACTTTCTGGGTCAGTAAATTGAGTTTGTTGCGGCAGTTTTGAGGAATCTTTCAGCGCTTTGTCCACAATAGGTGAGGTTGAAAATTTTTGGCGAGTGAGCGCAATTTCTTCATTTTGATGAGCGATAACCATACCATTTTTGTCTGTTAAAAAAAGAGTTCGCTCTGATTTATCAGAAAAGGGTTTTTGTAAAATCCCCAAAGAAATATCAGCGATGGCAATGTGGGAGACATTGCCATATTCATCATGCAGCACGGGGATGCCTATCGTGATGAGTGGTGGTCCAATGGGAAAACTTGAATTCACGACTTCGATATTTTTTTGCGCCACCGATCGCATCGGGAATGGAGCATAGGTTCGAATGTATTCAATATAATTCGCAGGCAATTTGTATTGGGTTAGGACCTCAGGTTTTACTTTGTGACTGACGAGCTCCATTCCTTGAGAGGAAAAACGATAGATTTCTAAAGAGACTAAAGTTTTATCTTTATTGAAATTGAGCGTAATATCATTGTCAGCGTCTGCGCTGACCTTTGTTGGCTCCGTACTTTTTTTCGCCATCAGTGTTCCGATAACTTCGATGCGTTCTTTCGCCGAGAGAAGAGTGGCTTCGACTTCTTTCAATCGTGAAGTCACCGTGGCCAGATTTGTATCTTCTTCCCTTTGCACGAGAACAGATTCAAAAAGACTGGAGCTTTTTTTTGCAAAAAAGACGGTGGTGGTTAAGAGGAAACTCACCACGAGAAAGATCATTTTTGTAGAAATTGAAATTCTCATAATTGCCACTCCAGATAGAGATTAAGGTAATTTCCAGTTAACGAAGATCGATTGGTGGAGCCATCATTTGCTTGATAAGAGATACTATCGACTCGGTAGGCGAAGCCCGCCAAGCCAGTCATTAATCTCGACAATCGGTAAGATGCTAAAAATCCCAGTTGGTAACTCAAATCAGGAGCCAGCGTATTTCCATTAGGGGTACTCACGGAAAGCGCATTTAAATATCCATGCAAATTTAATTGATACCCTAATTTCGGAGAAAGGGCTTTCCAATATTCCAGGCCGTATTGAGGTCCAATCGTTGAAGCAGAAAGAACAGTTGAAGTGTTAGCAGAGGAGCCCATAATGACCGGGAGCTCTTTATAAAAAAGGCCAAAGACCTGCCGAAGTTCGGAACGATCACTCAGGTTGTAGCGATAGATGGCACTTCCTTCCAACGAACCAAAAGTGGTAATATTATTGTTGAGGGTGATTCCACTGAAGTCTCCAATCGTCAGAAATCCCCAAGGTGTTTTTGGCGTTAGATATCCGATCCCAACTCGGCCGGTGCCGCCAAGTGCCCCGTTAAAAGAAAGCCCTAATTGATTTCCCGGGGTTCGATCCGAATTGACTCCGCTATAACTTAAATTTGTAATTAAATAGCTGGCAATTCCGAACCAGCCGATGGTGTAATCAATTGATTCCCGAAGTGTCGCAATCTCTTCCGCGGCGGGAGAGCGATTTCCATTTCTGACTGTGAACGTTTTTTCAATAGCTTTTGAACTCTGTCTAAGGTGAGAATTTGCCTTCATAGTGAATTTGTATTTTCCCCCGGACCATTTTTGTAAAAATAAAATCTGTTGATTTGGAGTGAGGGATTTATCCACTGTTATCCATTTCTTTTTGGCTTCATCATACCGAGTGATTTGATAGTCAAAATCCTCGGCAAAGGTTGGACGACTCCAGCCGAGCTCTCGAACGAAGGTGTTTTTTGGTTCGGCAATGATAGGGGTTTCCAGTTTTTTGCCCCAAACTGAAAAATCGCTAATTGCGGTGCTGTCGCTATTAATACCTTTTGGTCCTAGTGCTTTCACTTTCCAGGAGTATTCCATCGCAACAGGGAGACTCATTTCAATGTTTAAATCAGAGAGTTGTTTCTCTTTTTTGAATTTTCCATCTTTGGAGCTAAGCTCGAAAGAATAGGAATTTGCGCCAGGCACCACTTGCCACACAAAACGAACTTTTTGTTCATCATCTGAAGATGAAAAAACTTTTTCTTGCCCTTTCGGCGAGGTTAAAACCGGAGTTTCAAGACCGACGAAAAAGGCAAGGTCTTCTGACCAGTCGCCAGGGACTTTTCGTTTATCATGACCTCGAACGCGAAGAGCATATCCACCCAAAGACAATTTTCCTGTCCAATTGGGAGATTGAACCATTTCCGATTTTGGTTTTTCTTTAGAATTTTTGTCGGTCGATCGAATTTCTACTTCATAGGACTTGGCATCCGGAATGGGCTCCCAATCCAATGATATTTTTCGGCGAAACTCTTGGGCCAGAGCCGAAAATGATAAACAGAGAATAAGGAGGAAACCCAATCGAATCATCAGTTCACTTGCACCTTTTTCAGTTTGGGAGCCTTCAAGCCGCTAGTGTCGGGGACGAGGACATGTCTTGGTGTCCCGTGCTCGGACTCGCGGCCATGAATATCGGTTGCAAAAATATCGACTTTGTATTCGCCGGGCATCAAGTTGACCAACGAGGTGGAAGTCCCTGTGAAGTTGCCGCGCTTAATTTCATTTCCATCTTTATCCATTAGTACTAATTGGTAGTCCTTCGCTTCCGACTGCGCTGTCCATTTCAAAGACAGATTGCCTCGATTGTCGGCTTTCAGTTCTCCTTTTTCAGGAAGAAAGAGCGGTGCTTCAAGAAGCGGTTTTACGGCAGCTTCAAAAGTTTTGACTTCCGAACTTGCCAGCAGCACATCATTTTCATTAAAGGCTTCGACCATCGCATTGAAACTTCCAGCCTGAGGAACCTCACTCTGGGCTTTCATTTCAATTGTCTTAATCACTTTTTCTGTCTCTGCCGCCGGCTTTCGTCCGTCCTTTGTTGGCCAAAGATGAACAGTCCATTTTTTGACATCGGATTTTAAATCCACATCCCAGACCATGTTCACGGAGGCTTGCTCAATAAAGTATTGAATTTCTTTTTCTTGTTTCGGTAGCCAAATAATTTTCAACGGATTTTTTGGTTTACTTGTAATGGAAAAATGAATGGGCTTGCTTGTGATCGGGCCGTCTGTGCCATCGTAGCGGGCGTTCAAACGCCAATAGTAATCGCCAGGAGCCAAATCCTGAGTGAAGTCCTCTTCATCATTAAAGTCTTTGCTAAGAATTTTTTGTTTAAAACTTGAATCTTTAGAAATTTCCATCGTCACACTTTTTGTGTCTTCCGGTTTACTCCATTTGAAAGAGACCGGGTTGAGGGGTTTATTCATGACTAAGGAGGCCTCGCTGGTCGGGTAAATGGCGACGGGCGGAAATTTAGCGATCACTTCAAAACGGTGAAGTTGTGACTCCATTTGATTTTTTGGATTTTTCACTTCACTGGCGATCAACTTGAAAAAGTGTTTTCCCGTGGAGATACGTTTTTCAATTGAACTTTGTCCAGGCACTTTTGTTTGAGCAATTTGTTTCATTTCTTTGCGAGAAGATCCTACCCACAAGCTGACCAAAGTATTCTCTGGAAAGCCTTGCCAGGAAAATTTGATTGAGTCCGAACTTTCTGGGTTAATGATTGTGGGATGATCCGACATTGGCGAAAGGATTTTAACCGAATCAATCAAAGAATTTTTGAATTCTTGGCCATTTTCGCTTGTGACTTTTCCTTTCAGGACTTGCACGTCGACACCGCTACTTGATTTTGAGAGAGAGGCTGTCGCCCCAGAGAGATCCACTTTTCCTTTTGCTGAATTCAAAGTCAGAGCGGGCCCGGTCGCGCCTTTGTCTCCTCCTGCAACGAAGATTGATCCATCCATCAAGTCGAGAGATATTTCATTGTTGTTTGAAGTGATCACTAGCAAAGAATCAGGGTCTAAGTCGATGTAGCGATTGCCATCATTGAATTGAATTCGAACTTCGCTTTTTGCAGAAGTTTTGATGGCCTCACCGGGGTAAAGAGCCTCCCCTGAGTTGACAGTTTGCCAAATAAGACGTGATGCTGGTCGACGACGAACATCTTCGTGAACTGAAGCTGCAAAAGCCAATGGCTTTACATCAGCATGTTGATCCAACTGCGCTGATTGACTTTGATACCAAAATTTTGTGCCACCAAACACAGTCAGTGAAAGTAGCGCAGCAAGCAGGATCATTCGTGTTTGTTTTTTCAACACGACCTCCTTTAAGTGAAGTTCGCTTTTCTCATCGGATTTCCGTGAGATTTCGTTGAGTTATCTGATAAGAATTGACGTGTTTCTGGGCCCAAGTAGAGGTAAAATATACGTTGTACCTGTTCCTAAGGATTGCTATCAATACCAATGTCTCATCGAAAGAGGTAAATTCAATGCCCGTAGCTCTGCCTGCCCTGAAAATTCGCAATACAAATATTCGTGTTCCAATTATTCAAGGCGGAATGGGAATTGGTCTGTCCAATTTTACATTGGCTGGAGCGGTGTCTCGTGATGGGGGCTTGGGGGTCTTATCTTCTGCAGCCTTAGATCGAATTTTATCACAACGACACGGTCGAAAAATGAATGCACGAGAAGCCGCGGCTCAAGATGTGCGAGATGCAAAAAAAATTGCCCATGGCGCTCCGATGGGAATGAACATCATGGTGGCAGTGATCAACCAGTATCGTGATTCTGTTTTGGGTAGTATGGATGGCGGAGTTGATGTGATTATTAGCGGCGCTGGTTTGCCGCTCGCTTTGGTGGAGATTGCTTTGGAGCATCCTCGTGCCAATGAAGTGGCTCTCGTTCCCATTGCCAGCTCAGGACGCGCTCTTGAAATTATTTGTAAACGCTGGTTACGTGCGGGTCGATTGCCTGATGCGGTGGTGGTTGAAGGCCCCTTAGCGGGCGGTCACATCGCTTGGAGAACTGAGGAAGAAGCGGCGGCTCCGGCGAATCGATTGGAAAATTTATTAGCTGAAGTTTTTGAAGTGGCAAAAAAATATGGAAATTTTCCTGTCATTGCAGCAGGGGGAATTTACGGTCATGAGGATATTCAAAAATATATATCCATGGGCTGTGCCGGAGTGCAAATGGGAACTCGTTTCTTAGCGACCCAGGAAAGTGGTGCAGGAGAAGAATACAAAAAATTGATTGTAGAAAGTTCCGAAGAGGACATTGAGCTCGCGTCTCGAGTGGGATCGCCTTGTGGAATGTTGTTCCGCGTTTTGAAAAAATCACCTTTTTATCAACAGGCCTTGAAGCATGAGCGAGCTCCCAATTGCGACAAAGGTTATCTTTTGAATAAAGGGAAATGTCTTTCGAAAGAAGAGAATGAAAAAACTTTTTGTATTTGCAATGGTCTTTTAGCTTCGATCAATTTGAATAAACTTGAAGAGAAAAACCTTTACACTGTGGGTGCGATTGCTCATCGAGTGAAAAAGATTTTGAGTGTTCATGAATTGATGCAAGAACTGCAGGGCTTGAATTTTGAGGTAATGAAACCTTTGAGCTCCTCTTTTTAAAAGAGTCTAATGTCAGATCAAGATAAAAACTATATTACACCGATTGGATTGAAAAAACTGAAGGATGAGTATCAGCAGCTTTTTCATGTGGAGCGACCTAAAGTCGTGGAAACCGTTGCCTGGGCGGCGAGTAACGGAGACCGTTCGGAGAATGCTGATTATATTTATGGAAAACGACGCTTACGTGAAATTGACTCACGCTTGAGATTCTTAACCGGGCGTTTAGAAAAAGCGGAGTTGGTTGATCCGGTGACTTTGAACGGAACTCCCAGCGCAAAAAAGATTAGTTTTGGTGCTACGGTGACTTTGGAAGATGAAGATGGTCAGTTTAAGATCTACCAAATCGTCGGTGAAGATGAGTGGAACGTCGCTCAAGGGAAAATTTCCTGGAAAGCGCCAGTGGCTAAAGCTCTTCTGGGACGCAAGTTAGGTGACGAAGTCACAGTGAAAAAGCCCGTCGGTGAAGAGGCTTTTGTAATCACAAAAGTTGAATATATCTAGATTTTTTCAAGTCGATAGCCCACACCATAAATGGACGAAATTTTAAGATCAGCGACCTTATTCTGCTTAAGGCGTGCTCTCAGGTGGCTGATGTGGGAATCAATTGTTCGATCAAAAATATCGCTATTTTTATCAAGTGTTGTGAGAAAAGAACTTCGAGATACAATCGATTCCGCATGTTCAACTAAGTGTAAAAGAATGTCATATTCACGGCGATTGAGTTCAAAATTTTTTTCTTTGTAGATAACTTTTCTCTGTTCCACGAACATAATTAGCTCTCCATAACTAATTTGCGGCTCTCGGCGTAGAGGTCTATTAAGGAGTGATTTGATGCGCGCAAAAAGTTCCTGCAGTTCAAAGGGTTTTTTTACAAAATCGCTGGCTCCAAGCTCTAATCCTTTGATGAGGCTGGTTTTGTCTGTCTGTGCGGTAAGAATGATGATAGGTAAACTTGATTTAGACTCACGAATTTTTTGCAGAAATTGAAAGTCACTTCCATCGGGAAGGCCGATGTCTAGAATAACTAAGTCAAACTCTTGCTCATGGTATTTCTGAATCGCCGTTTTAATATTTTGAACCCAAGAAGTATTGTAACCTTCAAGATCCAAATTGAGGTGAAGATTTTTGGCAAGAGCCGGATCATCTTCGACCAGTAAAACATTTATCACAGACTCTCCAGTAAATGAATCAATGAGGCACTGTCAGTATCTCCTATTCTTTCAAGAATTCTAGTGTCTTCATCAAATGTGGAAGAATAGTGGAATAATTGCATTCGTGAGTCTAGGGCTGAATATCGCCACGTTGGTTGGCGGTGCCATTGGCCCAGTAGTTTTACTGTTAGCATTGCAAGATTGACTTTAATGATTAGCGCGAACTTCCCTTCGTGCTTGGCGAGGGGAAGTTTTCAGTCATATTAACTTTTGTAGGTTAGCGAATACTAGGCGCGGTGCTTGTCGTTCCGTTATTGTAGGAGCCATTCACGCCCGGTAATGTGGAGGTGCCATTTGAGTAGGGTCCTAGATAATAAGGCGAGTAAGTCCCGCCACTGTTAGCTCCCATTTGAACCTGCTGAATTTGCGACATCAGTTGATAAAGCTGTGTATAAAGTCCCTGAGAAACTTGTGCTGACGCCATCTGATTTTGCATTTGTCTCTGATATTGCATTTGCATTTGTTGCGCATAACCTTGCATACCGTAGTTGCCCATCATGCCGCCCATACCACCCATGCCGCCCATACCCATTCCGCCGTAAGGGGACATCATTCCACCCATGCCACCCATACCCATTCCGCCGTAAGGGGACATCATTCCACCCATGCCACCCATACCCATTCCGCCGTAAGGGGACATCATGCCACCCATGCCACCCATACCCATGCCGCCGTAAGGGGACATCATTCCACCCATGCCGCCCATACCCATTCC